>NZ_JBIVDY010000021.1:0-151221 GCF_044747365.1 Kitasatospora sp. NPDC090091
TTCAGGCGGCTTTCACACCGGCCCTCCGGGCGCTTCGTTCTTTCGTGTTTCCAGCTTATCAGACGTTTTCCGCTCCGTTTTCCGGAGTTTCATTCGCCCGACTTCGCTTTCCGCTTGTCCCCGCTCTCTCGCGGCGACTCCGGAACTGTACGGGGATCGACCCGCCACATGCAAATCGCCCCCGCCCGGGTGTCCGGACGGGGGCGAGCCGCACGCAACGAGCTGTCGCTCAGCGGACCTCGGTGATCTCCGGGCCGCGGGCGAACGGGTCCAGCGAGGTGCCACCGAAACGGGCGTCGCCCTCGCCGGCGGCAGCGGAGCCGCCACCGTCGGCGACCATCTGGGCGTCCTCGGGGAGCTTCAGCACGATCGGGTCGCGCGGCGCCATCGGGCTCTCGCCGCGGACGACGACCGTCTGCTGGAAGACCTGCTCCAGGATTCCGGCCATCTCCGGCTGCACGGCGGCCTGGCCGGAGATCACTCCGCGGAGGAACCAGCGCGGGCCGTCGCAGCCGACGAAGCGCACCAGCTGGACACCCTGGGTGCCGTCCGGCAGCTGCACGGGGACCTGGGCGCGGAGGTGCCAGCCCAGCGGGCCCTCCTCCTCCTCGACGAGGCCGCCCTGCGAGGTGATGCCGTTGGCGATCTCCTCGCGGACCTCGCCCCAGATGCCCTCCGACTTGGGGGCCGCGAAGGCCTGGAGCTGGATGGCGCTGTTGCCGAGGACGAGCGTCGCGGCCACGATCGCGTCGCCGGCCACCTCGACGCGCAGTTCCATGCCCTCGACACCGGGGACCAGCAGGCCCCCGAGGTCCACCCGACCCTCCTCCGGCTTCTCCAGCTCGGAGTAGTCCCACGGACCGTCCGGGCGCGGGGCGGGCGGCAGCCCGACCCGGTCCGCCGGGTCCAGCTCGGTCACGTTCTCGCTCTCGGCGGAACCTTCGACGTCATCGGCCGTCTCGTCGGCGCTGATGGCGTCGTCGGCGAGCTGCTCGACAGCGTCCTCGCTCTTCTGGCGACGACGGAACACGGTCACTGTCCTTCCCGGTCCAAGACCGATGCGAATACCTGCTCGGCTTCCTGCGAGGCCGCGGGCAGCCTAGACCGCGGCGTGGCCGCCGGTCGACCCGAACCCGCCCTCGGCGCGTGCCGACCCGGGCAGCTCCGCCACCTCGTGGAAGCGGGCCTTCTCGACCTGCTGGATGACCAGCTGGGCGATCCGGTCCCCTCGGCGGAAGGTCACTGCCTCGCGCGGATCCAAGTTGACGACGATCACCTTGATCTCTCCACGGTACCCGGCGTCGACCGTCCCCGGGGCGTTCACCAGAGCAACTCCGCAACGAGCTGCGAGCCCGGAGCGGGGGTGGACGAACGCCGCGTAGCCGTCGGGCAACGCGATGGCCACACCGGTGGGCAGGACGACCCGCTCACCGGGGGCCAGCTCGGCGTCGACGGTGGTGCGCAGGTCGGCCCCCGCGTCGCCGGGCTGCGCGTACTCGGGGAGCGGCAGCTCGGGGTCGATTCGCCTGATCAGGACGTCCACCGGCGGACGGGCGGTGCTACTCAAGGATTCACCTCAAAGGCTCGGGCGCGCTTCATCAGATCCGGGTCGTCGAGGACCTTGTCGATGTCCTCGGGACGACCGTGCTTGGTGAAGTGTTCCAGCTTCACCTGGATGAAGAGTGCCTGCGCGCGCACGGCGACCGGACCGTCCGGCCCGCCGATCCGCGCCTCGCCGGCGCTGTAGATCTTGCGGCCGTGCACACCGGTGACCCAGGCGCGCAGGTGCAGCACCGAGCCGACCGGGACGGGGCAGAGGAAGTCGGTCTCCAGCCGGCCGGTGACGGCCGGGGCGTGCAGCAGCCAGTTCAGCGTGCCGAGCGTCTCGTCCATCGCGGTGGTGAGCAGGCCGCCGTGGGCGAGGCCGGGGCCGCCCTGGTGCTCCGAGCGCACGGTGAGCTCGGCGGTGACGTCGAGACCCTCCCCGGCGACGGCGTCGATCCGGAGACCGCCGGGGTGCTGCGGCCCGCAGCCGAAGCAGTGCTCGTAGTGCGAGCCGAGCCTGGTGCCCGGCGCGGGGGCCTCCGGGGCGCGAGACGGCAGCACGGCGTCCGGCGGGGGCATGGTCGGCGACAGCGGCTGGGTCGGCGCCGGCTGCGCGGTGGGGGCGGTGGGGGATATGGAACCGGTCACGGCGGACAACCCTACCGACCGGTAGGTGGCTTGGTTCCGGGGGTGGCGTCCCGGGCCGGCCGTAACGGCGCCCACAATGGGGTCATGTACGACGAACGCCTCACCGTGCCGCGCTCCTGGTGGTTGCTCCCGGTCGCGATCGGGCTCACGCTCGCGTTGATCATGCTGCGTCTCACCGCCGTGGGCGCACTGGTCGGGCTGGTGGTCGGCATCGCCGCCGGCGCGGCCGCGATCAGCAGCTACGGCTCCGCCCGGATCCGCGTGGTGCAGGGCTCGCTGGTCGCGGGCCAGGCCCGGATCCCGGTCGACGCCCTCGGCTCCGCGCACCCGCTGAGCCCCGCCGAGGCGGTGGCCTGGCGCGGGCCGAAGTCCGACCCGCGCGCCTTCATGCTGCTGCGCAGCTACGTGCCGACCGCCCTGCGGGTCGAGGTCAGCGATCCGGCCGACCCCACGCCGTACCTCTATCTCTCCACCCGTTCGCCGATGAAGCTGGCCGAGGCGCTGGAGGAGGCCCGGCGCGGCGCCCGCACCTGAGCGCACGGCCCGCGCGACCGGCGGGCCCGCGCGACACCGGCCGGGGGCCGGACAACCGGAAAACGGAAAGGGACGGTTCCGCGGTGCGGGACCGTCCCTTCGATTCCGGTAGCGCCCGGGGTGCCGCCCGAAGGGGCACCCGGTGCGAGACCCGGTACTGCGCCGGTACTACCCGACTCCGTACTGCTGGTGCGTCCGCCTCGACGGCCGCCGAAACTGCCGTCCGGCCCCGCTGCCCGGGGCCGGAAGGGGCGGTGTGCCGGTCTCGCGGCAGGCCGCGAGGACCGGACCATGGCCGCCCTCGTGCTCAGGCGCCGCAGTCCCGGCAGATCGGGTTGCCGTTCTTCTCGCTGTACAGCTGGCTGCGGTGGTGCACCAGGAAGCAGCTCATGCAGGTGAACTCGTCGGCCTGGCGCGGCAGCACCCGGACGGAGAGCTCCTCGTTCGAGAGGTCGGCGCCCGGGAGCTCCAGGCCTTCGGCCGCCTCGAACTCGTCGACGTCGACCGAGCTGCCGGTCTTCTCGTTCCGTCGAGCCTTCAGTTCCTCGATGCTGTCCTCGTTGAGGTCGTCATCGGTCTTGCGTGGGGTGTCGTAGTCCGTTGCCATTGTTCGCTCTCCCCCTCCGGGTTGTGCGGTGTGCGGTATCTCCAGCGCACGTAACGCATGGGGGGTCGGTCTTGTGCCCGACCCGAGGCGGAGATTTTGCCTTACTTCAAGCCCTGTTACTCAATCGACACTCAGCCAGGGGTCCGTTGGGGTGATCCGCTCGGGCTCGGGGGGCCTCACGCTGGGCCATCGTCACCCGGCAGCGAGGCCCGCCCGTCGGACACGCACAGTGATCGCCGGCCGCGCCGACGTCTGCCAATTCCCTTGCCCACCAGCACGGAGCGTCAATCCACCCCGGTGGGGCCGACCCGGGTTTCCCTCACGCACGGCAACCTGGGGGCCATCCACCATGATCACGCTCCGAGGTCGGGCCGACTCGTGGAGCGACACGGTGTGACCTTGGTCACGTTCCGAATCTTCCGGGGCAAACCACGGAAAATCCCCCCAAGCGGAACAGCCGGATCCCGAGCCCGCGACACCCCGCGGTTCGTGTCCGGCCGCTCCTGCGGTCAGGGCCGACGACGGGCCCGCCCGGGGCCCGTCCGACCGCTGCCGTCGGGGCCCGCTACTGGGCGCCGGCCCGCGCGGCGCGGCGGGCCAGCAGGGCGGCCTGCCGCTCCTCGAACTTGCGCGCCTGCGCGTCCAGGCCGCCGAGGAAGACGCCGAGCTCGTCCTGGGCCTGCTGACCCGTCGGCCCCAGGTCGGCGACCTCCATCACCTTGAGGTGGCGCAGCACCGGCTGCAGCACGTCGTCGTGGTGGATGCGCAGGTTGTAGACGCCGCCGATGGCGATCTGGGCGGCGGCCCGCTCGAAGCCGGGGATGCCGTGGCCGGGCATCCGGAAGTCGGTGACCACGTCGGCGATGGCGCGCATGGCCTGGTCGGGGGCGATCTCCAGGGCGGCCTTCAGCAGGTTCCGGTAGAAGACCATGTGCAGGTTCTCGTCGTTGGCGATCTTCGCGAGCAGCTGGTCGCAGAGCGGGTCGCCGGCGAAGTGCCCGGTGTTGCGGTGCGAGATGCGGGTGGCGAGCTCCTGGAAGGCCACGTAGGCGACCGACTGCAGCATGCTGTGCGAGTTGTCGGACTCGAAGCCCTCCGACATGTGGGCCATCCGGGCCCGCTCCAGCTCGTTCGGGTCGACGGCGCGGGTGGCGAGCAGGTAGTCCCGGATGGCTATGCCGTGCCGGCCCTCCTCCGCGGTCCAGCGGTGCACCCAGGTGCCCCAGGCGCCCTCGCGGCCGAACATGGTGGCGATCTCGTGGTGGTAGCTGGGGAGGTTGTCCTCGGTCAGCAGGTTGACCACGAGCGAGATCCGCCCGAGCGGGGTGACCTTGGACTGCTCCACCGACCAGGCCTCGCCGCCCAGCACGCCGTCGAAGTCGCGGCCCTGGCTCCACGGGACGAACTCGTGCGGCATCCAGTCCTTGGCGACCTTCAGGTGGCGGTTGAGCTCCTTCTCCACCACCTCTTCGAGGGCCATGATCAGTCGCGCGTCGGTCCAGGCGCTCGAACCGAGCGAGGCGGTGCGCTGCACGGGGGCGATGGTCACGAGTCTTGCTCCTGGGGTACGGCACGCACGGGGACGGGCGCGTTGGGGGCGGGCGCGGGAGGCGCTCTGTCGGGACGCACTTACGGTTGCGTAGGTTACGACACCGTAAGTTGCCCGGACCGGAAATGACAAGCCGCCCCCGCCAGGCCTTATGTCGTCTTGACAGGCCTGACGGGGGCGGCGGAACCGGTCGGCGCACGGAGCGCGGCGCACCCGGACGGCGTAACGGGCCGAGGAGGGCCCTGCGGAGGCGGTCAGGCTCCCGGGATACGCACCCGCATGGTGAGGCCGCCACCGGCGCGCGGAGTGGCCTCGACGGTGCCTCCGTGCGCGCGGACCACCGAGCGGACGATGGAGAGGCCGAGACCGACCCCCTTGTCGCTGCGGGTCCGGTCGGCGCCCTTCACCCGGCGGAACGGCTCGAAGATGTGCTCCAGTTCGTAGCCGGGGACGACCGGGCCGGTGTTGGACACCACCAGCTCGCCCCCGCCGCCGGGCACCGCGGCGGTGGTGATCTCCACCCAGCCGCCGGCGGTGTTGTAGCGCACGGCGTTCTGCAGCAGGTTGAGCGCGAGGCGCTCCAGCAGCACGCCGTTGCCGGCGACCACGGCCGGGCCGGGTTCGGAGCGCAGCTCCACCTCGCGCTTGCCGGCCTCGGCCCGGGTCTGCTCCAGCGCCCGGGTGGCCACCTCGGAGAGCTCCACCGCGCGGCGGTCGGTCAGCTCGTTCTCGCTGCGGGCGAGCAGCAGCAGGCCCTCGACCAGCTGCTCGCTGCGCTCGTTGGTGGCCAGCAGGGTCTTGCCGAGCTGCTGGAGGTCGGGCGAGGCGGCGGGGTCGGAGAGCTGGACCTCCAGCAGGGTGCGGTTGATCGCCAGCGGGGTGCGCAGCTCGTGCGAGGCGTTGGCGACGAAGCGGCGCTGGGAGTCGAAGGAGCGGTCGAGCCGGTCCAGCATGTCGTCGAAGGTGTCGGCGAGCTCCTTGAGCTCGTCGTCCGGCCCGTCCAGCTCGATCCTGCGGTGCAGGTCGGAGGAGGCCACCTCGCGGGCGGTGCGGGTGATCCGCCCGAGCGGGCGCAGCACCCGGCCGGCCATCGCGTAGCCGGCCACGAAGGCGATCACGGCCAGGCAGACCAGCACCGTGAGGGACTTGCGCAGCAGGGTGTTGAGGGCCGAGTTGGACGCCAGGTCGTGCCGGTTGGCGAGGTACTGGTTGAACTGCTCGCTGGTCATCGGCACACCGTTGACGGTGATGTCCTTGCCGAACACGAAGGACGGCGGCGCGACGTCGTGCAGGGCCTGCCGGACGAAGAAGTACATCAGGAGCAGCAGCACCACCCCGGCCATCAGGAACATCCCGCCGTAGAGCAGGGTGAGCCGCATCCGGATGGTGGGGCGGAACGGCAGCCAGGCGAGCATGCCGTCACCGGGGACGTAGGTCTCGCGTGACGCGGAGTGCAGCCGGGGAACCCGCGGCAGGTGCGCGGGCTTGGGCGGGACCGGCTTCGGCGGGGCGGGCTTGGGCGGGGCGGGCTTGGGCGGGACGGCGCGCGAGCCGCCGGCGGGCGCGCCGGAGGGCCCGCCGGCCGGGGGCGGGGTGGTCATGGTGTTCCTCTCGGGGCGTCCGCCGGGCGGCGGGCGCGGTGGGTCCGGCGCGGTGGCCGGAGGGGTCAGATCCGGTAGCCGGAACCGGGGACGGTGACGATCACCGGCGGGTCGCCGAGCTTGCGGCGCAGCGTCATCACGGTGACCCGGACGACGTTGGTGAACGGGTCGGTGTGCTCGTCCCAGGCCTTCTCCAGCAGTTGCTCGGCGGAGACGACGGCACCGCCGGCCCGCATCAGCACCTCCAGGACGGCGAACTCCTTGGGGGCCAGCTGGACGGTCCGCCCGTCGCGGATCACCTCGCGGCGGCCGGGGTCGAGCGAGATGCCGGCGCGCTCCAGCACCGGCGGCAGCGGGACGGTCGCGCGGCGGCCCAGCGCCCTGACCCGGGCGACCAGCTCGCTGAAGGCGAACGGCTTCGGGAGGTAGTCGTCGGCGCCGATCTCCAGGCCCTCGACCCGGTCGCTGATGTCACCTGAGGCGGTCAGCATGATCACGCGGGTGGCCAGGCCCTGCTCGACCACGCTGCGGCAGACGTCGTCCCCGTGGACCAGCGGCAGGTCCCGGTCGAGGACCACCACGTCGTAGTCGTTGACCGCGATGCGCTGGAGCGCGGCCTCCCCGTCGTACACCACGTCGACGGCCATCGCCTCGCGGCGCAGGCCGGTCGCGACGGCCTCGGCGAGCAGCTGCTCGTCCTCGACGACGAGAACCCGCACGGTCGTTGTCCCTTCTCCAGGCCGGCCCCGGAAGCGGACGCACGGCTCCGACGGTGCCTCCATCCTGCCTGGTCCCGCGGTAAAGCAGCGATAAGCTGCCCCGGAGGCAGGGGCGCCGGGCGGGCGCCGACCGCCGTGATCACCGCCCGGGGCGCGATTCGCACCCGGAGCACTCCGCTTGGCCTGTGACACAGGCAACTTTCTCGCGGTGGGAGGTTTCCCCGGGCCGGGGGCGGGGAGGACAGGTGCACACCCGCGATCTGGCTGTTGGCCGATCGCACCCACCCGCCGTGCGTTCATCCGCGCCGGCCCTGGGGTTGGGGCGTCACCGGGAGCGCGGCCGAGGGCCGTCTCCGCGCCCGTCCGGAGCTCACCACCGACCGGACCGGGCGCTTCCGCTGGCCACCACGACCCTGGGGCGGGGGACGCACAACGTGCACGTCCGACACAGTAAGGGGGCCCGTATGGACGCCTTCACCGCCGGAATCCTGCAGCGCATAGCCAATGCCGAGCAGGATCTGCACCGCGCGATCGAGGCCGGGGACGAGTTCCTGGCCGAGGTGGAGCAGTCCGAGCTGGACGATCTCCGCCGGCTCGCCGCCGAACACGGCGTCGACACGGTGCTGGAGCGCCACCGCACCGCGGCCTGAACCGCCCGACCCGCCCGACCCGACGCCGGTCCTCCGGCACCAGCGGCCCTGTGGGGGCCGTGCGAGATCCCAAGCCCTGGCATCCCCCGTATGCCAGGGCTCTTCGTTCGCCCGCGGGGCACTCGGTGACGAGTGCCCCGCGGTGACGTCAGTCCGCCCAGGCGCGGAGCTCGGCCAGGCGCTCCTGGAGCGGCTCGTAGACGCCGGGCGCGGCCGCGACGGTGAGGTCGCCGTCGGGGCCGTGCCCCGGGCGGCCGCCGACCAGGGCGCCGGCCTCGGCGGCGATCAGGCAGCCCGCGGCGCGGTCCCAGGGGGCGAGCCCGCGCTCGTAGTAGCCGTCCAGGCGGCCCGCGGCCACGTCGCACAGGTCGACGGCGGCGGCCCCGCCCCGGCGGATGTCGCGGACCTCCGGCATCAGCGCGAGCAGGATCGCGGCCTGCCGGACCCGTACCTCGCGGACGTAGTTGAAGCCGGTGGCGATCAGCGCCTGGCCCCACGGCGGGGCCTGGCGGGCCGCGACCGGACGGCCGTCCAGGAGGGCTCCGCGGCCGAGGACCGCCTGGAACAGCTCCCCGCGGGCCGGCGCGTACACCACGCCGACGACCGCCCGGCCGTCGATCTCGGCGGCCACGCTGACGGCCCAGGAGGGCAGCCCGTACAGGTAGTTGACGGTGCCGTCGAGCGGGTCGACGACCCACCGGACCCCGCTGGTGCCGGGCCGCTCGGCGCCCTCCTCGCCGAGGTAGCCGTCCGCCGGGCGGCGGTCGCCGATCAGCTCGACGATCAGCTTCTCGGAGGCGAGGTCCATCTCGGTGACCACGTCGACCGGGCTGCTCTTGGTCCCCGCCACGCCCAGGTCGGCGGGCCGGCCGTCGCGCAGCAGGGTGCCCGCCTGCCGGGCGGCGTCCAGGGCGACGTCGAGCAGTTCGTCGAGCAGTTCGGGGCTGGGCACGGGGTCCTCCTCGGGACGGGGTCGTCGGCTCGAACGGGGTCGTCAGCGCTCGGCGACGGCCGGGCGCGGGGCGCGCGGGTTGGGGCAGCAGGCCACCGCGCAGACGTCGTGGCTGGGACCGCGCCTCCCGACGGCGCACCGGGTCACGGCCTCGCCGCGCTCGGCGGCGGCCCGCTCCAGGACGAGCTCGCGCACCGCGGCGGTGAACCGCGGGTCGGCGCCGACGGTGGCGGCGCGGGCGACCGGCAGGCCGAGCTCGGTGGCCTTCGCCACCGCCTCGGTGTCCAGGTCGTACTTGACCTCCATGTGGTCGGAGACGAAGCCGATCGGGACCATCACCACGGCGGGCGCGCCGTCGGCGTGCTCCGCCTCCAGGTGGTCGCAGATGTCGGGCTCCAGCCACGGGATGTGCGGGGCGCCGCTGCGGCTCTGGAACACCAGCTCGCAGCGGCGGCCGGCGACGCCGGTGCGTTCCGCGACGGCCGCGGCGATCAGTTGGGCGACGTCCAGGTGCTGGGCGACGTAGGCGCCGCCGGGCCGGCCGCGGGCCGGGTCCTCCGGGTCGCCGGAGCTCTCCGCCATGGTCTCCGGGACGGAGTGGGTGGTGAACGCCAGCCGGGCGCCGTCCCGGACCTCCGCGGGCAGCCCCTCCAGGGCGGCCATGGTGGCGTCGATCATCGGCTCGACGAAGCCGGGGTGGTTGTAGAAGTGGCGCAGCTTGTCGACCCGCAGGGCGGGCAGCCCCTCCTCTGCGAGCGTCGCCAGCGCGTCGGCGAGGTTCTCCCGGTACTGGCGGCAGCCGGAGTAGCCGGCGTAGGCGCTGGTGGCGAGGACGGCGACGCGGCGGTGCCCGTCGGCGGCGATCTCCCGCAGGGTGTCGACCAGGTACGGCGCCCAGTTGCGGTTCCCCCAGTAGACCGGCAGGTCCAGGCCGTGCTCGGCGAAGTCCTTGCGCAGCGCGGCCAGCAGTTCCCGGTTCTGCTCGTTGATCGGGCTCACACCGCCGAACATGAAGTAGTGCTTGCCCACCTCCTTGAGCCGCTCCTTGGGGATGCCCCGGCCCCGGGTGACGTTCTCCAGGAAGGGCACCACGTCCTCCGGGGCCTCGGGCCCGCCGAAGGAGAGCAGCAGCAGGGCGTCGTACGGCGGGGCCGCGACCGGAGCGGCGCCGGAGGGCGAGGGATTGCGCACGTCGGACATGGGACCGATCCTGCCATTGAGGGGCCGGACCGCGCGGACAGGGCCGCGTGAGGTGTCCGGAAAATACCGATTGCCAAGGTACGTAAGCTGTGTTGATCAGCCTCGTTCCTTACCCCCGCGGAGCTCCCCCGTGCTGTCCAGCTACCGCCAGATCTTCGCCGCCCCCGGCAGTCTGGCCTTCTCGTCCGCCGGCTTCATAGCCCGGCTGCCGATATCGATGACCGGCATCGGCATCGTGACCATGCTCTCCGAGCAGAGGGGGTCGTTCGGCGTGGCGGGCGCGGTGTCGGCCACGCTGGCGATCGCCGCCGGCGTGCTGGGCCCGGCGGTCTCCTGGCTGATCGACCGCCACGGACAGCGAAGGGTCGCCCGCCCCGCCGCCGCGCTCACCGTGGTCGCCGCGATCGGGCTGCTGCTCTGCGCACACTTCGAGGCACCGGCCTGGACGCTGTTCCTGTTCGCCGTCGGCATGGGCGTGATGCCCAGCGCCGGCGCGATGGTCCGCGCCCGCTGGGCCCACCTCTACCGGGACGAACCGGCCAAGCTGCACACCGCCTACTCCCTCGAAGCGGTGGTCGACGAGTTCTGCTTCATGGTCGGCCCCATCGTCGCCGTCAGTCTGGCCACCAACGCCTTCCCCGAGTCCGGCGTGCTCGCAGCCGTCGTCGCGTTCACCGTCGGCATCGCCCTGTTCACCGCCCAGCGCCGCACCGAACCGCCGGTCCACCCGGCGTCCGCCCACACCAGCAGCAGCGCCATCCGCAACGGCGGCCTGGTCGTCCTGGTGCTGACCTTCATCGCCACCGGCGCGATCTTCGGCTCGGTCGAGATCGTCACCGTCGCGTTCGCCAAGGCCCAGGGCCACGAGGGGCTCGCCGGCACGGTCCTCGCCGTGTGGGCGCTCGGCTCCGGCCTGGCCGGCATGGTCTACGGCACCCTCAAGCCGAAGGGCTCGCTGGCGAACCGTTTCTTCGCCGGGGTGCTGATGATGGCGCTCAGCATGATCCCGGTCCTGCTGGTCGCCTCGACCGTGCAGGGCATGACCGGCCTGCTCGCCGTCGGTGCCGCCCTGCTGATCGCCGGCGTCGCCATCTCCCCCACCCTGATCTCCGCGATGGCCCTGGTCGAACGCCTCGTCCCGGCCTCCCAGCTGACCGAGGGCATGGCCTGGACCACCACCGGGCTCGCAATCGGCGTCGCGTTCGGCTCCGCGGCCGGCGGCTGGGTGGTCGACGCCGCCGGCGCGGCCGGCGGATACTGGGTGCCCCTGGTCGCCGGGGCGTTCGGCGTCCTCGTCGCCCTCGCCGGACTGCGCCGCCTGCAGTCCGGGATCGCCGCTCCCGGCGCCCCCGAGCCGGCCGGACAGACCGTAGACCTCGAACGGTGAACTGACTACTCTCTCCCTACCCGTGGCCCTACCCGCGGGTAGGGAGACCGCAGGGCGGGCCGGCCGCCCCGGAGCGAGCCGACACCGTTCGGCCGCGGAGCAGGAGGCAACCGCAATGCCCCAGGCCAGTACCGCACCCCGCACCCGCTGGACCAACTGGGCCGGCAACCAGAGCGCCCACCCGTCCCGGGTGGCCACTCCCGGGACCGCGGAGGAGCTGGCCAAGGAGATCCTGCGCGCCGCCGACCAGGGCCGCACCGTCAAGGCGGTCGGTTCCGGCCATTCCTTCACCTCGATCGCCTCGGCCGGCGACGGCGTCCTCGTCCGCCCGCACGCGATGACCGCCGTCCGGGCGGTCGACCGCGAGGCCGGCACCGTCACCGTCGAGGCCGGCCTCCCGCTGGCCCGGCTCAACCGGCTGCTCACCACCGCCGGGCTCTCGCTCACCAACATGGGCGACATCGAGGTGCAGACCGTCGCCGGCGCGACCAGCACCGGCACCCACGGCACCGGCCGGGACTCCGGCTCGCTCGCCGCCCAGATCCGGTCGCTGGAGATCGTCCTCGCCGACGGCAGCATCCGCCACTGCTCCCCCACCGAGAATCCGCGGCTCTTCCAGGGCGCCCGGCTCGGCCTCGGCGCCCTCGGCGTGATCACCGCACTCACCTTCGCGGTCGAACCGGCGTTCCTGCTCACCGCGCACGAACAGCCGATGCGCTTCGACGAAGTGCTCGACCGGCTGGACGATCTCACCGCCGTCAACGAGCACTTCGAGTTCTACTGGTTCCCGCACACCGACCGCTGCTCCACCAAGCGGAACAACCGCAGCCAGGGCCCGGCCGCCCCGCTCCCCCGGTTCAAGGAATGGCTGGAGGACGACTTCCTCTCGAACACCGTCTGGGAGGGCGCCTGCCGGATCGGCCGGCGCTTCCCCGCCACCGTTCCCGCGATCGCGTCACTGGCCAGCCGCGCCTGGTCGGACCGCAGCTACACCGACACCGCGTACAAGGTGTACACCAGCCCGCGGAAGGTCCGCTTCACGGAGATGGAGTACGCGGTGCCGCGCGAGGCCGTCGGCGAGGTGCTGCGCGAACTGAAGGCCATGGTCGAGCGCTCCGACTGGCGGATCAGCTTCCCGGTCGAGGTGCGGTTCGCGCCGGCCGACGACCTCTGGCTCTCCACCGCCAACGGCCGCGACAGCGCCTACATCGCCGTACACCTCTACCGGGGCTCCGCCGAGCAGGGCTACTTCACCGAGGTGGAGAAGCTGATGACGGCCCACCGCGGCCGCCCGCACTGGGGCAAGCTGCACACCCGCGACGCCGGCTACCTCGCCGGGGTCTACCCCCACTTCGCCGACTTCACCACGCTGCGGGACGAGGTCGACCCGCAGCGTGTCTTCGGCAACGACTACCTGCGCCGGGTGCTGGGCGCCTGAGTCGCGTCAGCCCCCGGTCGGCGCCGGGGCGGCGGACGCGGCCGGTGCGGCCGCCCCGCTCGGGGCCGGCGACTGCGGGGTCGACCCGCCGGCCGGTTTGGACGCGCCACCGCTCGGCGACACCCCGCCCGTCGGACCGGCGGTCGGCGACGGGCTCCCGCCCGCCGACGGCGAGGAGCCACCGGCACTCGGGCTCCCGCTCGGAGCGGCCGAGGGCGGGGCGGCGTCACCCCGCCCGGCCGACGGCGACGAGCCGCCACCGCCCGGCGACGGAGCACCCGACGGAGCACCGGAAGAACCGGAGCCGCCCGACGGGGCACCGGCCGGAGCACCGGCCGGCTTCGACGGGCCGGACGGATCCGGCCGGTCCGAACGCTCCGAGGGACCCGACGGCTTCGGGGCGACCGTGCCGCCGAACGAGGTGCCGCTGCCCGACTCCCCCTGCACCGTCGCCGACACCGGCTGACCGGTGGCCAGTTCGAAGGCGACGATCGGCGTCATGGCCAGCACGAACACCAGGCCGGACACCGCCGCGAAGGTCTTCCACGTCCACCGCCGGCGCGCCCGCACCACCCGGGGCTCGTTCCACTCCGAGGAGATCCGCGGCCGCCCCGTCGCGGAGCCCGCCGCGACCGCCGGCCCGGACACCGCCCCGGCCGACTCGGGCACCGCTCCGGCCGGCACCTGGCGCAGCGCGTTCACCTCCGCCCCGGGCCCGGTCCGCTCCACCGCCTCGCGCAGCTGCTCCCCGGTGCGTCTGAAGAGGTGTTGGAAGACCGCACTGCCCGTGGTCGCACCGACACTCACCACCGCGGCGCCCAGAATGGTGCCGTAGACGCCGAGTTCGGACGCGAGCACCGCCCCCACCACGGCGGCGAGTGCACTGGCGGAGACCTGAGCCACACTCAGATCAATTCGCCTGCGACCTTCCTTCTCCTCCTCCTCGGCGGCGGCCTTCTGCTGCGGCATCGACATCCCTCGTCAGTACGACTGTCCTTCGAACAAGTCACTCCATCTTGCCCAAAGAAGGACACAAGGGACGAAAATGCGGTTGCAGACGGGAGATATATGTGAAGATGATCACCGTTCCGTGGTCGGCCGTCGGCCATTGGGGGAGTGCGCTCTTGAGATTCCCGTGAATCGCGGGAGACTTGAGCGGCGAGCCGCCCCTTTGGATGCCACGAATGGAGTACTGTTCGTAAAGCCTGAGCCCTGGGTCGACTTGTCGACTGCCCATCAACCGGCAGCTTGACGAAGAGCCACGGAGCGGGCACGCACGGCGACGTCCGTCCCGGATCGTCGCGTTCACTGCTCGTGCGAGGACGGCCGGGACACCCAGGCGCGACGTCGACGGATGGCGTGGCAAAAAGGCAACCGTGCCACAGCGGCGCGCCCGGGCGTAAGCCCGACACGCCGGGGAACTCAGCAAGGTTGTGGCCAGTCGCGAGCGGGCAGGCCACACTCAGTACGGGAGCAGCGACGCAGGTGACGTCGGCAGGCACCACCCGGGAGGTAACCGTGCCCGAACTGCGGGTTGTGGCCGTCAGCAACGACGGCACACGGCTGGTGCTCAAGGCTGCCGACAGCACGGAGTACACCCTCCCCATCGACGAGCGGCTGCGCGCCGCCATCCGGGGCGACCGCCCCCGCCTCGGCCAGATCGAGATCGAGGTCGAGAGCCACCTCCGCCCCCGTGACATCCAGGCGCGGATACGAGCCGGTGCCTCCGCCGAGGAGGTCGCGCAGGCCGCCGGCATCTCCGTCGACCGGGTCCGCCGCTTCGAGGGGCCGGTGCTCGCCGAGCGCGCCTTCATGGCCGAGCGGGCCCGCAAGACCGCGATCCGCCGGCACGGCGAGTCCCCCGGCCCGCAGCTCGGCGAGGCCGTCGCCGAGCGGCTCGCGCTGCGCGGCGCCGAGAAGGACACCGAGCGCTGGGACTCCTGGCGCCGCGACGACGGCACGTGGGAGGTCATCCTCTCCTACCGCGCCGACGGCGAGGGCCGCTCCGCGTCCTGGACCTACGACCCGCCCCGGCGCCTGGTCCAGCCCAACGACGACGAGGCCCGCGCGCTGATCGGCGAGAACGTCGAGCGCGAGGAGGAGTCGGTCTTCCCGTTCATCCCGCGGATCGCCCGGCTCCCCCAGGACCGGCCGCCCCGCCCGATGATCGACCGGCCCTCGGCCGACCGCATCATGTCCGGCCGCGAGGTGCGCGAGGCCCGCGAGGCCACCGCGGAGTCCCGCGACTCGCTGACCAGCCTGCTCGACGTCGTCCCCGCCTTCCGCGGCGACCTCGCGGTCGGCGCCCCGCCGTCCATCGAGCCGGTGCCGGCCGAGGTCGCCGAGGAGAGCGAGGAGGCGGCCGCCGCGGCCGCGCCCGCCGTCGGAGCCGGCTCGGCGTACGCGGACATCCTGATGCCGCGCGCCGTCGCCCCGCACCGCGAGCGGCTCGTCGGCACGACCGACCGGCAGGCCGAGGCGGACGGCGTCCGCCCCGGGCGCCGGGCCACCGTGCCCAGCTGGGACGAGATCGTCTTCGGCAGCCGGCGCAAGAAACAGGAGTAACGGAACACCACGCGTACGGCGGGCGGGGCGGGGGGCAGGTCCCCCGCCCCGCCCGCCGCGTACGGCTCAGCCCGGCTGGTCGGTGACCGCCACCGGCCGGCTCTCGTCGCTCGACCACTCGCTCCACGAACCCGGGTACAGCGTGGCCGGCAGACCCGCCACCGCCAGCGCCAGGATCTGGTGCGCCGCCGTCACCCCCGAGCCGCAGTACACCGCGATCTCCGGCTCCCCCGCGCCCAGCGCGCGGAACCGCTCGGCGAGCTCGGCGGCCGGCCGGAACCGCCCGTCCGGACCGACGTTCTCGGTGGTCGGCGCGGAGACCGCACCCGGAACGTGCCCGGCCCGCGGATCGATCGGCTCGGTCTCGCCCCGGTAACGCTCCCCCGCCCGGGCGTCCAGCAGCAGACCGCTCCGCGCCCAGGCCGCGGCACCGTCGCCGTCCACCGTCGGCAGCTGCCCCGGCACCGGCTTGAAGTCACCCTCCTCCGGCGCCGGCACCTCGGCGGTCACCGGCAGCCCGGCCGCCTGCCATGCCGCGAAGCCGCCGTCCAGCACCCGCACCTCCGGATGGCCGGCCCAGCGCAGCAGCCACCAGGCCCGCGCCGCTGCCATCGAGGTGGCGCCGTCGTACACCACGACCGGCCGGTCCGCGCGGACCCCGAAGCGGCGCAGCGCGGCACCGAACTCCTCCGGGTCCGGCAGCGGGTGGCGGCCGCCGCGCCCGGGCGGGCCGGCCGGGGCAGCGAGGTCGGTGTCCAGCGCGACGAAGTGCGCGCCGGGCAGGTGGCCGAGCGCGTAGTCCTCGATACCGGGCGGGCCGCCGAGCTGCCAGCGCACGTCGAGCAGGACCGGCGGGCGGGACGAGGCCAGCGCCTCGCTCAGACTGGCCGCAGAAACCAGCGGGGAGTCGTAAGAGGTGGTCATGCCGGCCATTCTCGCGCAGCACCGCCAACTCGCCGCTCTTTGTCCGGTCTTTGCCGGACTTTCCGCGCGGCCCGGGGGTTCGGCGTGCGCCAGGGTGGAACCATCACCCTCACGTGCGCCGCTCCGTGCGCCGACCGCCGCGTGAGGAGGAGGCCCGCATGCCTGCGGTGAAGCTCCGGCTGGCCCAGGGCACACCGTGCTGGTTCAGCCTGATGACCGACGACCTGGCCGGCGCCCGGGCGTTCTACGGCGAGCTGCTCGGCTGGACGTACACGCCCGGCCCCGGCCAGCTCGGCGACTACGTGCGGGCCGAGTCTGCCGGGGAGCCGGTGGCCGGGCTCGGCGTCTCGTCGGTGACGGGCTTCCCCGTGCAGTGGACCACCTACTTCGCCGTGGACAGCGCCGACCGGACGGCCCAGTTGGTGCGCGAGTGCGGCGGCACGGTCGCGGTCGGCCCCCTCCAGGCCGAACGGGCCGGGCGGCTGGCGATCGCGGCCGACGTGTCCGGCGCGGTCTTCGGCCTCTGGCAGGGCGAGGAGCACACCGGCCGGGAGGCCGGCCCCGAGCCCGGCGGGCCCGCCTGGGCCGAACTGCTCACCCCGGACGAGGCGGGCGCCTCGGCCTTCTACGGCACGGTGCTGGGGCGGCCGGTCGCCGCCGCCGACGGCGGGTCCGCACTGCTGGTGGACGGGCGGCCGGTGGCGGGCCTGCGCCCCGGCAGCGAGCTGCGCGGGCACCCGCCGCGCTGGCGGGTCCACTTCGCCGTCCGGGACGCCGGGTTGACGGCGCGTCGGGCGGTCGATCTCGGCGGCCGGGTGCTGGTGGAGCCGCACCCGACGGCGCGCGGCCGGGCCGCGCGGCTGGCCGACCCGCAGGGCGGCCACTTCTCGGTCCTGGAGCCCTGAGAAGGGCTTCCCGGGTCTCAGGCCTGCTGCTCCTCGAACGGGAGCACGTCCGGGGAGAGCACCGAGGCACGGGCGGTGGCGGCGGTCAGCCGCCGGCGGTGGTGGCGGCGGCAGAGCACCTCGTAGCCGACCTCGTCCTCCCTCACCGAGATGTCGCCGATCACGACCTGGGCGCCCTCGACCACCATCACGCCGCCCACCGTGCGGGCGTTGTGGGTGGCCCGCGCGCCGCACCAGCAGAGCGCCTCGACCTGGAGCACCTCGACCCGGTCGGCGAGCTCGATCAGCCGCTGCGAGCCGGGGAAGAGCCTGGTCCGGAAGTCCGTGGTGATCCCGAACGTGAAGACGTCGATGCCGAGTTCGTCCACCACCCGGGCCAGCTGGTCGACCTGCTCGGCGGCGAAGAACTGGGCCTCGTCGCAGATCAGGTAGTCCACCCGGCCGCCGGCCGAGAGCCGGTGCACCACATGGGCGTGGAAGTCGAAGTCGTCCGCGACCTCGACCGCCTCCGCACGCAGGCCCAGCCGGCTGGAGATGGTGGCCGCACCGGCCCGGTCGTGACGGGTGAGGATGATCCCCTGTCGGCCGCGGGCGGCGTGGTTGTGGTCCATCTGGAGCGCGAGCGTCGACTTGCCGCAGTCCATCGTGCCCGAGAAGAACACCAGTTCAGCCATGGGTGGTGCAGAGGCCTTTCAGAGGAGGGGAGTTCAGCGGCGGACTTCGAGCAGCGGCACGAACTGCTCCACCGGGGTCATCGAGCCGTGAAGACCGATCATCGCGGACTCGCCCGGCTCGTTGCGGGAGGCGATCACGGCGACGTCGTCGCGGGCGGCGGCGACCACGTCGCCGATCCGGTGGTAGACCCGCTCGTCCACCGACGGGCCGAACCAGCCGGCGGCGATCGCCTCGTCCCGGGTCGCCACCCACATCCGGTCGCCGAGCACCTCGCTCCAGACCGTGTACACGTCGGCGGCCGCCCCCGGCACGGCGTACACGTGCCGGGCCCGGCCCTCCCCGCCGAGCAGCGCCACTCCGGCCCCGAGCTCCCAGTCCTCGTCGAAGTCGATCCGGTCCTCCGGCGCGATGTCGATCATGCCGTGGTCGGCGGTGACGTACATCGCCGAGCGCGGCGGCAGCTGCTCGGCCAGCCGGCGGGCCAGGCGGTCCACCGCGTCCAGCGTCATCCGCCACTCGTCGGAGTCCACCCCGAACCGGTGCCCGGCGCCGTCCAGCTCGCTCACGTAGGTGTAGACGAGGGCGCGGTCGTGCTCGGCCAGCCAGGCGGCGGCCTGGTCCATCCGCTCCTCGCCCGTGGTGCGGCCGAGGAAGGTGCCGCCGGAGAGCGCCACCCGGGTCAGCGGGGTCTGGGCGAACAGCGGCGAGGAGACCTGCGCCGTCGCCACTCCCGCCAGATGGGTCTGCTCGAACACCGTCGGGTAGGGCTGCCAGAGCGCCGGGTCGGTGTGCGGCTGCCAGCGCAGCTGGTTCATCAGGTAGCCGGCGCCCGGGACGGCCACCGTGTAGCCGGCCAGACCGTGCAGGCCGGGCGGCGTCCCGGTGCCCACCGAGGCCAGCGAGGTGGCGGTGGTGGACGGGAAGCCCGCGGTCAGCGGGCGGCCGGAGCCGCCGAGCGAGCTGCCGGCCAGCGAGGAGAGGAACGGTGCGTACTCGGGGTGGCGCAGCAGCAGCTCCCAGCCGAGGCCGTCGACCAGGAACACCACCACCCGGTCGGCGGGTGCGATCGGCAGCGCCGCCGTGAAGCCGGGCACACCGAGGCCGGCGGCCACCGAGGGCAGCAGGTCGCAGAGCGAGCCACCGCCGTACGGGGGCGCCGGGGCGGTGGCGGGGTCGAGGATCTCGAAGGCGTCGTGGCCGTCGGGTGCGAAGGACATGGCTGAGAGGCTGGCTTCCTGGCTTCCGTTGCGTCGCCGGTTGGTCGCACGGCCGTGCGGTGCGTGCCGCACGGCCCGGGATCAGACCCGCGGGCCGTTGTTGATCGTCGCGTCGGAGAGCGCCCGGGCGAACACGAGCGCCTGGGCGACCGTCTCCGGGCCGTCGCCCGCCTCGCTGACCCGCAGTGACAGGTCGTCAGCGGTGGCCGACCCGGTGTACCCGTGGTCCGCCTCGCAATTCGGGTCCGAGCAGCCGGCCGGCTCCAGGTCGAGCCGCTGCACCGCGCCCCAGCCGATGGTCAGCACGACCTCGCGCGGCAGCGTGCCCGGGGTGTACGTCTCCGGGTTGGCGACCATCCGGCTCACCACGACCGAACCGATCCGGTCCAGCCGGACGCTCTCGGTGGAGGTCGTCGCGAAGGGCACCGCCGCACCCGCGCCGTCACCGGACTGCTCGTCGGTGTGGCTCACCACGAAGCGGGTCGGGGTCAGCACGAGCACGGTGACGTGCCGGCGGACCTCGTTGGCGTCGAAGGTGGTCTCCTGGTGCACCAGGTAGGAGCTGATCGGCTCGGGACCCACCGCGGACTCGACCGCCTCGGACACCAGGGCCGGGTAGTAGCCGCTGCGCTCGATCGCCGAGCGCAGGTCCTGAGTGGTGGTGGTACCGGTCTTCGCCATAACTCCATCCTGGCATGGTCCGCCGACGAAGCGGGCGGCGCGGCGCCGAGCTTCCGGGCAACAGCACCCCGGGGCGGGGCGCAACCAAGGAAGGTTACAGGGTGCTCATGGCGCGCGGGCCCAGATCGCTGCGGACGGGCAGGGGCGCGAGCCGCACTCGCGCCCCCAGGATCGCCAGTCCGTGCGGGGCCACGACCACGGGTTCGAGATCCACCGAGGCCACCTCCGGGAGGTCGTCGACCAGCCGGGAGACCCGCAGCAGCAGCTCCTCCAGGGCGCCGGTGTCCACCGCCTCGGCCCCGCGCCAGCCGAACAGCAGCGGCGCCGCCCGGACCTCGCGGATCAGCCCGGCCACGTCCTGGTCGGTGGCCGGGACGAGCCGGTGCGCGACGTCGCCGAGCAGCTCGGCGGGGGCGCCGGCCAGGCCGAAGGAGAGGATCGCGCCGACCGCGGGGTCGACCGTGGCGCCGATCACGGTGTCCACCCCGCGCGGGGCGAGCCGCTGGACGACCAGCTCGGCCTGGGCGGCCCCGCCGAGCAGGGCGTCCAGCTCGCGGTGGGCCCGGCGCAGCCCCGGCTCGCCGGTCAGGTCCAGCCGGACGCTGCCCAGGTCGGGGCGGTGGCGCAGGTGCGGGGCGGTGGCCTTGAGGGCGACGGGGTAGCCGAGCGCCGCCGCGGCGCGGACGGCGGACTCCTCGTCGGGGGCGGGCAGGGTCGGCGAGACGTCGATGCCGTAGTGGGCCAGCAGGGCGGCCGCATCGGCGTCCGGCAGGGTGATCCGCGCGCCGCCGGGCCGGGTACGGGTGAAGAAGCTCCGGCGCGTGGCGCCGCGGTCGAGGGTGGTGGCGGGCGACGGGCGGGCGGCGACGCGGGTGGAGAGCGCGGCGTCGACCCGGGCCCGGGCGGCGCCCTCGTCGATCCGGTCCAGCTCGGGGACGCGGGCGGTCTCCTCGGCCACGGCCGTCCGGCGGCGCCAGTGCGCGTAGTGGACGGCGTGGGCGAGGGCGCGGACGGCCCGCTCGGGCGCCGGATAGGCGGGGATGCCGCCGGGCCGCAGCCGGTTCGGCAGGTCGGTGAGCGCCAGGTGGGCCAGCAGCAGAGGCTTGCCCAACTCGCGTGCGCGATCGCCGGCTTCGAGCAGGGCGGCGGCGATCTCGGGGTCGTCGGAGCCCATCTCCGGGTCGTCCGGGCCGGCCAGCCGGCCGCCCATGAAGGCGTGCGCGGAGGTGCCGATCGGCGGGATGGCCACCGCGATGACCGCGTCGACGGCCTGGTCCTCCAGGGCCACGTCCAGCGCGATCCGGAAGTTCTCACCGGTGGCGGCGGTGGTCAGGTCGACGGGGGTGCGGGGGCGCAGCCCGGCGCTGAGGCAGGCGTCGTGGGTGAGCAGGCCGAGCGAGTCGGAGTTTCCGACGACGGCGACCCGGTCGCCGGGCGGCAGCGGCTGCAGGGCGAGCAGCTCCCCCGTGTCGTACAGCTCGGTGATGGTCTCCACCCGGGTGACGCCGGCCTGCTCGAAGAGTGCGTCGACGGTGGCGTCGCGCAGCCCGGTGGCGGTGGACGGGACGGCGTGGCCGGGCGGCAGGCTGCCGGTGTGGCGGGCGCCCTTGACCACCACGATCGGCTTGGCGGCGGCCAGCCGGCGGGCGATCCGGGTGAACTTGCGGGGATTGCCGAAGGACTCCAGGTAGAGCAGCACCACGTCGGTGGCCGGGTCCTCGGCCCAGTACTGGAGGAGGTCGTTGCCGGAGACGTCGGCGCGGTTGCCGACCGAGGCGAAGGTGGAGACGCCGAGGCCGCGGCGGTGGGCGGCCTCCAGCAGGGCGACGCCGATCGCGCCGGACTGGCAGAAGATCCCGAAGCCGCCGCGCTGCGGCAGGGCGGGCGCGAGCGAGGCGTTGAGCGGGTGCCCGGGGTCGGTGTTGATCAGGCCGAAGGCGTTCGGGCCGATCACTCGCATGCCGGCCGCCCGGGCCTGGCGGACCAGGGCGCGCTGGCGGTCGCGGCCCTCGGCGCCGGTCTCGGCGTAGCCGGCGGTGACCACCACCAGGCCCTGCACGCCGTGCGCGCCGCAGTCGGCGACCGCGGCGGGGACGGCGCCGGCCGGGACGGCGATCACCGCGAGGTCCACCGGGCCGGGGATGTCCAGGATCGAGCGGTGCACCGGGACGCCGTCCACCTCGGTGCCGGGCGGGGCGTTGCGGTTCACCGCGTAGATCCGGCGGTCGTCGTCCTCGCCGCCGGCCTCGAAGCCGACCAGCAGGTCGCGCAGGAGCGCCCGGCCGACGGTCTGCGGGTTGCGCGAGGCGCCCAGGACCGCCACCGAGCGCGGGGTGAGCAGCCGCTGCACCGACCTCGCCTCGGCGCGGTGCTCGCGCGCCCGCATCACGGCGAGCGAGGCCGCGGTCGGCTCCAGGTCGAACTCCAGGTGGACCACGCCGTCGGCGAAGCTGCGGTGCTGGGTGTAGCCGGCGTCGGTGAAGACCTTCACCATCTTCCGGTTCTCCGGCAGGACCTCGGCCTGGAAGCGGCGGATCCCGCGCTCCTGCGCCACCGCGGCGATGTGCTCCAGCAGCGCGGAGGCGACCCCGCGGCCCTGGTGGGCGTCCTGCACCAGGAAGGCCACCTCGGCGTCGGTGCCGGTCTCGGAGGGGCGGCCCTCGGCGTCGATCCGGTCGTAGCGGACGGTGGCGATGAAGCGGTCACGGATCACCACGGCGAGGCCGACCCGGTTCACGAAGTCGTGGTGGGTGAAGCGGCGGACGTCCTTGTCGGAGAGCCGGGGGTAGGGCGCGAAGAAGCGGAAGTACTTGGACTGGTCGGAGACCTGCTCGTAGAACTCGACCAGGCGGCCGGCGTCGTCGGGCGTGATCGGCCGGATCCGGGCCGTGCCGCCGTCCCGCAGGAGGATGTCGGCCTCCCAGTGCTGCGGGTAGTCCGGCTCGCTCTGCTCGGGGTGCGGTACCGCGGCGTCGTCCACATTCGTCAGGTTATCCGGCGGCGAGCCGAATGGCGCCGGGCGTGCGCCCGCGGCAGGGTGGACAGGGCCCCAGGGGCCCGCTGACCGGGCCTTGAGCCCCTTCTTATGCCCCCGAAAGAAACAATCACAACTCCCGAACGGGGCGGTCCGGAGGGGTTCCCTGCGTGCGACACTGGTCTAGACAACATGGCCGCCTCCCCCAAGCCCGGCCATGACCAGCTTCACCGGAAAGGCACGTCTCATGGCTGAGCGCCGCGTCACCATCGGTTGGGCCGAGGGCCTGCACGCCCGTCCCGCCGCCGTCTTCGTCAAGGCCGTGGCGGCCACCGGCGTGCCGATCACCATCGCCAAGCCGGGCGGCGTCCCGGTCAACGCCGCCTCGCTGCTCGGCCTGCTCGGCCTCGGCGCCCAGGGCGGCGAGGAGGTCGTCCTCACCTCCGACGCCGACGGCGCCGCCGACGCCCTGGACCGCCTCGCCAAGCTCGTCCAGGAAGGCCTCGACGAGCTCCCCGCCGCCGCCTGAACGAAGCGGGACGCACGACAGCGAGGCCCCCGGGTGTCCCGGGGGCCTCGCTGCGTCTCAGCCCTTGACGCAGACGACCTGCTTCAGGTGGGCGACCACCTCGACCAGGTCCTTCTGCTGCTCGATGACCTTCTCGATCGACTTGTACGCGCCCGGGATCTCGTCGACGACACCGGAGTCCTTCCGGCACTCCACGCCCTTGGTCTGCTCGACCAGGTCCTGGGTGGTGAACCGCTTCTTCGCCGCGTTGCGGCTCATCTTGCGGCCGGCGCCGTGCGAGGCCGAGTTGAACGCCGCCTCGTTACCGAGGCCGCGGACGATGTACGACCCCGTCCCCATCGAGCCGGGGATGATCCCGTAGTCGCCGGATCCGGCCCTGATCGCGCCCTTGCGGGTCACCAGCAGGTCGACGCCGTCGTACCGCTCCTCCGCCACGTAGTTGTGGTGGCAGCTGATCACCTCGTCGAAGGTGACCTTCGCCTTGGCGAACTCGCGGCGCAGGACGTCCTGGAAGAGCACCATCATCAGCGCGCGGTTGTTCTTGGCGTACTCCTGCGCCCAGAAGAGGTCCTGGCGGTAGGCCGCCATCTGCGGGGTGTCCGCGATGAACACGGCGAGGTCGTGGTCGACCAGGCCCTGGTTGTGCGGCAGCGAGCGCGCGACGCCCATGTGGTGCTCCGCCAGCTCCTTGCCGATGTTGCGCGAACCGGAGTGCAGCATCAACCACACAGCACCGGTGCTATCAACACACAATTCTATGAAGTGGTTTCCCCCGCCGAGCGTTCCCATCTGCTGCATGGCCCGTTCGCGGCGCCACTTGACCTCCGGGGCCACCCCGTCGAAGCGCTGCCAGAAGTCGTCCCAGCCCGCCGTCGCGAAGCCGTGCAGCTTGCCCGGGTCGACCGGGTCGGTGTGGAGGCCGCGGCCGACCGGGATGGCCTGCTCGATCTTGGAGCGGAGCCGGGACAGGTCGTCCGGCAGGTCCTTCGCGGTCAGCGAGGTCTTCACCGCGCTCATCCCGCAGCCGATGTCCACGCCGACCGCCGCCGGGCAGACGGCGCCCTTCATCGCGATCACGGAGCCGACGGTCGCGCCCTTGCCCAGGTGGACGTCCGGCATCACGGCGAGGCCGTGCAGCCACGGCAGCGAGCTGATGTTGCGCAGCTGCTGCATGGCCTGGCCCTCGACGGTGGCCGGGTCGGTCCACATCCGGATCGGGACCCGGACGCCGGGCACCTCGGTGTACGACATGGTTGAACGACCTCCAAAGGCCGGTTGGTTCAAGTCTGGGTGTGGTGCCGCGCGAAGAGTCCCGGCGCGGCGCGGGGAAGATCAGGGGCAGTGCTCAGACTGCGGAGGGGCGGCGTCGGGAGGACGGCCTCGGGGAGCGCGCTATGGTCTGCTCGACCCGCATGGTGACCGCCTCCTCTCCGTGTGTGTACCGGCTGCCGGGGGATATCTACCCACAGCGCGGTCGCGCCCCGCAAGGGATTAAACGGCGGCGGGCCCGGCGGAGCGGAGTGCTCCACCGGGCCCTGCCCGTACCGGGGTTCAGCGGCTTCAGGCGCTGATCACGGTGACCTCGCCGAGGCCGAGTCCGCGCACCTGCTCCGCGAACTCCGACGCGTCGCCGACCAGCACGGTGACCAGGCGGTCCGGCGGGAAGGCGGCGACCACGGCGTCGGTGGCGGCGGCGGTGGGGAGCTCGGCCATCTGCCGGTAGACCTCGGCCTGGTAGTCGTCCGGCAGGTGCTGCTCGACCTGGTCGGCCAGGGTGCCGGCGACCGAGCCCGCGGTCTCGTACTTCAGCGGCGCGACGCCGACCAGGTACTGCACGGCCTCGTCGCGCTCGGCGTCGGTGAGGCCCTCGGCGGCGAGGGTGCGCAGGATGGTCCAGGTGTCGGCGAGCGCCGGGGCGGTGGAGGCGGTGTCCACCGAGCCGCTGATCGCGAGCAGCGCGCGGCCGCTGCCGTCGGCGGCGGAGCGCAGCGGCTGGGCGAAGGCCCGGACGCCGTAGGTGTAGCCCTTCTCCTCGCGCAGCACCCGGTCGAGGCGGGAGGTGAGGGTGCCGCCGAGGCAGTAGGTGCCGAGGATCTGGGCGGCCCAGGCGGGGTCGTGGCGGTCGGGGCCGATGCGGCCGATGAGCAGCTGGGTCTGGACCGAGCCGGGCCGGTCGACGATGACGACGCGGCCGGTGTCGTCGGCGGTGACCGGGGCGTGGACGCCGGCCTCGGCCGGGGCGGCGGTCCAGGTGCCGAGGGTGCTCTCCAGCAGCGCGGGCAGGTCGGTGCCGGTGAGGTCGCCGACCACGACGACGGTGGTGGTGGCGGGGCGGACGTGGGCGTCGTAGAACGCCTTGACGCCGCCGCGGTCGATGGACTTGACCGTCTCGGCGGTGCCGCCGCGGGGGCGGGAGAGGCGGTCGGCGCCGTCGAAGAGCTCGGCGTAGAGGGCCTTGGCCGCGCGGCGGGCGGGGTTGGCCTGCTCGTGGACGATCTCGTCGAGGCGGTTGGCGACGAGGCGCTCGATCTCGTCCTCGGGCAGGGCGGGGGCGCGCAGGGCGTCGGCGAGCAGGCTGAGGCCGCGCTGGAGCCGGCTGGCGGGGACTTCGAGAGAGACCCGGATGCAGGGGTGGTCGGCGTGCGCGTCGAGGGTGGCGCCGGCGCGCTCCAGCTCGGCGGCGAACTCCTCGGCGGTGAGGGTGTCGGTGCCCTCGCTGAGGGCGCGGGCGAGGATGCTCGCGATGCCGTCGAGGCCGTCGGGTTCGGCGGCGAGCGGGGCGGCGAGCAGGACGTCGACGGCGACCAGCTGCTGGCCGGGGCGGTGGCAGTGCAGGACGGTGATGCCGTTGCCGAGGGCGGCGCGCTCGGGGGCGGGGAAGGCCCACGGGCTGGGGGTGCCGGGCTCGGGCTGGGGGTGGAACGTCATGGCGGGGACGTGGTCCGTGCTCATGCGGCGGTGCCCTCCTCGTCGGTGGCGGCGGTGGTGTCGGTGTCGTCGGCGGGGGTGGGCTCGTAGACGAGGACGGCCCGGTTGCGCTGGTGCAGGCGGGCCTGGGCGACGGCCTGCACCTCCTCGGCGGTGACGTCGAGCACCTTGGGGAGGGCTTCGTTGAGCAACTTCGGGTCGCCGAAGAGGACGGCGTAGCGGCAGAGTTCGTCGGCGCGGCCGGCGACGGTGGTGAGCCGGTCGAGCCATTCGCGCTCGATCTGGGCCTGGGCGCGCTCGAGTTCGGCGGTGGTGGGGCCTTCGGCGGCGAAGCGGGCGAGCTCCTCGTCGACGGCGGTGTCGATCTGCTCGATGGTGGCGTCGCCGGAGGTCTTGACGTCGAGCCAGCCGAGGCTGGGGGCGCCGGCGAGGCGGAGCAGGCCGAAGCCGGCGGCGACGGCGGTGCGGTCGCGGCGGACGAGGCGGTTGTAGAGGCGGCTGGACTCGCCGCTGCCGAGGATGGTGAGGGCGAGGTCGGCGGCGTCGGCCTCGCGGGTGCCGTCGTGCGGGAGGCGGTAGGCGGCCATCAGGGCGCGGGAGGGGACGTCCTCGCGGATGAGCTCGCGCAGTTCGCTGCCGATGGTGTCGGGCAGGGTGCCGTCGCGCGGGGGCTGCTTGGCGTCGTGGGCGGGGATGGTGCCGAAGTACTTCTCGACCCAGGCGATGGTCTGCTCGGGGTCGATGTCGCCGACGACGGAGAGGACGGCGTTGTTGGGCGCGTAGTAGGTGCGGAAGAACGTGCGGGCGTCCTCCAGCGTGGCGGCGTCCAGGTCGGCCATCGAGCCGATGGGGGTGTGGTGGTAGGGGTGGCCGTCGGGGAAGGAGAGCGCGGTGAGCTTCTCGAAGGCGGTGCCGTAGGGGACGTTGTCGTAGCGCTGGCGGCGCTCGTTCTTGACGACGTCGCGCTGGTTCTCCATCGAGGCGTCGTCGAGCGCGGCGAGCAGCGAGCCCATCCGGTCGGCCTCCAGCCAGAGGGCGAGCTCCAGCTGGTGGGCGGGCATGGTCTCGAAGTAGTTGGTGCGCTCGAAGCTGGTGGTGCCGTTGAGCGAGCCGCCGGCGCCCTGGACGAGCTCGAAGTGGCCGTTGTTCGAGACGTTGGCGGAGCCCTGGAACATCAGGTGCTCGAACAGGTGGGCCAGGCCGGTGCGGCCCTTCACCTCGTGGCGGGAGCCCACGTCGTACCAGAGGCAGACGGCGGCGACCGGGGTGAGGTGGTCCTCGGAGAGGACGACGCGCAGGCCGTTGGCCAGGCGGTGCTCGGTGATGGCGATGCCTCGGGTTGAGGCGGGGGCCGGGTTGGCCATGCGCTCGGGTCCTTCCCGTCGTCGATGTCGGGGTTCGTGTGGCGTCCCCATTGTGGTGCAACGCGCGAAGGGCGCGGATGTGTCCGCGCGGACGGTGCGTTCGCCAGGGGCGGAAGAGGGGCGGCGGCGGGGATTGTCGGCGGGAGGGTCCACAATGGGGGCGCTGAGCCGTGATCCGAAGCAGAGCAGAACCGCAGACGCAGACAAGACGCAAGGGAGCCCCGCCGCGATGGCCCGCCGCAGTTCGCAGACCCCGCCGCCCGGAGATTTCGAGGAGCGGATCCTCGATGTCGACGTCGTGGACGAGATGCAGGGCTCCTTCCTGGAGTACGCCTACTCGGTGATCTACTCGCGCGCGCTGCCGGACGCGCGGGACGGTCTGAAGCCGGTGCACCGGCGAATCCTGTACCAGGCCAACGAGATGGGCCTTCGCCCGGAGCGGGGGCACGTGAAGTGCGCCCGCCTGGTGGGCGAGGTGATGGGCCGGCTGCACCCGCACGGTGACGCGTCGATCTACGACTCGGTCGTGCGCATGGCGCAGCCGTTCTCGATGCGGCTGCCGCTGATCGACGGCCACGGGAACTTCGGTTCGCTGGGCAACGACGACCCGCCGGCCGCGATGCGCTACACCGAGTCGCGGCTGACGGCCGCGTCGA
The DNA here is from genome assembly GCF_044747365.1 of Kitasatospora sp. NPDC090091. NCBI lineage: Bacteria > Bacillati > Actinomycetota > Actinomycetes > Kitasatosporales > Streptomycetaceae > Kitasatospora > Kitasatospora sp. NPDC090091. The sequence goes on from NZ_JBIVDY010000021.1 coordinate 28,249, forward strand.
TGGCGATGGTGGAGTCGATCCACGAGGACACGGTCGACTTCGGTCCGAACTACGACGGCAGCGAGCAGGAGCCGATGGCGCTGCCGGCCGCGTTCCCGAACCTGCTGGTGAACGGCGCGACGGGGATCGCGGTCGGCATGGCGACCAACATGCCGCCGCACAACCTGTCCGAGGTGGTGGCGGCCGCCCGGCACCTGATCAAGCACCCGAACGCGGACCTGGACACGCTGATGCGGTTCGTGCCGGGTCCGGACCTGCCGACGGGCGGGCGGATCGTCGGCCTGTCGGGGATCCGGGACGCCTACGAGTCGGGCCGCGGCACCTTCAAGATCCGGGCGACGACGACGGTGGAGGCGGTGACGGCCCGCCGCAAGGGCATCGTGGTCACCGAGCTGCCGTACAACGTCGGCCCTGAGAAGGTGATCTCGAAGATCAAGGACCTGGTCAACGCGAAGAAGCTGCAGGGCATCGCGGACGTCAAGGACCTCACCGACCGCGAGCACGGGCTGCGGCTGGTGATCGAGGTGAAGAACGGCTTCGTGCCGGAGGCGCTGCTGGAGCAGCTGTACAAGCTGACGCCGATGGAGGAGACCTTCGGCATCAACAACGTGGCGCTGGTGGACGGCCAGCCGTTGACGCTGGGTCTGAAGGAGCTGCTGGAGGTCTACGTCGACCACCGCTTCAACGTGGTGCGCCGGCGCAGCGACTTCCGCCGGCGCAAGCGCCAGGAGCGGCTGCACCTGGTCGAGGGCCTGCTGGTGGCGCTGGTCGACATCGACGAGGTCATCGCGATCATCCGGTCCAGCGACAACGCGGCGCAGGCGAAGGAGCGCCTGATCGAGCGCTTCTCGCTGTCGGAGACGCAGACGGCGTACATCCTGGACACCCCCCTGCGGCGGCTGACCCGGTTCGACCGGGTGGAGCTGGAGGAGGAGCAGGCGAAGCTGACGTCGGAGATCGCGGAGCTGACGGAGATCCTGGAGTCGGACGCGCGGCTGCGCAGCGTGGTGTCGGGCGAGCTGGGCGCGGTGTCGAAGCAGTTCGGCACCGAGCGGCGGACGGTGCTGCTGGAGGCGGGTGCAGCTCCGTCGGCGGCGCTGTCGGTGCCGCTGGAGGTGGCGGACGACCCGTGCCGGGTGTTGCTGTCGTCGACGGGTCTGCTGGCGCGGACGGCGGACGGCGAGCCGTTCGAGCTGTCGGAGAAGCGGGCGAAGCACGATGTGATCGTGTCGGCGGTGCCGGCCACGGCGCGGGCGGACGTGGGTGTGGTGACGTCGGCGGGCCGGGTGCTGCGGCTGCCGGTGATCGACCTGCCGGCGCTGCCGCCGACGCCGTCGCCGACGCTGGCGGGCGGGGCCGCGGTGGACGAGTTCCTGCGTCTGGAGGCGGGCGAGCGGGTGCTGGCGCTGACCACGCTGGACGAGTCCTCGCCGGGGCTGGCGCTGGGCACCGTGCAGGGTGTGGTGAAGCGGGTGGTCCCGGAGTGGCCGGCGAACAAGGACGAGTTCGAGGTGATCGCGCTCAAGGAGGGCGACGAGCTGGTCGGCGCGGTGGAACTGCGCACGGGTGAGGAGGACTTGGTCTTCATCTCCTCGGACGCCCAGTTGCTGCGCTATCCGGCGGGCCAGGTCCGTCCGCAGGGCCGGCCGGCCGGCGGCATGGCGGGGATCAAGCTGTCGGACGGTGCCCGGGTGCTGTCGTTCACCGCGGTGGATCCGGCGGCGGACGCGGTGGTGGTCTCGGTGGCCGGTGCCTCGGGCACGCTGACCGGCGAGGCGCAGTCGACGTGGAAGGTCACGCCGTTCGAGCAGTACCCGCGCAAGGGGCGGGCCACCGGCGGTGTCCGCTGCCAGCGCTTCCTGCGCGGTGAGGACTTGCTCTCCTTCGCCTGGGCGGGCGCGGCGCCGGCGCGGGCGGCGACGGCCAAGGGCGCCCCGGTCGACCTGCCGGAGCGGGACCCGCGTCGGGACGGCTCGGGCACGCCGGTGACGGCGCCCATCGCGGTGGTGGCCGGCCCGGCGTAGCGGCGCCGGGGACGGGCTGCGGCCCGCGGCGGGACACCTCCGGGTGTTCCGCCGCGGGCTTTTCCGGTACGGGTAGCCTTGCCTGCGTGAGCACGTGTGCGACGTTGTCGCGGGAGCTGTCCGAGCCGCTGGCCGCCACCGCGGCGACCGCCACCACCTGGCTGCTGCTGGAGCAGAACGGTCCGTGGGGGGCCAAGGCGCTGGGTGAGAGCCATCTGGACGCGGCGGTGGGGCGGGCGCTGGAGGCGGCGGCCGCCGGGACCGGGGTTCGGGTGGCGCTGATCCGCCGGCCGGGGCGGCACGCGGACTGTCTGCCGGACGCGCGGCACGAGGTGGTCGTGGCGCACGCGGTGCCGGGCCGGAGCTGGGTGCGCCGGGCGGCGGTGGCCGATCCGGCGGAGCTGCTGGAGCTGGACTTCTCGGCGCTGGGCGCCGGTGATCACGGCGGGTTCGGTGCCGAGCACGTGGGCGGGCCGATCGCGCTGGTCTGCACGAACGGGCGCCGGGACCGCTGCTGCGCGCTGCTGGGGCGGCCGCTGGCGGCGGAGTTGGCGGCGGCCGGGCACAGTGAGGTGTGGGAGGTGACGCACCTGGGCGGGCACCGCTTCTCCCCCACGATGCTGGTGCTGCCGTACGGCTACGCGTACGGGCGGCTGACGGCGGAGAGCGCCAAGGAGGTGCTGGCGGCGACGGCGGCCGGGCACATGGTGCCGGAGTGGTCGCGGGGCCGCTCGGGCTGGGACCGTCCGGGCCAGGCGGCCGAGCATGCGGTGCGGGTGGCCACCGGGGAGACCGCGGTGGACGTGCTGACGGTGGCGCAGCGGCCGGCGGGCGAGGGGCGCTGGCTGGTCGGGGTGGTGCACGAGGACGGCCGGGCCTGGGAGGCCGAGGTGGTCGAGGGTGCGAGCGAGCCGGCCCGGCCGGAGAGCTGTGGCAAGGCGGCGGGGACGCCGTCGCGGATGGACGTGGCGGCGGTCCGGCAGGTGGCGTAGCCGGGGCGCCGGGCCGGCGCGGGCGGGTGCCGGCTGCCGGGCCGGCCCAGGCGGGTGCCGGCTGCCGGCTGCCGGCCCCGCCCTGCCATACCCCGCCCTGCCCCGCCCCGCGACGGCTTCACAGTGCAGCGGCCCCGCGCCCGTGGGGGTGGGCTCGGGACCGCCGGTACGGTGAACGGCCCCGCGCCCGCTGTCCGGGGTGGCGCGGGACCGTTCGGTCGGGGGCGGCTCAGCCGGTGGCGGCCTTGCCGACGAACTCGGTGGTGTAGGTCCGGGCGAGGTCGATCGTGCCCTCCTTGCCCTTGACGTCCGGGTGGAAGGCCGCGAGCACGGCGAGCACCGTCCTGGGGCCGTCCGCGGGCATCACCCCGTCGGTGGTGAACATCGGCAGCGTCGCCTTGATCGCGGCCGCGTACTGCTCGGCCCCGCCCTGCGCGTAGTCGGCGGGCATCTTCGCGGCGATCTCCTCCGGGGTGTGGCCGGACATCCACTTGAGGGTCTTCACGAAGGCGTTGGCGAGCTTCTGGGTGGTGTCCTTGTTCTTCTCCACCCAGTCGGTGTTCATGTAGAGCGAGGACGACGGGTAGAGCCCGCCGAGCGCGTCACGCGAGCCCTGCGGGGTGCGCATGTCGTAGAGGATCTTGCCGAGGCCCTTGTCCAGGATGGTGGCCACCGTCGGGTCGGTGGTCATGCCGGCGTCGATGCTGCCCTGTTGGAGGGCGGCGATGAAGGTCTGGCCGGCGCCGACCGCGATCGGGCTGAACTCGCTCACGGCGGTGCCGTTCTTGACGGCGAGGTACTTGGTGAGGAAGTCGGTGGAGGAGCCGATGCTGGTGACGCCGAGCTTGCGCCCCTTGAAGTCGGCACCGGACCGGATGGCCTCGGCCTGCTTGGTGGAGACGATCTCGACCTCGCCGGGGGCCTGCGAGAACTGGACCACGGACTCGACGTTCTTGCCCTTGGCCTGCAGGTCGATGGTGTGGTCGTAGAAGCCGACCGCGCCCTGGACGTCGCCGGCGAGCAGCGCGGTGGTGGCGTTGACGCCGGCGGGCTCGCTCATCAGCTCGACGTTGACGCCGGCCTCGCCGAAGTACCCGAGGCGCTGGGTGAGCATGGCGGGCAGGTAGATGACCTTGTCCAGGCCGCCGACCATGATCTTGACCTTGGGGCCGTCGACCTGCTGCCCGGCCGGTACGGCGGCGTGGGAGGCGGAGGCGGCGTCGTTGGCGCAGGCGGTGAGGGGGAGCAGCAGGACGGCGGCGAGGGCGGTGGCGGCGGCTCTGCCGGTCGGGTTCGGGCGCATGGGTGGGGGCCTCTCTGCGGAGGGACGGGCGGGGGGGAGGCAGAAGGGGTCAGCGGCCGTCGCCGGATTCGGCCGGCTTCCAGCGGAACAGCTTCTTCTCGGCGAAGGTCAGCAGCCCCTCGGTGAGCAGCGCGACGACGGCCAGGATGGTCATCGCGGCGTACACGCCGGCCGCGTTGAAGGTGCCCTGGGCGGCCGCGACGAGCAGGCCGAGGCCCTTGGTGGCGCCGATGTACTCGCCGACGATGGCGCCGATCAGTGCGAAGCCGAAGCTGACGTGCAGGCTGGTGAAGATCCAGGTGGTGGCGGCGGGGATGACCACCTGGAGGGTGACCTTGCGGTTGTTGGCACCCAGGATGCGGGCGTTAGCGACGAGGTTGCGGTCCACCTCGCGGGCGCCCTGGAAGGCGTTGAAGAAGACCGGGAAGAACACCAGCACGACGGCGGAGGCGACCTTGGAGGCCGGGCCGAGGCCGAACCAGATCAGGAAGATCGGTGCCAGCACGATGCGCGGGATGGCGTTCAGCACCTTGATGTAGGGCCCGAACACGTCGGCCAGGAAGCGGATCCGGCCGAGCGCGATGCCCAGCAGCACGCCGCCGGTGACGCCGAGCACCCAGCCGCTGAGGGCCTCGTAGAGGGTGTAGCCGATCTGTTCGCCGAGCGAGCCCTGGGCGGTGCCGTGGGTGATCCACTGCCAGATCTGCGCCCAGATCCGCGACGGCTGGGAGAAGTTGAACGGGTCGACGACCTCGGTGCGGGCGCAGAGTTCCCAGAGGCCGAGGAAGGCGACCAGGACGGCGGCCCTGGCCCCGTAGACGCTCAACCTGCGGTTGCGGGCGGCCCGTTCGCGGGCCTCGGTACGGCTGGCGGGGGCGGCTGCGGGCCTGGCGGCGGCCGCCACGGTGGTCTCAAGCGGCACGACCCGCTCCTCTCTCGCGGGTGATGCGCACCTCTTCGCCGAGCGAGGCCCAGATCTCGCGGTACAGCTCGACGAACCTCGGTTCCAGCCGGACGGCCTCCACGGTGCGCGGGCGGGGCAGGTCGACGGTGAAGACCTCCTTGACGGTGGCCGGGCCGGCGGTCATCACGACGACCCGGTCGGCCAGCGCGATGGCCTCGTCCAGGTCGTGGGTGACGAAGACGACCGACGAGCCGGTACCGGCCCAGAGCTCCAGCAGCTGGTCGGACATCAGGGCGCGGGTCTGCACGTCGAGCGCCGAGAACGGCTCGTCCATCAGCAGGATCCCCGGGTCGTTGACGAAGGTCTGCGCCAGCGCGACCCGCTTGCGCATGCCGCCGGAGAGCTGGTGGGGGTAGCGGTCCTCGAAGGCGGCCAGGCCGACCCGGGCCAGCCAGTCGCGGGCCCGCTCCCGGGCCTCGGCGGCCGGGACGCCGCGGAACCGCGGGCCGGCCGCGACGTTCGACAGGACGGTCCGCCAGGGGAAGACGGCGTCCTGCTGGAAGACGAAGCCGACCTGCGGGTTGATCCCGCCGACCGGCTCCCCGTACACCCGGACGTCGCCCTCGGTGGGCTCCTCCAGGCCGCTGACCAGCGTCAGCGTGGTGGACTTGCCGCAGCCGGTGGGTCCGACGACGGCGACGAACTCGCCCTGCGCGACGGTCAGGTCGAGATCGCGGACGGCGGTGTGCAGCGCCCCGGACGGGGTGCGGAAGCGCTTGGTGGCGCCGCTCAACTCGATCGCGGGAGCCGGCGTCGGATCCGGCACCGGGGTTGTACTCATGTGACCTCCCGGGTCTGTGCTTGCCCCGGGAGGCTAGGAGCGGGCCGGGCAGCGGCGGGAGCCTTCTCGGCGTAGTGCGGGTTCTCCGCGTTGAGGGGTGTTCTGCTCGTTTTGCTTCCGCTACAACAGCGGGGACGCGGCTGACAGGAGCACCTCGGAAACGTAGGGTGTGCCGACCACAGGACCGACCACAGGGCCGACCACAGGAGAGGAGGCCCCGGATGAAGCACCCCCGCCGCCCCCGCCGGGTCTTCGCCCAGCTCCTGCTGAGCCAGACCGTCGTCACCGTCGGCGTCACCGTGGTGACCGCCGGGCTGTTCCTCGCCCCGGTCAGCTCCGAGCTGGACCACGACGCGATGCAGCGTGCGCTGTCGATCGCCCAGGCCACCGCCGGCGACGAGGCGATCGCCCGGGCCGCCGAGGCCCGCGACTCCGCCACCGCCCAGCGCAACGCCGAGCAGATCCGGCTGGCCACCGGCGCCAGCTTCGTCGTGGTCACCGACGTGGACGGGATCCGGCTCTCGCACACCGACCCGGGCCGGATCGGCCAGCGCGTCTCCACCGACCCCGAGCCCGCGCTCAGCGGCCGCAGCGTCACCGCCATCCAGCAGGGCACGCTGGGCCGCACCGCCCGCGGCAAGGTGCCGCTGCGGACCGCCGACGGGCGGATCGTCGGCGAGGTGTCGGTCGGCATCAGCGACGACTCGATCCGGCGCCGGCTGCTGAAGATGCTCACCGGCATCCTGCTCTGCGCCGGCGCCGGCCTGGCCGCCGGCACCGTCGCCACCCTGGTCCTGGCCCGGCGGCTGAAGCGCCGCACCCACAACATCGCGCTGGCCGACATCTCGGCGCTGCTGGTGGAGCGCGAGGCGATGCTGCACGGCATCCGCGAGGGCATGGTGGCGCTGGACGAGCACGGCCGGATCCGGCTGGCCAACGACGAGGCGGTCCGGCTGCTCGGCCTGCCCGCGGGCAGCACCGGCCGGCCGATCGACGCGGTGCTGCCGCCCGGGCGGCTGGCCGACGTGCTGGCCGGGCGGATCGCCGGCACCGACCTGCCGGCCGTCCGGGACGACCGGGTGCTGGTGGTGAACCGGATGGCCACGGCCGAGGGCGGCGCGGTGGTCACCCTGCGCGACCGCACCGAGCTGGAGTCGCTGGTCCGCGAGCTGGACACCACCCGCAGCCTCACCGAGGCACTGCGGGCCCAGGACCACGAGCACGCCAACCGGATGCACACCCTGCTCGGCCTGCTGGAGCTGGGCCGGCACGACCAGGCCGTGGAGTTCATCTCCGAGCAGTCGGGCTCGCACGCGGCGGTCGCGGCCCGGATCGCCGAGCAGGTCCAGGACCCGCACGTGGCCGCGCTGCTCGCGGGCAAGACCGCGGTGGCGGGCGAGCGCGGCGTCCGGCTGGCGGTCACCCCGGCCACGCACCTGCCGGACGCGGTGGTGGACGCCCGGGCGCTGGTCACCGTGCTCGGCAACCTGATCGACAACGCCGTCGACGCGCTGGCACCGGGCGGCGGCCGGGTGGAGGTGGTGCTGGCCGCCGCCGGCGCCACCCTGCTCGTGGAGGTGTCGGACAGCGGCCCGGGGGTGCCGGAGGGGCTGCGCGAGCGGGTCTTCGAAGAGGGGTGGAGCAGCAAGGACGCACCCGCGCACCGGCCGCGCGGACTGGGGCTGGCCATGGTGCGGCGGCTGGTCGAGCGGACCGGCGGCCGGATCGTGCTCGACGCCGGCCCGCTCGGCGGGGCGCGGTTCACCGTGGAGCTGCCCGAGGCGCTGCACACCGCGGCCCTGCCCGGCGCAGGCCCGGACGCCCGTGGGGACCACCGGCCCACCGGACCTCTCGTGGAGGCGTGATGATCGACGTACTCGTGGTGGACGACGACTTCCGGGTCGCCGACGTGCACGCCGCGTACGTGGCCAAGGTGCCCGGCTTCCGGGTCACCGGCACCGCGCACTCGGCCGCCGAGGCGCTGGCCGCCCTGGAGCGGCGCCCGGTCGACCTGCTGCTGCTCGACCACCACCTGCCGGACGAGACCGGCCTCGCCCTGGTCCGGCGGCTGCGCGAACGGCAGGTGGCCTGCGACGTGATGATGGTGACCGCCGCCCGGGACGTCTCCACCGTGCACGCGGCGATGCAGCACGGCGCCCTGCAGTACCTGGTCAAACCGTTCACCTTCGCCGGCCTGCGGGAGAAGCTCGTCGCCTACGCGCAGCTGCGGCACGCGCTGGCCGGACCGGCCGCCCGCGAGGCCGGCCAGGACGAGGTGGACCGGCTGTTCGCCACCCTGCGCAGCGCGGCGGCCCCGGCGGCCGCGCTGCCCAAGGGGCACTCGGCGCCCACCACCGACCTGGTGCTCGGGGTGCTGCGCCGGGCCGGCCGGCCGCTCTCCGCCCAGGAGGTCGCGGACGCCACCGGGCTCAGCCGCTCCACCGCGCAGCGCTACCTCAAGCAGCTGGAGCGCGACAGCCGGCTGCGGCTGACCCTGCGCTACGGCGACACCGGCCGCCCCGAGCACCGCTACGGGCTGGCCGCCCGCAGCTGACCGGGGACCGGAAGGCCGGCGACAGCTTCGGAGCCGGGGCGGAGCCGAACCCGCCCGAACCCGCCGCCGACGCACCGCGGACGCACCGCCGACGCACCGCCGACGCACCGCCGACGCACCGCGGACGCACCGCGGACGCACCGCACCCCGGCGGTCCTGGGACCACCGGGGTGCGCGCCTGCGGGGTGTACGGGCTCAGGCCGCCCCGGCTCCGGTGAGGGAGCGGACCTCCAGCTCGGCGTAGCGGTCCGCGTCGGCCGGCTCGGGCGAGGTGAGGGTGCCGATCCAGCCGGCCAGGAAGCCCAGCGGGATGGAGACGATGCCGGGGTTCTCCAGCGGGAACCAGTGGAAGTCCACCCCCGGGAAGAGCGCCGCCTTGCTCCCGGAGACCACCGGCGAGAAGGCCACCAGCAGCACCGCCGGGACCAGCCCGCCGTACACCGACCAGACCGCGCCGCGAGCGGTGAACCGCCGCCAGAACAGGCTGTACAGCAGCACCGGCAGGTTGGCGGAGGCCGCGACGGCGAAGGCCAGGCCGACCAGGAAGGCGACGTTCATCTGCTGGGCGAAGAGGCTGAGCGCGATCGCGATCGCCCCGATCACCACCGCGGCGATCCGGGCCACGCCGACCTCCTCGCGCTCGGTGGCGCCTCCGCGTGCGTGCTCGCCGCGTGCCCGTCCCCCGCGTGCCCGCCGGGAGGCCGGCACGGCGGCCCGGCGGCCGCCGCGACGCGGACGGCCGCGCCAGGCGCCCGCCCAGATGTCGTGCGCGAAGGCCGCCGAGGAGGCGAGCGTCAGACCGGCCACCACCGCCAGGATGGTGGCGAACGCGATCGCCGAGATCAGCGCGAACAGCAGCACGCCGCCGGTGCTCCCGTTGCCGCCGCCCAGCACCAGGGCGAGCAGCGGCACCGCGGTGTTGCCCGCCGGGTTCGCGTGCCGCACCTCGGCCGAGCCGACCAGCGCGGTGGCGCCCAGGCCGAGCGCGATGGCCATCAGGTAGAAGCCGCCGACCAGCCCGATCGCCCACATCGTGGAGCGCCGCGCGGCCCGCGCGGTGGGCACGGTGTAGAAGCGGGAGAGGATGTGCGGCAGGCCGGCGGTGCCCAGGACGAGGGCCAGGCCGAGGCTGAAGAAGTCCAGCCGGCTGGTGACGCTCGCGCCGTACTTGAGCCCCGGCTCCAGATACCGCCGTCCGGCGCCGCTGTGCTGGGCGGCCTGCCGCATCAGCTCGGCGACGTCGCCGTGGAAGCGCATCATCAGCAGCACGGTGAGCAGCACCGAACCGGCGACCAGCAGGACGGCCTTGACGATCTGGATCCAGGTGGTGGCCCGCATGCCGCCCACCGTGACGTAGACGATCATCAGGCCGCCCACCGCCACGATGGTCCAGGTCCGCGCTCCGGAGCTGTTGGTGCCGAGCAGCAGGGCCACCAGGCTGCCGGCGCCGACCATCTGGGCGACCAGGTAGAAGAGCGTGACGACGACGCTGGCGCCGCCGGCCGCCGCCCTGACCTTCCGCCGGCGCAGTCGCAGCGCGAGCACGTCGGCCAGGGTGTACCGGCCGGCGTTGCGGACGAGCTCGGCGACGAGCATCAGCACCACCAGCCAGGCGACCAGGAAGCCGATGCTGTAGAGCACGCCGTCGTAGCCGTAGAGCGCGATCAGCCCGGCGACGCCGAGGAAGGAGGCGGCGGAGAGGTAGTCGCCGGCGAGCGCGAAGCCGTTCTGCAGCGGGGTGAAGTCGCGCCCGCCGGCGTAGAAGTCCTCGGCGGCGCTGCCGCGGCGGCCCACCCAGACGGTGATGGCCAGGGTGACCAGGACGATCACGGCGAACAACGCGATGGCCAGGTCGTGGTGGTCGCCGGTGGGGGCGACGGGGGGCGGGGTCGCGGTCCTCATCGCAGCTGGTCCTGGGTGTCCCAGCGCAGCGACAGGGCGGCGCGGTCGCGCTTGGTGCGGGCGTTGCGGGCGTAGAGCCACGTGAGCAGGAAGGTCGTCGCGAACTGCAGCAGGCCGAGCAGCCACGCCACGTTCACCGGGCCGGCCACCTGGCTGCGCATCACCCCGGGGGCGGCCGCCTGGGCGGCCACGTACATCAGGTACCAACCGAGGAACGCGCCGCCGGCGGGGAAGACGAAGGCCCGGTAGCCGCGCTTGATCTCCTGGAACGCCTCGCTGACCTGGACCGCCCGGTACACCTCGGTTCTGCTGTCCGCGGCCGGCTCGGCCGCCTCGGCGACGGACCGGGGCCGGGCGGGCGGCACGGGGTGGGCGGACGGAACGGACCGGGTGACCTGAACGGGCTGCGCGGGCCCGGCCACGGCCGCGGGCCGGACGGGGGCCGGCCGCCCCGGCTCCGGCACCGCCCGGTCGTGCTGCGGCGCCAGGTCGTGCTGCGGCGCCGGCCGCGAAGCCTCGGGCTCCGGCCGTTCGGCCCTGGGTTCGGCGGCGGGAGCGGCCCACCAGTCGAAACGCTGCCCCTGCCCGGGACTGCTCGTCTGCTGCTGTGGCACTGCTGCTCCTGGGCCGGGGGGTGTGCTGACCGAACCATGATGGAGGCCCGCGAACCCCGCCAACTCCCAATGCAGATACGTTCACTCGATGAGGTGATCGATGATCCGACAGACACTCATGCGACTACTGCTGCGTACCGGTGATTCCGTGCCGGAAGGCGTACGCGACGGCCTGCGCGCGGTCCCGGACGGCCGTTTTGGCGAAGAGGTTGTTGATGTGGGTCTTCACGGTGGCCGGGCTGACGAACAGCCGTTGGGCGATCTCGGTGTTGGAGAGCCCCTCGGCGATCAGTGCCAGTACCTCGGCCTCGCGGGCGGTCAGCCCGTCCGGCAGCTCCGCCGGCGAGGCGGCGGCCGGGCCCGGCCGAGCGGCGGCCGGCGGTGCGGCGACCCCGGCCTCGTCCGCCAGCCGCTCCAACAGGCGCAACTGGACCTGCGGCGAGAGCCCGGCCGCGCCCGAGCGGACGTCCGCGACGGCGCGGGCGATCTCCTCGCCGCCCGCGTCCTTGGTGAGGTAGCCGCGCGCACCGGCCCGCAGCGCGGGGAACAGCGAGTCGTCGTCGGCGTAGGTGGTGAGCACGACCACCTCGGTCTCCGGATGGGCGGCGCGGATCCGCCGGGTCGCCTCGACGCCGTCGCAGCGCGGCATCCGCAGGTCCATCAGCACCACGTCCGGGTGGTGCCGCTCCACCAGGGCGACGGCCTCCTCGCCGTCCGCGGCCGCGCCCACCACCTCGATGCCGGGCAGCAGCCCGAGCAGCATCACGATGCCCTCGCGCACCACCGTCTGGTCGTCCGCCACCAGCACCCTGATCGGGCCCGCCCCGTCCTGTCCGCTCACGCCGGCACCCGCAGCAGCACGCGCCACCCTCCCTCGTCCGGGCCCGCCAGCAGGGTGCCGCCGAGCAGTTCCGCGCGTTCGCGCATCCCCAGCAGACCGTACCCGCTGCCGCTGGCGGCCAGCTCACCCGTGCGATCGGAGCGGGCTGCGGTGTTGCGGACCTCCAGCTCCACCGCCTCGGGCAGGTAACGCAGTTCGACGGTGCAGCGCGCTCCGGGAGCGTGTTTGCGCACGTTGGTCAGCGCCTCCTGCACCGTGCGCCGCACCGCGAGCCCCGCCTCGGCGGCCAGCGGGCGCGGCGTCCCGGCCACCGAGAACGCGGCCCGCTCACGCACCGTCAGCTCCACCAGGAACTCCCCGACCGGGGTGAACTCGCCGCGCAGCGCGGAGAGCGCCTGCCGGGTCTCGGCCAGTCCGTCCTGCGCCATCCGGCGGGCGGCGACCACCCGTTCGCGGACCTGTTCCCGGTCGGTGCCCGCGTCCAGCATCAGCCGGGCCGCCTCCAGGTGGACCAGCTGGGCGGAGAGGCTGTGGGCGAGCACGTCGTGGATCTCCCGGGCGATCCTGGCCCGTTCGGCGAGGGCGGCGGTCTCCGCCTCGGCGGCCCGGGCGGCCCGTTCCTGGGCGAGCAGCCGGCGCGCGGTGCCGCGGGCCTCGGTGTCGAGGCGCAGCAGGTAGCCGAGGACGGTCAGCCCGCCGACCGTGGCGCAGACGGCGAGCCAGCTCTCCCAGCTGGCGGCCGTGTACGAGCCGAAGGCGGCCGCCGCCGTGGCCAGCGCGGCGCCCATCGGCAGCCGGACCAGAGCCGCCACGGCGAGGCCGGCCCAGGTGAAGTCGGCCAGGACGTAGGCCCGCCCCCACTCGGCGAGCCAGGCGCCGCCGATCAGGACGCCGGCCAGGGCGAGCGAGGCGAGCAGCCGCTGTTCCCGGCTGGCCCGCAGGAAGGCCGCCACCACCAGGATCGTCGCGAGCAGGCCCGCGACCGCCGCGACCGCGGTCCAGCCGGTGTACCCGCCGCGGGAGTACATCCCCCAGATCACCGTGACCAGCAGCACGAGCCGGCCGGCCACGGTGAGGAGCCGCCGCGGCCGGCTCTCGGCCTCCCGCTCCAGCCCCTCGCGGGACGGCCAGCGGGTCCAGGACCACTCGGGCACGGGTGTCTCCTCCGGGGGGCTTCGGTGGTGCGGTCGGCGGGCGTCCGTCGGGCCGGCGACCCCACGGGTCGGGTGCGGTCACCGGGCCCGCGGCCGCGTGGCGGGGTGCGGTCAGTGGGCCGCGGTGGCCCCGTACGAGGGCTCCAGGGTCCGCGCCCTCCAGTTCACCACGAGCGACCTGACCAGCAGCAGGACCGCCAGGCCGAGCAGCAGCGCGCTGCCGGTCTGGTGGACGTGCAGGGCCGCGCCGAGGCCGAACAGACCGAGCCGGATCGCGATCATGCCCGACCAGGCGGCCACCGTGGCCTTGGTGCCCTTGGCCCAGACCGCGCCGTCCTCGCCGCGCCAGAGCCGGACGGTCCAGCCCCAGACGCAGCCCATCGCGAGCACGGCCAGCAGCGAGCAGGCCAGCAGGGCGACGGACGTCCCGGCGTGGGCGCGGTCGACGAGTTGCGGGTCCCGCAGCGCGAGCACTCCGAGGAGCACCGGGAGCAGCCAGGTGCGGCGGCCGGAGTCCAGGCGCTGCGCGCGCATCTGACGCTGGACCACCAGGACCATCACCACGATGATCACAAGGACGTTGGCGAGGGCGGTCATCGGACTCTCCGTCCCGACGGAAGGCTGACTGGGCTGACCTCACCGACGCTACGGATCCGGCCCCGCCGGGTGATCGGAGCCGGGGTGGACCGGGGACGGACCGGGGTGGAGCCGACGGCAGAGGGCCCTCCACCCGTGGGTGGAGGGCCCTCTGCCGTCAGTACCGGGATCAGCGGCCGGTGCCGGGATCAGGCGTCGATGCGGGAGCGGTCCAGGGTGGCCGCCGAGTCCACGATGAACTCCTTGCGCGGGGCGACGTCGTTGCCCATCAGCAGGTCGAAGATCCGCTCGGCCTGCTCCAGGTCGCCCAGGTTGATCCGGCGCAGGGTGCGGTGGCGCGGGTCCATGGTGGTCTCGGCCAGCTGGTCGGCGTCCATCTCGCCGAGGCCCTTGTAGCGCTGCACCGGGTCCTTCCAGCGCAGGCCCTTGCGCTGGAACTCCAGCAGGGTGGAGCGCAGCTCGGCGTCGGAGTAGGTGTAGTGGTACTTCTCCTGGCCGCGCTTGGGGTTGGTGAGCTCGATCCGGTGCAGCGGCGGGACGGCCGCGAAGACCCGGCCCTGCTCGACCATCGGCCGCATGTACCGCTGAAACAGCGTCAGCAGCAGGCAGCGGATGTGCGATCCGTCGACGTCGGCGTCGGCCATGAAGATGACCCGGCCGTAGCGGGCCTGGTCGATGTCGAAGGTGCGGCCCGAACCGGCCCCTATCACCTGGATGATCGCGGCGCACTCGGCGTTCTTGAGCATGTCGCTCACGGACGCCTTCTGCACGTTGAGGATCTTGCCGCGGATCGGCAGCAGGGCCTGGAACTCGGAGTTGCGGGCGAGCTTGGCGGTGCCGAGCGCGGAGTCCCCCTCGACGATGAAGAGCTCGCTGCGGTCGACGTCGTCGCTGCGGCAGTCGGCCAGCTTGGCCGGCAGCGAGCTGGTCTCCAGCGCGGTCTTCCGGCGCTGGGCCTCCTTGTGCTGGCGGGCGGCGACGCGGGTGCGGGCGGCCGCGACGACCTTCTCCAGCACGGCGCGGGCCTGCAGCTTCTCGTCCTTCTTGGCCGAGGTGAGGAAGGCCTTGAGCTCCTTGGCGACCACGGCCGCGACGATCCGATTGGCCGCCGAGGTGCCCAGCACCTCCTTGGTCTGGCCCTCGAACTGCGGCTCGGCGAGCCGGACGGTGACCACCGCGGTGAGGCCCTCGGTGGCGTCGTCCTTGGTGATGTCGTCCTCGGCGACGCGCAGCAGCTTGGCGGAGCGCAGCACCTCGTTGACCGTCTTGGCGAGCGAGCGCTCGAACCCGGTGACGTGGGTGCCGCCCTTGGGGGTGGCGATGATGTTCACGAAGGAGCGCAGCGTGGTGTCGTAGCCGGCGCCCCAGCGCAGCGCGATGTCCACGCCGAGGTGGCGGGTGACCTCGGTGGGCGTCATGTGGCCGAGCTCGTCCAGGACGGGGACGGTCTCCTTGAAGGTGCCCTCCCCGCGCAGCCGCAGCACGTCGCAGACCGGCTTGTCGGGCGCCAGGAACTCGCAGAACTCGGCGATGCCGCCGTCGTAGCGGAACGTCGCCTCCTCGACCTGGTCGCTCTCGGTCAGCCGCTCGTCACGGACGACGATGGTCAGGCCGGGGACGAGGAAGGCGGTCTGCCGGGCCCGGTTGTGCAGGTGCTCCAGCGCGAGCCGGGCGTCCTTGAGGAAGATCTGCCGGTCCGCCCAGTAGCGGATCCTGGTCCCGGTGCGGGTCTTGGGCACCTTGCGGACCTTCGTCAGCCCGTTGGCCGGCTCGAACGGGGCGTCCGGGCTGGTCTCGGTGAAGATGCCGGGGGTGCCGCGGCGGAAGCTGATCGCGTGGGTGTGGCCGCTGCGGTCGACCTCGACGTCCAGGCGGGCGGAGAGCGCGTTCACCACGGAGGCGCCGACGCCGTGCAGACCGCCGGAGGCCGCGTAGGAGCCGCCGCCGAACTTGCCGCCGGCGTGCAGCTTGGTCATCACGACCTCGACACCGGACAGCCCGGTCTTGGGCTCGACGTCGACCGGGATGCCGCGGCCGTTGTCGCGGACCTCCACCGAGGAATCGTCGTGCAGGACGACCTCGATCCTGTCGCAGTGGCCGCCGAGGGCCTCGTCGACCGAGTTGTCGATGATCTCCCAGAGGCAGTGCATCAGGCCGCGGCTGTCGGTGGACCCGATGTACATGCCGGGGCGCTTGCGAACCGCCTCCAGGCCCTCCAGGACGAGCAGGTGCCGAGCGGTGTAGTTGGAACCGTCGTCGCCGGCCAGCAGTGCGGACGGCACGGTCGTTTCGGCACTCACGCGGCACTCTCCTCAGGTCAAGTTCTGTCTCGTCGGTCACACCGGTCGCATCCGGCTCGGCCGCCAGTGCAGCACATCGCACCGACAGCCGCTCCGCTGCGTGTGCACACCCCTCCGGTGGGTGCACAGCACGGCGAGCCGGTCCCGCGCAGCTTGTACGCGCTGCGCGAACAAGCGCCGTGCCGGACGGGGAGCGCCGGGGCTCCATCTCCTCCCGGTACCACCGGTCCTGGCGGATCGTGGGGCCGGGTGCAGGCTCCGGAACTGCCGTTATGCAGGCTACCGGGGCCCGGGACGGGGCTTATGCTCCAACCCAGCAGAGGATTATGCTACGCGGACCTCGCACCCCGTTCCGATCGGGCGTTCGAGAGGTGGGCGGATCCTGGGACTCGGCACGCATGAACCACCGGCCCCCGGGGCACGTCCTCATCAACACAGCAGAATCCTCAAAGAAGAAAAGCCACGAGCGGGAACGTTTTCGGCCTGGTTGGATGTTGACCCTGGTACGACAGCTCGTCGAGCTAGAGAAGAGGCGACGTGACTACTGTTCTGACACCTGCGAGCCCGCTCACCGCGGCCGACCGCTGCGACCGCTGCGGCGCCCAGGCCTACCTGCGCGTCGTACTCGCCAGCGGCGGAGAGCTGCTCTTCTGTGCCCACCACGGCCGGAAGTTCGAGCCCGAGCTCAAGAAGATCGCCGTGGAGATACAGGACGAGAGCGGCCGTCTCGGCAGCACCACGACGGCCACGGCCGCCGACGACGAGCGCTGATTCCGGGCGCCACAGCAGCAGCCAGACCACGAGCTGTGTCCGATCGCGCACTGCGCGCGACCGGACGGGCCGGGCGACGGGCCCCCTCCGGGGACCGGTCGCCCGGCTTCGCTGTTTCCACGTCAGAAGGCGATCGTGCGACCACCGGCCGCAGGCCGGGCGGCCGGCACGGCCACCGGGCCGGCCTGCACCGCAACCGGCAACGGCACGGCAACGGCAACGGCAACGGCAGGCCGCTACAGCACGGAGCGCACGGCGTCCGAGACGGTGCTCACCCTCGTGTAGACGCCCGGGTGCACCGCCTCCGCACAGCCCGTTCCCCAGGAGACCAGGCCGACCAGCCGGCCCGCGACGACGAGCGGGCCTCCACTGTCCCCCTGGCAGGCGTCCCGGCCGCCCTTCTCCTCCCCCGCGCAGACCATGCCGCGGGCGTCGAACCGCCCGTCCGGCCCGCCCGGGTAGGCCTTCGCGCAGGTCTGGTCGGCGATGGTCGACACGTCCACAGCGCGCAGCGTGGGCGAATAGTCACCCCTCGCAGTGGTGTCGCCCCAGCCGAAGACCCGTGCCGGCGTGCCCGGCCGGTAGGGCTCGGTCTCGCCCTGGCCGACCAGGTCGAGCACCTGCCGGGCGCCCTGCGACTCGGTGAGCGAGAGCACCGCGATGTCGTTCATGTTGGCGGAGAACGAGTAGTCGGGGTGGATCCAGACCGACTCGACCGCCACCTCGCGGCCGACGGAACCGCGCAGGTCGTCCCGGCCGAGCACGACCTCGAGCGCCGGCCGGTCGACCCGCTTCCCCCTGGACTCGTCGAAGAAGCAGTGCGCCGCCGTCACCACCTTGGTCGGGGTGACCAGCGCGCCGCCGCAGAACTGGCCGGACCGCCCGTTGCCGAACTGCGGCCGGCTGGAGAGCGCCACCATCCACGGATGGTCGGCCGTGGACACCGCGTTCCCGCCGATGATCCGGCGCTGCGCCTCGGCGGAGGCGGCTCCGGGGCCGAGCACGACCAGCGGTGCGGGCAGCGCCGCGAGCAGCGCCAGTGCGGCGGCCCGCCGCCGGCGACCGCCGGGCCGGGCGGTCGCGGGTACCGGCGGTCCGGCCGGGGCGCCGGCGGCGGCGGTCGGCAGATCCGGGCGGTCCGGACGATCCGGGGTGGGCAGCACCGTGACTCCAGGTGGCTCGGCAGCAGGCAACCGGCACAGCGTAGGTGACCGACTACGCGCCGCGACCGCGTCCCGCCGCACGGCCACCCGGACGAGCGACAACGGACACCCGGACGCTGACGCACCCGGCCCCCGAGCCGCCCGGACATGCGAAAGGGGCCCGGAGCGGTGTGCTCCGGGCCCCTTTCGCCGCAGGGCCGGGGCCCTGCGGAAGGTCTGCCGATCAGTCCAGGTAGTCGCGCAGCACCTGGGACCGCGACGGGTGGCGCAGCTTCGACATGGTCTTGGACTCGATCTGGCGGATGCGCTCACGGGTGACCCCGTACACCTTGCCGATCTCGTCCAGCGTCTTCGGCTGACCGTCCGTCAGGCCGAAGCGCATCGAGACGACGCCCGCCTCGCGCTCGGACAGGGTGTCCAGCACCGAGTGCAGCTGCTCCTGGAGCAGGGTGAAGGAGACCGCGTCGGCCGGGACGACCGCCTCGGAGTCCTCGATCAGGTCACCGAACTCGCTGTCGCCGTCCTCGCCCAGCGGGGTGTGCAGCGAGATGGGCTCGCGACCGTACTTCTGGACCTCGATGACCTTCTCGGGGGTCATGTCGAGCTCCTTGGCCAGCTCCTCCGGGGTGGGCTCGCGGCCCAGGTCCTGGAGCATCTGGCGCTGGACGCGGGCCAGCTTGTTGATGACCTCGACCATGTGCACCGGGATGCGGATGGTGCGGGCCTGGTCGGCCATGGCGCGGGTGATCGCCTGGCGGATCCACCACGTCGCGTAGGTCGAGAACTTGTAGCCCTTGGTGTAGTCGAACTTCTCGACCGCACGGATCAGACCGAGGTTGCCCTCCTGGATCAGGTCCAGGAAGAGCATGCCGCGGCCGGTGTAGCGCTTGGCCAGCGAGACCACCAGGCGGAGGTTGGCCTCCAGCAGGTGGTTCTTGGCCCGGCGGCCGTCCTCGGCGATGATCTCCAGCTCGCGCTTGAGCTTCGGGGCCAGCTTGTCGGCGGCCGAGAGCTTGTCCTCGGCGAACAGACCGGCCTCGATGCGCTTGGCGAGCTCGACCTCCTGCTCGGCGTTGAGCAGCGGGACCTTGCCGATCTGCTTCAGGTAGTCCTTGACCGGGTCGGCGGTGGCACCGGCGACGGCGACCTGCTGGGCCGGCGCGTCGTCCTCGTCGTCGTCGGAGAGGACGAAGCCCTGGTCCGACTCCTCCTCCGGGGTGTCGCCCTCGGTGCCGGGCTTGTCGCCGGGCAGGGCCACGTCCTCAAGCAGCTCCTCCTCGCCGAGCAGCTCCTCGTCCGCACCCTTGCCGGCCTTGGCGGCGGTGGTCTTCTTGGCCGCGGTCTTCTTGGCCGGGGCGGCGGTCTTCTTGGCCGCGGCCTTCTTGGCCGGAGCGGCCTTCTTCACCGGTGCCGCCTTCGCCTCGGCGGCGACCGAGGTCGCCTCCTGGGCGGTGATGTCGGCGGACACCGTGCCGACCGGGGCCGCGGCGGCCGCGACCGCCGGGGCGGAGACGGTGGCACCGGGCGCGATCCGCACGGGGGGCTTGGTCGGGGCCGACGGCGCGGCCGGGGTCCGGGTGGTGACCGCCTTGGTGGCAGTGCGCTTGGTGGGGCTCTTGGCCGCAACGCTCTTGCGCTTGGCGCCGGCCGGCTCGGCCGCGCTGACCATGAGGTCCACCCCCTCCTCAATCAGCACCTGGTTGAGGCTGCGCATGACGTTCTTCCACTTGGTGACCGGGATCTGGTCCGCCTCGAACGCCTGGCGCACGTCGTCACCGGCGATCTGCCCCTGGGCCTTGCCCCGCTCGATGAGCGCCAGCAGTGCCGCGGACTCGGCGATCTCGGGGGGAAGCGAACGGGATGTGCTGGCCGACACGAACAACCTCTCGGACGATGAGTGGACTCGAACCCGTACCGGCCGCCCGAGCGGGCGGGGAAGGAAATCGCGCATCGGACGCGCGGTGTCGATTCCGACCGACTCGGGCTTGAGGACTGGGTTTGCAGGACGGCAGCAGCGCCGCAGACCAACACAGCATTCTGACATGTTGGGGTATTCCGGAGCTGCTTCCGCTCAGGAGACATCGCTGCTACGCGTCAAGTGTTACGCATGGCCTTCGTGTCGCGGGTCACACCGGTCGGCGCCCGCGGCCCGAGGCCGACTTCCATCATCGCGCACTCGCGCCGAAGATGGTTGGCATGGGCAGGACATTTCCGCCGAGTGTCTCGCCGGAGCGGGTCGGGGACCGGTCGGAGCGGGGCCGGGGAGGCGTCGCGGCCGGGCCCGGGGGTGGCCGACGGGCGGGCCGGGGCAGGCACCGCGACCGGGTCCGGGAAGGCGGGCGGGCCGGGGCAGGCACCGCGACCGGGTCCGGGAAGGCGGGCGGGCCCGGCACCGGGGCGCGGGGGTGCGAGAGGGCCCTCCGACCGCGCCGTGCGATGCGGTGCAGCCGGAGGGCCGGGGGTTCGCAGGAGCCGCTCGGTCGCCGGGTGGACGGCTCAGTGCTCGCGGGGCGCCGGGACGGACGGCTCGATCTCCGGGTGCACGGTGAGCAGCGCCCGCATCGCGACCTCGCCCGCGGTGCCGTCGCCCGTGCCGAGCGCGTCGACCAGCCGGGCGTGCAGGCTGACCGAGGCCTCCGAGGGCCGCTCGCAGGAGGTCGCCGGGCCGCCGGACACCTGGAGCGCGCAGGAGACGATCCCGGAGAGGTGCTCCAGCATGCGGTTGCCCGCCATCTGCAGGACCAGGACGTGCAGCTCGGCGTCGGCCCGGGAGTAGGTGGAGTGGTCACCCTGGGCGGACGCGTGGCCCATGATCTCGACCAGCTCGACCAGCCGCTGCTGGACGTCCTCGCGGCCGTGCCCCGCGGCGAGCCGGGCCGCCAGCGGCTCGATTGCCCAGCGGAGCTCGAACAGCTCCCGGCGCTGCTCGTCGCGCTGCGGGCCGAAGGCGCGCCACTCGATGATGTCCGGGTCGAGGAGGTTCCAGTCGCCGACCGGGCGGACCCGGGTGCCGACGTTCGGCCGGGCGCTGACGAGGCCCTTGGCCTCCAGCACGCGCAGCGACTCGCGGACGACGGTGCGGGAGACCTCGAACCGCTGGCCGATCTCCTCGGGGACGAGCGGGCGGTCGGCACCGAGGTCGCCGGAGACGATCATCTGACCGAGCTGCTGGACGAGCTGGCCGTGCAGACCGCGGCCGCGGCTGCTGGTGGTCTTGCGGCCGACCCGGGCCAGGTCCGACTCGGCGCCCTCCCAGCGGGGCGCCGGCGGGGTCGGCCGGTCGGCGTACGAGAAGCGGTCCAATTCGCCGGCGCCGGGGATGGCGCTGTCGGCGGAGCGGGCGGGGGTCATGGTGGGGTGCGCAAGGGTACTCACAGGTCCTTTGTCGGCGATCGGCGGGCGCAGCTTGAGAATTCTCGTGAAAAGCACACGAAAGGGTGATCGACCGTGACTGGATAATTGACTTCTTATCAGGAAGAACCGCGCATTACGGTCACAGGTGGTCGATCTTGACGGAGCGTCAATCAGCCCGCCGCCCAAGGGGTCAGAGCGCGCGGCGGCGGACCTGTACCAGGAGCGCGGCGAGCAGCAGCACGAACGCCGGCGCCGACACCGCCGCCAGCAACGCCGGATCCGTCAGCGCCGACCCGCTCACCGCAACCCGGCGGTCCCCGCCGTAGACCCACCCGTAGGCCCACTCCACACCGGACTGGAACGGCAGCAGCTCCACCGCGCGCGACGGCCAGGGCGTGCCGGTCTGGCGCAGCAGCAGCGCCACCCCGGTCTCCAGCAGCGGCGGCAGGGCGCAGAGCAGCAGGACGCCGGCCGCGGCGCTCCGGGTCAGCGAGGCGGTCAGCACCCCGGTCCAGGCCGCCACCACGGTCAGCAGGACGAAGGCCACCAGTGCGGCCGGGCCGCCGTGACCCGCTCCGAGCGCCGCCGGGGCGAGGGCCCCGGGCAGGTCGGCGGGCGCGGCGAGACCGGCCGCGGAGAGCGCCGCGGCGAGCCGGTCCGAGAGCGCGCCCGGGTCCGACCAGGCCGCCACCGTCACCCCGCCCGGCAGCGCGAGGCGGGCGGCCACCGCGTCGACCGCCAGCGTGAGCGGTGCGAGCAGCAGCGCGGCCGCCCCGGTCACCGTCAGCTTGGCCAGCAGCAGCCGGACCCGGCGCAGGTACGAGACCTGGGAGGCCGGCAGCCCCGGGTACCGGACCTCGTGCCCGTAGGAGAGGGCGCCCAGGATCCCGGCGCCGAGGGCCGCGAACGGCAGCGGGACCAGCGGCACGGCCGCCGTCAGCAGCCGGACGCCGGCCGGGCCGGAGAGCGGCCCGGCGGGTGTCTGGGCGGCCAGGACCGCGGCCACCACGGCGTCGCAGAGCAGGACGGCGGCGAGGAGCAGCCAGGTGGAACGGAGGCCGCGCAGCCGGCGCAGCTCGTAGGCCAGGGCACGCACGGTTCACTCGCTCCGGTGGTCGGGGGTGGTGGGGGTGGTGGGGGCGGTCGTGGTGACGGCGGCCGGGGCGGTCGGGGCGGCGGCGGTCGGGGTGGTCGTGGTGACGGCGGTCGCCCCGGTGGGGACCGTCAGCCGGCCGAGGCGGACGGTGTCGGCGGTCAGCAGGTCACCGGCCGCGGCGTCGTCGCGCCAGTCGGTGGCGGGGGCGGACGGACCGCCGTCGCGGTCGTTCCTGGCGTCGCCACCGTCGCCGCATTCACCGTCGCCGTCTTCGGACCGGGCCAGGCTGCTGAGGCCGTCCCGGAAGAGGCGGTCCACGGCGACGGTCGGCTTGGTCTCGTCGAAGAGGTCCGACTCCGGCCCGGCGGGCCGCGGCGCTCCGGAGACGGGTGAGGTGGCCGTGGTGGCCGTGGCGGGCGTGGCGGCTGACGCGGCCGAGGTGCTGGAGGTGGCTGGGGCAGTCGTGGCGGCTTGGGCAGTCGTGGCGGCTGAGGCGACGGTTGCGGCAGCGGTCGCGGGGAGGGCGAGGGCCGGCAGCGCCCCGCCGGTGGGCGGTGGCGCGGACGGCGCTTCGGCGGCCGGCCGGGGCATCTTGGCCGACGCGACCCCCGGCTCCGCCGTGCGGACCGGACCCGCAGGCGCGGGCCCGGCAGGCGCCGGCCCGCACTCGGCGGCCGATGCGTCCCCGGGCTGCGGCATGCGCAGCGGCTCGGGCTCGGCATCGGACCGGAGCGACGACCGGCGCTCGGGCTCCGCCGACCGCTGCCCGGTGAGAACCGCCCCGGCCGGCCGCGGCTCGGCCGGCACCGGGCCGGAGGCCGATCCGGCGGGCACCGAGCCGGCGGGCGACGGCTGGACGCGGACGCGCCCCGAACGGCCCGAGGCCACCGGCAGCGTGACGCGCGGAGCGGGCTGCTCGACCACCCGGTCTGCGAGTTCGTGCAGCAGGATGCCGTTGCGGTAGGCGAGTTCACCGATCTCGGTCCGGCCGATCCCGGCGACCGCGATGCCCGCCCCGCCGTCGCGCCGCACCTCCGCGCCCTGGCTGACCAGCAGATCGGCGAGCCGGGCCATCTGCGGTCCGCGTACCGCCACCTCGGGGCTGAGCCGCGTCCGGCGGAACTCGGTCACCGGCTGGTCGGCCACCAGCCGCCCCCGGTCGAGCGTGATCACCCGGTCAGCGAGCTCGGCCGCCTCCTTCGGGGCCCTTGTGGTCACCAGGACCGTCCCGCCCGCGGCTCCGAAGGAGCGCAGGAAGGAGTGGAACCACTCGGCATTGCGCGGCGAGAGGCCGTCGGTGGGCGCGTCGAGGACGAGGGTGCCGGGGTTGCCGAGCAGAGCTGCGGCGAGCGCGAGCCGGCGGTGCATACCGGGCGAGAAGGTCCGCAACCGCTGGTCGCCGACGGCGGCCAGCCGGGTCTGCTCCAGCAGTTCGTCGGCCCGGCGGGAGGGGACGCCCGCCGCCGCCGCCAGCATCCTCAGGTGGCTCTGCGCCCTCCGGCCCGGGTGCCCCGCCACGACCCCGGCGGAACTCGCGGCGCCGGTGCCGCCCGGCCCCGCCAGCAGGACGCCGACCTCGCGCTCGGGCCGCCGCAGCCGCCGGTACGGGCGGCCGTCGAAGAGCGCTACGCCCTGGCCGCGTTCGAGTCCGAGCATCAGCCGCAGCGCGGTGGACTTGCCGGAATCCTCGGGGCCGAGCAGCGCCGTGACGGCGCCCGCCCGGGCGTCGAAGGTCAGATCGAGCACCGCCGGCGGAGTACCTCTGCGGTAGACCTTGGTCAGTCCGGTGATCTGGATCATCGCTGGCTGCTCCCATGCCCTCGGCCGACCGGCGCCTGTACGGCGCGGGACGCCCCGCGCCGCCCCCGCGCCAGCACACTAGGGGGCCACGGGGACGATTCCGGGCATTACGGGAGCGGCACGGGCCCGCCGTCCGCACACCTCACCCGATCAGGGGACAATCCGATCCTGCGACCGAGCGGCGGACCCTCCGGCCGGCTCGCCTCAGGACTCCGGGCGCAGCATGGGCGGATTGAGCACGGTGGCCCCGCCGGCGGTGAACAGCTGTGCCGGGCGGCCGCCCTGACGGGTCGTCGTGCCGCCGGAAGGCAGCAGGAAGCCCGGCGTGCCGGTGACCTTGCGGTGGAAGTTCCGCGGGTCGAGCACCACGCCCCACACGGCCTCGTAGACCCGGCGCAGCTCGCCGACGGTGAACTCGGTCGGGCAGAAGGCCGTGGCGAGCGAGGAGTACTCGATCTTGGAGCGGGCGCGCTCGACCCCGTCGGCCAGGATGAGGCCGTGGTCGAAGGCGAGCGGGACGCCGTCCGCCGGGCTCTTCCCGAGCAGCTCGGTGACGGGTGCCCAGCGGGCGCTGCTGGCGTCGCCGCCGGCCCGCGGGGTCGGCAGGTCGGGCGCCAGGACGAGGTACGCGACGCTGACCACCCGCATCCGCGGGTCACGCTGCGGGTGGCCGTAGGTGGCGAGCTGTTCCAGGTGGGCGCCGGCCGTGCCGGGGCCGGCCGTCTCGTGGCCGGGTGCGGAGTACGCGCGCAGGCCGGTCTCCTCGGCGAGCTCCCGGGAGGCCGCCTCGGCCAGGCCCTCGTCCGGGCGGACGAAGCCGCCGGGCAGGGCCCAGTAACCCTGGAAGGGCGGCTCGCCCCGGCGGACCAGCAGGGCGCAGAGCTCATGGTCCCGAACCGTCAGCACCACCAGGTCAACCGTGACAGCGAACGGGGGGAAGGCCGACGGGTCATAACGCGACATGGCGACGATCATAGTCGTCTTTCTGACGATAAGCACAGGCCCCGTGCACGGACCGTGCCCCGCCGGTACCTGACCGCTTCCGACGGCCCTGCGGGGCGGACGATGCACGGGCCGGCGGCCGGCCGGGCCGGGCCGGCGATGGACGGAACCGGCAACCGGGCCGGGCGGTGGGGCGGGGGCCGGCCCGGGTCCACCGGCCGGCCCCGACCGGCCCGGCGCCCGGCCCGTGCGCCGGGAGGCGCGTCAGCGGGCGACCATCAGCGGGCGACCAGCTGCAGGTCGGCGGACGCCTCCTCCACCATGGCCACGCCGATCCGGCTCACCCGGACCGAGAACGGCTCACCGGCCACCCGCAGCCCGGTCAGCTGCAGCTCGCCGAGCGGCGCCGTGCTGGCCGGGCGGACCAGCACCCGCCCGCCCGGGACGTCGGGCCGGACCCCGGCGAGCGCGAACACCGCGTGCACCGCCCCGGCCGCCGACACCGCCGCCGGCCGGCAGGCACCCGGGTGCGGCACCGGCGGGCAGCCGGGCGTGCGCTGCTCCCCCGCGTACATCTCGGGCAGTCGCCCCTCGAAGTGGGCGGCCGCGCCCAGCAGGCCCTCCAGCAGGGCGCCGGCCTCGTTCTCGTGGCCGGCCTCCGCCAGCCCGGCGACGGCCAGCGCGGTCTCGTGGACCCGCACCGCGCCGCTCCGGTGGCCGAGCGGGTTGAACCGGGGCGACTTGGCGCTGAGCGTGCGCAGGCCCCAGCCGCTGTCCAGCTCGGGCGCGGCCAGCCGCTGGGCGAGCAGCCTGGTCTGCTCCCGGTCCAGCAGGCTCTCGTGGCGACCGCCGTCGGCGGAGAGCCCCGGATCGAGCAGATGGACGATGGTGGAGGCGACCGCGGGCAGCGGCTGGCCGCCCGGGGCCAGACCGGCCGCCGGCCGCCCGCCGGAGAAGTCGTCGATCCAGAACCGGTCGCGGAAGCGCCCGCGCAGGTCGGCGGCCCAACCGCGCCACTCCTCGGCGCCCGGGCGGCCGAAGGCCTCCAGCAGCTCGGCCCCGTGCAGGGCGGCCCGGTGCGCCTGCGCCTGGACCTCGGCGCGGACCGCCACCGGGTGGGTGGAGCGTTCCTCCACCGGTCGGCTCAGGTCGGTGACGAAGCCGTCGACCAGGCCCCCGCGCAGGGCACCGAGGGCGCGCTCGGCGGCCGGGAGCAGCTCGGCCACCTCCTGCCGGGGCAGGCCCCACCGCCAGGCCTCGGCCAGCACCGTGACGAACAGCAGGGTCGCCTCGGTGGCGGTGCAGGTGGGCGGCAGTTCGGGGCCGCCGTGCCGGAGTGCGCCCGGCAGCAGCCCCTCGGGACGCTGGCCGGACCGGCCGGGGCCGCCCGGCACGCCCGGGCCGGCGGCGGGGTGCAGCTGCTGCCGGCGGGCCAGCGCCCGCAGGGTGCCGGCGGCCAGCCGGGTGCCCAGCGGGAGGGTCAGCCGGGCCGCCCAGAGCGCGTCGGCCGGGGTGAGGCCGAACCGCCAGGGCGCGCCGGAGGCCGGGTAGAGGTCGGTGGGGCGGTCCGGGTCGGCGAACAGCAGTCCGCCGAGCGCCTCCAGCGAGCGGGCTACCAGCGTTCCGGCCCGGGCGTCGTCGCAGCGGACCTCGGGCTCCGCCCAGGGCAGCGGGACGCCGGTGCCCCGGCCGCCCGGCGGGCGCGGCCCGGGGGCGGTGGTCTCCAGCTCGGCGCGGAGCTCCACCGACCAGCGGGCGCCGGGCTGCACTTCGAGGTCCCAGCGCAGCACGCCCGCGCCCGCCAGCACGGCGTGCGGCGACGGCTTGGCGCTGACCACCGCGCTGTGGGTGGGGCCGACCCAGCGCAGCCCGGCGGACTGCACCTGGCCCGGCAGGTCCGGCGGGCGGTGGCCGGCGGCGATCTCGCCGACCGGGCCGAGGTCGGTGCCGAGCGCGATCTCCAGCGGAAGCCGGGCGGGGCGGCTGCCGGTGTTGCGCACGGTCACGGTCTCCACGCCGTCGGCGTGGCGCAGCCGCTCGACGGTGAGCGCCGGGTCCGGGTCGAGGTCGCCGGGGATGCGGACGGCGCCGAGGAAGCGGGCCTGGGCCGACGTGGTCAGGGTGCCCTGGAGCGGCAGCGGCTCCATGCCGCCGATCCGCAGCTCCATCCGGGCCACCACCCGCACGCCCGAGCGGTAGAAGCCGTGGAGGCCGTGACCGCGCAGCTGTCCGTCCGGGCCGGAGGCGGCCATCGCGGGCGCGTTCACACAGAGCACCGCGTGGTGGGCGGCGGCCGGCTGCGGACGCGGCGGTGCGGCAGGCCGGGCCTGGCCGACGGGTCCGGCTCCCGGGGCCTGGTCGGGCCGGCCGACCGGTCTGGGGGGCGCGCCGACCACGCTCTCGGCCGGCATGGCCTGTGGTGGCCTCATGGCGGTCACCGGACTCTCCTCCCTCGGCGGTCCGGTGGCCGGTCAGGCCGGTGGGCCGCGAGCATGCTCGATCGCGTACTGATGGTGCCGGGCCGGCGGGGGTTCCCGTCGGCGTGTGTGCCGTGCTGGCCGTACCCGCCGAGGGGTCGTGCCATGCGGTGCGCGGTACCGCTGCGGTATGCGCTCCGCATCTCGCCCCGGGCACCCCGTTGTGCCCGGCACGTCGTCATGTCCGGCGTCCGGCCCCGCCCTGACGCCGCACCACGGCCGGAACCGCCGCACCGGCCGACCACCGGGACGGGTCGGTGGTGCGTCCCCGTCCCCGCCGTCCGGCGCTCCGGCGTCCGGCGCGCTGCCGACGGCCCGGCCGGCTCGCCGCCGTCCGACCGCCGTGGACGCCCCGACCGCTCGTGCCCACCGGCGCGGCGCGGCTGCGTCCACCGCTGCCGGAGGGCCGGAGGCCGTCCGGGCGCAGTACCCCCGGGTTGAACGCCGCCGACCGGGCACAGGTAACGCCCGGCGCGCCGATCCGGCCGACCGGACCGGGGCGCGCTCGCCCGTGGCGCCGCTGCCGCCGGGCGGTGCACGCCCGGACGGTGCCGCTCCGGGACGGGGACCCGCCCGAGGTGGAACCGCCTGGTGGAGCCGCCGTCCGTTCCGCCCCCGGTGCCGTCGGCCGGTGACCGTCGACGGGCCACCGCCGAACCGGCGTTTGACCGCCGTCAGGATACGGTGCGGGGGTCGCGGCGCCCGCACCGGCGACACCGCTGACGGCGACGCGACCGCTGTGACCTGCACATACCGAGGAGTTGTATGTCTACCGCCAGCCGGCTGCCCGGGATCGTCACGACCGACCACGTCTTCCAGCTGCCCCTCGACCACGCCGCCCCGCAGGGCGAACAGATCGACGTGTACGCCCGCGAGGTGGTGGCGTCGGGGCGCGAGAAGGACGACCTGCCCTGGCTGCTCTTCCTCCAGGGCGGACCGGGCGGCAAGGCCGGCCGCCCGCTCGGCCGGGACGGCTGGCTGGAGCGCGCCCTCGACGACTACCGGGTGCTCCTGCTCGACCAGCGCGGCACCGGGCGGTCCACGCCCGCCAACCGGCAGAGCCTCGCCCGGCGCGGCGGCGCCCGGGAGCAGGCGGACTACCTGGCGCACTTCCGCGCGGACTCGATCGTCCGGGACGCCGAACTGATCCGCCGCCAGCTGGCCGGCGACCGCCGCTGGAGCGTGCTCGGCCAGAGCTTCGGCGGCTTCTGCACCCTCACCTACCTCTCGATCGCGCCCGAGGGCCTGTACGAGGCCTTCATCACGGGCGGCCTGGCCGGCCTGCGCAGCTCGGCCGACGACGTCTACCGGGCGGCCTACCCCCGGGTCGTCGGCAAGAACGAGGAGCACTACGCCCGCTACCCGCAGGACGTCGAGGCGGTCCGGCGGATCGCCGCGCACCTGGCCGACTCCCCCGCGACCCTGCCGGACGGCGGACTGCTCACCGTCGAGGCGTTCCAGTCGCTGGGGCTGATGCTCGGCGCCGGGAGCGGGTCCGGCACCCTGCACTACCTCCTGGAGGAGGCCTGGGTGGAGGGTGTGGCCGGGCCGGAGCTGTCCGACACCTTCCTGGCCGGTGCGCAGGCCAAGCTCTCCTTCGCCGAGGGACCGCTCTACGCCGTGCTGCACGAGTCGATCTACGGCCAGCGCTCGGTGGACCCGGCCGGGACGGCCTGGTCGGCCGACCGCGTCCGCAAGGAGTTCCCGGAGTTCGACGCCCGCACGGCGCTGGAGTCCGGCGCGCCGGTCCTGTTCACCGGGGAGATGATCTACCCCTGGATGTTCGACACCGACCCGACGCTGCGCCCGATCAAGGAGGCCGCGGACCTGCTCGCCGCCCGCACCGACTGGGCCGACCTCTACGACCCGGCGCGGCTGGCCGCCAACGAGGTGCCGGTGGTGGCGGCCGTCTACCACGACGACATGTACGTGGACACGGCCGATTCCCTGCAGACCGCCCGCGCGGTGCGCGGCCTGCGGACGTGGATCACCAACGAGTGGGAGCACGACGGCCTGCGGGTGAGCGGGGGCAAGGTGCTCGACCGGCTGATCGCCATGATGCGCGGCGAGGTGTAGCGGGCGGGAGCGCCCCAGGACGTCACCCCGCCCGGATCGGCGGGCCCGCCGATCCGGGCGGGGTGACCGCCCGGCCCGGCCGGCACGGGCACTCCGGCCGGCACCGGCGCCTCGGGGCTCACTGCGCATGCCGGGGTCCGATCGCCGGGCCCCGGACGCCGTGGCAGCGGCCCCGCCGGCCAGTCTGAAGGGTGGGCGCGAGCAGGCCGGCCACCCAGGGCGACGGGCGGCCGAGCCGCAGCCCGCGGCCGGGGTTCGCCGGGGAGGGCGGGCGGCGCCCCGGCAGCGCGCCTCGGCGCGACGGCGGCCCGGCGGCCGGGCCGCCTCCGGCGTGGCCGTGGCTCCTCCCGTGATCGGGCCCCGCCGTACGGCCGAACCCCTGCTCCTGGATCAGCCGCTTCTTCGCGGATCCGCCGTCGGCGGGTGCGCTCCCGGCCGGGCGGCGGGAGGGCGGGAGGCCCGGCCCGGGTGCCGGTCCGGGATCGGGGGCTCCGGGACCCCCGGGGGCGGGCGGTGCCGTCGTCTCCCGCCGGGCACGCCGCCGGCGGGCGCGGGCGGCGCCCGAGCCTCGCGGCCCGTCCGGCCCACGTGCCGGATCGGGCTCCGGCCCGGCCGCAGGCCCTTCGTCCCGTTCCGGCTCGGCCGCCCCGGCCGCCGAACCGGGCCCCGCCGCTCCGGGCCCCGGCCCGTCGGCCGGTACCGGCGCCGCCGCCGGCGCCGGATCCGCGTCCGGCCCACCGCCCTCGGCCACGCCGGCTTCCTCCCCCGCCGCGGCGGCCGCGACCCCGGAGGCTCCCGCCCCGCCCCCGGCCGGGCTGCTCCGGCGACGCCGCTCGGCGTCGGCGCGGGCTAGGAGCGGGGCCGGCGAGAGGCCGGCGTTCAGCGACTCGTAGAGCAGCTGGGCCAGCAGGTACGAGGGGTCGAGGCGCAGCGTGTGGGCGAGCACCACCCGGGCCGTCGCGGTGTCCCCGGCCACCCAGGACACCCAGGCGAGCAGGGTGAGCGGCGGCGAGGCGTAGCCCGTGTACGGGGGCACGCAGCGCCGGGCGAGGAAGCGCCAGAGCCGCTGGGCGGGCGCGAGCTCGGACGGCCTCGCGTACTCGGCGGCGCGGTCCCGCACGCGGCGGTCCTGGAGGGCGACGAGCAGGCGGGCCGCCCGGAGCTCGTCGAGCTCGCCGGCGCCGGTGGCGAACTCGGCGACGGCCTGGTCGAGCAGCGCGGCGCCCCGCTGCTCGGCCCGCGGCCGCCCGCGCCCGGCGCCCATGGCGCGCTCCGCCCGGGCGAGCGCGCGCCGCTGGGCGTCCGCGCCGGGCGGGCCGATCGGCGTCAGCCCGGCGACGATCGACTTGCGGCTGCCGCGCGGCGCCAGGCCGGCGACGGTGGCCGCCACGGCGACCGGGCCGGGGCCGGAAGTGATCCGGACCGGGTGACCGGCCGGATCGCAGCACCCCTGGCGGCGGCAGAGGAAGGACCACCAGCGGCCGGCCGAGACGCAGAGCGACTCCTTCACCGCCACTCCCCTGCTCTCGAAGGCTGTCTGCAGCTCCGCCGCGAGCGGGCCGAGCCGCTCACGGACGGGCGGACCGTGCGTGGCGCCCGGATCGGGGCCGGGATCCTGGCAGAGGTAGAGGAGCACCTGGGCCGGGCGGTGGTCGCGCCGCTCGGACAGGCCGACCAGCAGGGCGGCCGTCTCGGCGGCGGCGGCCGGCCACTCCCCGGGCGAGTCCGGGAGATCGAGCCGGATCACCCCGCCCTGGTGGAGATCCGGCCCCTGGAGGCCGACGGCGACGATGCTGTCGTCGGGGTGGAACCCCAGCAGGTAGGGCAGCAGCTCGGCCATGTCGGCCGGGCCGCGCATGGTGACCGTTCGCGGACCGGCGGGGCCGAAGGGCAGCGGAATGCGTGCGTTGTTCATGGCGGGAAGAGTGCCGCCATTTAGCGAACCGTCCCGAATCTTTCGGATTCCCTGTGGACAACTCCCGCCTGTGGATAAAACCTCCCCCTTTCGAGTCATCCTTCGTCACTCTCCCGAGGGATATCTGACGGCCGTTCAGCTGGAGAGCGGATGAAATGATGCGGCTCTCCGCCCGGTCGCGCGCGGCCGCGAACCCCCGCCGTTCGCCCGTTGTCGGCACCTCGGGGTTACATGGACGGCATGCAGCAGCCGCAGACCCACAGCACCGACAGCGACGCCCCCGCCACGGCCGGTACCGGTCCGACCGGCGCCGGGGGCGCGACGGCCGCCGACCGCGCCGAGGTCCGAGGACGGGCCGAGGCCGTCCTGCGCGAGCTCGCCGGCCCCTCCGCCACGCTCCGCGAGGACCAGTGGACGGCGATCGAGGCCCTGGTCGTCGACCACCGCCGCGCCCTCGTGGTGCAGCGCACCGGGTGGGGGAAGTCCGCCGTCTACTTCATCGCGACCGCCCTGCTGCGCGCCCGCGGGGCCGGGCCGACGGTGATCGTCTCGCCGCTGCTTGCCCTCATGCGCAACCAGGTGGAGTCGGCGGCCCGGGCCGGCATCCACGCCCGCACCATCAACTCGGCCAACACCGACGAGTGGGACGCGATCCAGGCCGAGGTGGCGGCCGGCGCGGTGGACATCCTGCTGGTCAGCCCCGAGCGGCTGAACAACCCCGACTTCCGCGACCAGGTTCTGCCCAAGCTCGCCGCCTCCACCGGCCTGCTGGTGGTCGACGAGGCCCACTGCATCTCGGACTGGGGCCACGACTTCCGCCCCGACTACCGCCGGCTGCGGACCATGCTCGCCGACCTCTCGCCGGGCGTCCCGGTGCTGGCCACCACCGCCACGGCGAACGCCCGGGTCACCGCCGACGTGGCCGAGCAGCTCGGCACGGGCGGCACCGACGAGCGCGCCCTGGTGCTGCGCGGCCCGCTGGACCGGGAGAGCCTCACCCTCGGCGTCCTCGGCCTGCCCGATCCGGCCCACCGGCTGGCCTGGCTGGCCGACCACCTCGACCGGCTGCCCGGCTCCGGCATCGTCTACACCCTGACGGTCGCCGCGGCCGACGAGGTGACGGCCTTCCTGCGCGAGCGCGGCTTCGCGGTGGCCTCCTACTCGGGCCGCACCGAGGACGCCGAGCGCCGGACGGCCGAGGCCGACCTGCTGGCCAACCGGGTCAAGGCGCTGGTCGCGACGTCCGCGCTCGGCATGGGCTTCGACAAGCCCGACCTCGGCTTCGTGGTCCACCTGGGCTCGCCCAGCTCGCCGATCGCCTACTACCAGCAGGTGGGCCGGGCCGGCCGCGGCGTCGACCGGGCCGAGGTCCTGCTGCTCCCCGGCCGGGAGGACGAGGCGATCTGGCGCTACTTCGCCTCGCTGGCCTTCCCCCCGGAGGAGCAGGTGCGCCGCACCATCGACGCGCTCGCCGAGGCCGGCCGGCCGCTCTCCACGGCCGCCCTGGAGCCCCGGGTGGATCTGCGCCGCGCCCGGCTGGAGACCATGCTCAAGGTGCTCGACGTGGACGGGGCGGTCCGCCGGGTGAAGGGCGGCTGGACGGCCACCGGGCAGAGCTGGGAGTACGACACCGCGCGCTACGCCAAGGTCGCCGCCTCCCGCGAGGCGGAGCAGCGCGCCATGCGCGAGTACGCGGCGGCCACCGGCTGCCGGATGGAGTTCCTGCGGCGGCAGCTCGACGACGAGCAGGCCGCGCCCTGCGGCCGCTGCGACAACTGCGCCGGGCCGCTGCACACCCCGGACGTCTCCACCGAGGCCCTGGAGGCGGCCCGGGCGGCGCTCGGCCGGCCGGGGGTGAGCTTCGAGCCGCGCCGGCTCTGGCCCACCGGCATGGACGCGCTCGGGGTGCCGCTCAAGGGCCGCATCCCGGCCGGCGAGCAGGCCGAGACCGGCCGCGCCCTCGGCCGGCTCTCCGACATCGGCTGGGGCAACCGGCTGCGCACCCTGCTGGCCGAGCAGGCCCCCGACGTGCCCGTACCGGGCGAGGCCGTGGACGCGCTGGTGGCCGTGCTGGCCGACTGGGCGCGCGGCCCCGGCGGCTGGGCCGGGTCCGCGACGGCCGAGGGCACCCGGCTGGACCGGCCGGTCGGCGTGGTGACCATGGCCTCGTCCACCCGGCCCCAGCTGGTCGGCAGCCTCGGCGCCCGGATCGCCGAGATCGGCCGCCTGCCGCTGCTCGGGCGGATCGAGTACGCCACCGGGCAGCCCCCGCACGGCGCGCGCAGCAACAGCGCCCAGCGCCTGCACTCGCTGGCCGGCACGCTCGCGCTGCCCCCGGAGCTGGCGGACGCGGTGGCGGCGGCGGGCGGGCCCGTGCTGCTGGTGGACGACCTGGTCGACTCGGGGTGGACGGTCACCGTGGCCGCACGGCTGCTGCGCAAGGCCGGGGCGAGCGCCGTCCTGCCGCTGGTGCTGGCTGTGCAGGGCTGAGGGGCCGGCGCCGAGGGGAAGGCGCCGAGGGGAAGGGCGGGCGGCACGGTCCGGCGGAAAGATCTGAAGGTACCGCCATCACCCGAATGGAGTAATGGCGCCCGGCGCGGAACCGCGGCGGCCACACGGCCGGACGGAACGCACGACGATCCACGAATGGAGGAAGAGTCCGTGCTCCAGGCACTTCGCGGCGCTCTTCGGTTCGCCGAGATCACAATCCCGCGCCACCCGAGTAGCTCCCGCCCGATCGTGGAATATATCCGGCAGAACGACGACTTTCGGGCGGCGTTCATCATTTCATCGTTGCCGCTCCGCCCCATCTGCCCTGAGAATTGGACCGTACCCGCAACCCGGTCCGACGGACCAGGCCTTTGGCGTACGTGCGCATCCGCGCGCCCGTGGGTCGGGAAGGAGGATCGTGATCAACGGTATCGACCGAGGTCAGTATCCCCTCGCCCGGAGCTCGTCGCCCAGACGGGTGCTGGATCTGGAGGCGTGGGCGACCGCGGGGATCCCGTTGCTCCGCGATCCGCGCGAGTTCGTCCTGGAGCTCCACCAGCGGCACCTGCCGCAACCGGGCACGGTCGTGATCGCCGTCCTGGGCGCCTCGCACCGGCTGACCGCCTCGGCCTCGTTCACGCCCTGGCCCCACGACACCGACGGCTGGCAGCACCGCAACGCGCTCCTCGGCCACCTGCGCCAGGTCACCCCGCACGACCTGCGGCAGCCCGCACCGAGCCGGACGGCCGTACTGCTGCGCTGCCGGGAGGGTTCGGCCGGCTGGACGGAGCAGGACGGCGCCTGGATGTGGGCGCTGCAGGACGCGGCCGTCCTGCACGGCCTGCGCTGCGGCTCCTACATCACGCTGACGCCGGCAGGCTGGCAGATCCTCGGCGACGGGCGGAGCGGGCGCAACCCGCACGCGGGCTCCTGGGCGGACGGGCCGGTCCACACCGTGACGGAGCTGGCGCCGCGCTCGGCGCTGCGCCAGACCTCGGAGCGGGCGGCCCAGCACGGGGACCGCTCGCAGCGCTCCCGGCCGGCCGAGCTGCCCTGGGCGCCCGCCCGGGTCGCGGCGATCGAGCCGGCCCGGCGCACCGGCACCCGCTGACCCGACCGGCGGGTACACCCGGCACGGCGCCGCGGTCCGCACGGCAGAGCACCACGACCTCGCCGGCCGCGGCACCGCCCGAGACGGCCGGCCCGCAACCGGGCCGCGCACCGTCCGGGCCCGGTGCCGAGTGGCACCGGGCCCGGACGGCCGGCAGGACGCAGATGGCCGGCAGCACGCAAGCGCTCGACAACCGGTGCTCGGCCGGTCCCCGGCGCCTGCCGTCAGGCGAGCACCGGACGGCCGGCGGACGCGTCGGCGGCAGCCACGGCGGCCGGGCCGGCGTCGCCGCAGACCACCAGGAGGCCGGCGGCGAGGCCGAGCGCCTTCGTGAACGCCTCGGCGGCACGGTCGGCGGTACCGCCGTTGACGGCCAGCACGACCACCTCGCGGCGGGCCGGGCGGGTCAGCGCGGCGTCGGTGTAGAACACGTCAGCGCCCTCGGCGAGCTGCGCCCAGTAGCGCTCCTCACCGAAGGTGAGCTCGTGCTGCTGCCAGGGGTGCACCTCACCCACGGTCAGAACCAGGATGTCCCCCGGCTCGCGGCCGGCGTCCAGCAACTGGTCGACCGTGTCGTCGGCGCGTTCCACGGCCTCGGCCGCGGTGGCGGCCACGAGCTGGACCGCGACCTGCGGAGCGGCGGGCGCCGGACGGCGCGGGCCGGGCCTGGGGATCTGGCCCGGACGCGGCGGCGAAGCGGATCGGGCGGCACGCGGCGGAGCCGGCCGGGGAGCCCCGGGACGGGGGCCCGGCACCGGGACGGGCGCGGCCGCGACGGCCGACGGTACGGAAGTGGTCGAGCTGCCGGCGGCAGCCGTAGGGAGGGCTTGTGCGTCCGACTCTCGGGGGAAGGGAACGCCGGGGCCCGGGAGGCTCTCGTGAATCTCCGGCTCCTCGGGGAAGACAGGCATACCCGGATATCTATCAAATGCCGGTCGGACGCGCACGGGCGCCCCACCTGTTGGGCCCCACGGACCTTCCTCCCCCACCCCGGCAATTCCCGACGGAACGTCAGAAACCGAGCGCCAGCTGCTCGCCCGCCGGAGCCTCCGAACCGGCACCGCCGACCCCCTCGACGACCCGGATCCGCTTCAGGTGGCGCCACTTGGGGAGGCCGTCCATGAAGGCCCAGGAGACCCGGTGCTGCTCGGTGGGCCCGAACTCGTCCAGTGCCGCCCGGTGGACCGGGGACGGGTAGCCGGCGTTGTCGGCGAAGCCGTACTCGGGGTTGGCCTCGCCCAGATCGGCCATCAGGCCGTCGCGGTGCACCTTGGCGAGCACCGAGGCGGCGGAGACGCAGATGCAGGACTGGTCGCCCTTGATCACGGTGCGCACCCGCCAGGGACCGCCCAGGTAGTCGTGCTTACCGTCGAGTATCACCGCGTCGGGCTCGACCGGCAGCGCCTCCAGGGCGCGGACGGCGGCCAGCCGGAGGGCCGCGGTCATCCCCAGCTCGTCGCACTCCAGGGCCGAGGCGTGACCGAGCGCGTACGCGGTGACCCAGTCGGCGAGCACCGGGGCCAGCGCCTCGCGGCGCAGCTCGGTGAGCAGCTTGGAGTCGGTCAGGCCCTCCGGGGGCCGGCGGAGCCCCGTGACGGCCGCCCCGACGGTGACGGGGCCGGCCCAGGCTCCGCGCCCGACCTCGTCCAGGCCGACGACGATCTTGGCGCCGGCCCGGCGGAGCGAGCGTTCGACGGAGTGGGTCGGCGGGACGATGGGCATCTCGGTGTCCGTTCAGCGGGGGGCAACACCAGCCTAAGCCCCGCCCGAGGCCGCCCCGACCGCCCTCCGGCGGCGGAGGCGGCCCGAGCGGCCCGGGCGGCCCGGGTGACCGACAACGCCCGCCCCGCGAACCCCCGGCACCCACCGCCACTCCGCCGGCGCGGCCCCTCAGCCCCCAGGGCCGAAGATCCCCTCAGGCCCGGAAATCCCCTCAGGGCCGGAGATGCCCTCAGGGCCGGAGATGCCCTCAGGGCCGGATCATCGGGACCAGCACGTCGTCCACCAGCTCCACCGCGAACTCCGGGCCGAACTGCCGCCCGCAGGTCTTCACCCGGTACATCAGCATCGCCGGGGCCACGTCGACGGCCATCGAGGTGTCCGCGCCGGCCCGGACCTCCCCGCGTTCGATGCCCCGCCGGAGGATGTCCACGATGGTGCTCCGGGTCGGCACGATCACCCGCTGGATGATGAAGTCCTTGAACAGCTCGGCCTGTTCGTGGTCCAGCTCACCCATCAACGCCTGCATCGCACCGCCCGCCCGGGAGTTGATCGCCCCGGCGAAACCCTCGATGAGCAGCAGCAATTCACGACGGGTGGACCCGAGGTCGGGGGTGTCCGTAGGGCGTGGGAGAGTGGAGTCCAGGGCGTCGATGACCAGTTCGACCTTGGACGCCCAACGCCGGTACAGCGCGGCCTTCCCGGTCCGCGCGGCAGCGGCGACGCCTTCCATCGTCAGCCGTGCAAATCCGCCGGAGGTGAGCTGGTCGAGCGCGGCCTCGAAGATCGCCCGCTCCAACTCCTTCCCCCGGCGGCGCACCGGCCGGGACAGCACCTCGGCGGCCTTCTGCACCGCGCAGCACGCGGCGGGCACGGCGGCAGGTACGGCGGCGGCCGCGGCGGGCTCCGCCCCGGACCCGTCGGCCTTCGGCCCGGGTGCGGACACGGGTCCGGCCGGGGACTCCGCGGCTATCCCCGCGGCCTGCTCCGCCGCCCGGCCACCCGTCCGGATCGCCGCCTGGCGCCGCACCAACTGATCCATGCTCACCAACCTTAAGGAACGCTTGCGTTCACAATCTTGCCCAGGATATCGTCCAGCGTAGTGAACGATCCCGTTCCTTCCTAGCTTGCGGGACGCCGCAGGGACCGCGTCGAACCCCGGGTCCGCAGCACACGAAGCAACCCGGGCCGACGGCATACGCAGCACACGTAGCAATAGCCAGCAGGGGGCATCAACTTGGCTATCTCCGACACACTCAGCAAGAACTCTCCACCGCAGGGCAGCCAGGGCCGGAACAAGGGCATCACCCTGGCCGTCATCGCGGCCACGCAGCTGATGGTGGTGCTCGACGCCACCATCGTGAACATCGCGTTGCCGCAGATCAGGGACGCGCTGGAGTTCTCGACCACCAATCTTTCGTGGGTGATCAACGCCTACACACTGACCTTCGGCGGCCTGCTGCTGCTCGGCGGCCGTGCGGGCGACATCCTCGGCCGCCGCCGGGTCTTCATCGCCGGCACGCTGCTCTTCGGTCTGGCCTCGCTGCTGGGCGGTTTCGCGCAGGACGGCGGCATGCTGCTGGCCGCTCGCGCGCTCCAGGGCATCGGCGGTGCGATCTGCTCGCCCACGGCGTTCGCCCTGATCGCGACCAACTTCGACGAGGGCCCCGAACGCAACAGGGCCTTCGGCGTGTTCTCGGCGGTGGCGGGTTCGGGTGCGGCGATCGGCCTGCTGGCCGGCGGTCTGCTCACCGAGTACCTGGACTGGCGCTGGGTGTTCTTCGTCAACGTGCCGATCGCGATCCTGATCGCCGTGGCCGCGCCGCGCTACATCGCCGAGTCGGAGCGCCACCCGGGCCGCTTCGACCTGCCCGGCGCGCTCACCTCCACGCTCGGCCTGGTCGGGCTGGTCTACGGGTTCATCCGGGCGGCTTCGGACGGCTGGACGGACCCCGTGACGCTCGGCTCCTTCGCGGCCGGCGTCGTGCTGGTGGCCGCGTTCGTGGTGATCGAGAACCGCACCGCGCAGCCGATCACTCCGCTCCACCTCTTCGCCGACCGGAACCGCACCGGCGGCCTGGTGATGATGCTCTGCCTGGCCGCGGCCATGTTCGGCATCTTCTTCTACATCACGCTGTTCGTGCAGGGACCGCTCGACTACAGCCCGCTGAAGGCCGGCTTCGCCTTCCTGCCGATCAGCGTCTCGATCATCATCGCCGCGCAGATCGCGTCGACCCTCCAGGCCAAGTACGGCCCCAAGCCGTTCATGGCCGGCGGCTCGGTGCTGGTCACCATCGGTCTGAGCTGGCTGACCCTGATGGACGCCGACAGCGGCTACCTGGACGGGGTCCTCGGCCCCACGGTGGTGTTCGGCTTCGGCATGGGCCTGGTCTTCGTCCCGGTGATGCTCCTCGCCGTCGCGGGCGTCGCCGGCGAGGACACCGGCGCGGCCTCCGGCCTGCTCAACTCGATGCAGCAGATCGGCGGTTCGCTGGGCCTGTCGATCCTGACCACCGTCTTCGCGCACTACGCGACGGCGGAGGCCAAGGTGCAGCTGCCCGGCTTCCTGGCCACGGCCACGCCGGAGCAGAAGGCCGCGTTCCTGGAGAAGCACGAGTTCCCCAAGGGCACCGGAGCGGCGAACGAGGTACTCGCCCAGGGCATCTCGCACGGCTTCATCGTCGGCGCGGTGCTGGCCGCCCTCGCCGCCGTGATCGCGCTCGTCGTGGTGAAGGCGAAGGCCGACGACCTGGCGTCGAACACCTCGGGCATCGCAATGCACTGACCCCGCGTCCCACCCGCAGTGCAGTGCACTGTCCGACCGCGCGTCCCGACCGGCCCGAGCCGGCGCCGGACGCCGGACCGGGGACGGGGGACGACCGGTGAGGGCCGGCCGGGAGCACACGCTCCCGGCCGGCCCTCACGGCTTCCCCCGGCCGGTACCGGCCGGGCGGTACCGGCCGGGCGGTACCGGTCGACCGCCGGTACCGGTGAACCGCCGGACCGGTCGGCCGTCAGTACCGGTCGAAGAACAAGCTCTCCCGCAGCCCCGCCTTGTCGCAGGCGTTGCGCGCCGCGAGCGAACCGACGGGCAGCGGGCGCCCGGCGACGATGTCCCGGGCCTGCGCGGCGGCGCGGCTGGTCGCGTACCACGGGGTCGAGGCGTCGGCGAGCTCGCCCCGCATCAGGTCCAGCGCGCAGGTGCGGTAGTCCTCGGGCAGCCGGTCCAGGGCCGGAACGGCGTCGAGCGAGAGGTCGCGGACGTTGCGCAGGTCGATCTGGTGGGTGCGCTCGAAGCGGGCCACGTTCTGCTCGGCGACGATCGCGTCCGGGCCCATCAGCCCGTAGACGGCGGCGGTGAGCATCCCGCTGAGGACGACGGCGCGCGGCAGCCAGGCCACCGAGCGGACCAGCCCGGCCGTGATCAGCATCAGGAAGACGACGCCCAGCCAGACCTCGACGACCAGCACCCAGAGCCGCAGCCTGGTCAGCCCGGAAGCGTCGACGTAGAACCACATCCGGCCGAGCGCCGAGGCGACCACGACCAGGGTGAGCAGGCAGAGGACACCGAGCAGGATGCGCGCCAGCCGGCGGTCGGCCTCGGAGCTGCGCGGGGCCCAGCGCTTGGCCACGCCGACCACCACCAGGGTCAGCACGGTGACGGCCATCAGCTGCCAGAAGCCCTGCCGGGCGTACTCGGAGCGGCTCATCCCGGTGTTCGCCATGATCGAGTCCCGGCCGCCGAGCACGACCACGGCCTGGACCAGCGCGAAGGCGCCGAACATCAGGTTGAGCGCGCCCAGCGGCAGCGCCCACTCCAGGCGCCCTCGCTCGCGGCCCGGCCGGACGACGGTGCGGTCCCAGCGGCGCGGACCGGCCGCGATGTGGGCGAAGCCCAGGGCGGTGGCCAGGCCCAGCAGGAAGAGCATGAGGCGCAGCGGGAGTTCACCGGCGTCCAGGCTCGGGGCGAGGCTCGTCATGACGTCCGCCATGGCCGCGTCGGCGCTGGCGAAGAGCCACCCGAAGACGGTCAGCAGCACGGCCGCCACCGCCACCGCCCTGAGCACCGGGACCACATTGCCGCGGCCGGGCAGGCTGAGCCGGCGCATGCCGTCGCGGGCCCAGAGCAGGCCGGGGCCGAGCTGCCAGAGGATGCCCGGCAGGGCGAGCAGCACCCCGGCCCAGCGGCGGCCGCCGTGCAGGGCGAGCGAGGCCAGGCCCAGCGCGCAGACGGTGGCGAGGGCGACCGGCCATCCCGCCTCGAAGAGGGCGGGTACGGCGAGCAGGGCCAGTGCGAGGACGCTCCACACCACCGTCCAGGGGCGCGGCTTCCGGCCCGCCGACCGGGCTGCCAGGCCGGCCCCGACGGAGGCGACCGCGCCGCAGATCAGCAGGTTGACGCCGAGGCCGTCGCCCAGCAGCCAGGCCGTCAGCAGTCCGGTCAGCAGGGCAGCGAGCAGGGCGCGGGGCGCGGCCGGGGCCTTGGCGGGCGGGTCGCTCGGGCGCAGCCACCGGTGGGGCTGCGGCGGTGGTCCGGCCGGTGGCCGGTAGGGGTTGGCGGGAGCGGCCGGACCGCGGTACGGGTCGAAGCCGGCGGCCGCTCCGGGCGCGGCGAACGCGTGGCCGCCGGGCGTGCCGGCGGCTCCGGACGGTACGCCTGCACCTCCGGGCCCGGGCACACCCGCCCCCGGCCCGGGAGCAGCCGCCCCGGACGCCCCGGGCCCGGCCGGCGCGGACACCCCGGGAACACCCGCCCCGGGCGCCCCGGTTGCGGCCGGTTCGGACGGCTCGTCGGCCGGAGCGGGCGTGGAGAGGCCGGACATGGGTTCCCCCTCGGAGGTTGGTGGGCATGCGGAAGCGGCCCTGGGGGCAGTCCGCTGCAGGCGCCTCGGGCACCGCGACTGCAGCAGACTGTAGACCATTCTGAACAAGTTCAAAAACACCGGGGCGCCCCCGTCACACGGCTGTGACAGAGGCGCCCCCGCGTCGCCCGCCCAGGTTCTGAGGGCAGGTCAGCGGCTCAGTAGGAGCCGTAGAGCGAGTACAGCAGCGTGTCCTTCACCGCCGGCCCGAAGTCCGTCGGCCAGGTGCCGAACGGCACCACCGCGTTGCTGTAGGCGCCGGAGCCGGCCGGGCCGGTGGAGTAGTTCATGTTGTTGACCGTGGCACCCGTGCCGTTGCTGTTGTAGACGAACCAGTACACGGTGTTGGCGCTCAGCGTGGTGGTGAGCGGCAGCGAGTTCCAGGCGTTGGGGGTGAGCGTGCCGACCGCCGTGGTCGCCACCAGGGTGCCGGGCGAGCCGCCCGCGTCGGTGTAGACGGCCAGTTGGTACTGGTTGTTGGGCGCCGCGCCGACCGGGCCGACGTGCACGCTCAGCGCCGTGAGCGGCACCGGGCCCGACCCCGTGGTGACCCGGCTGCCGTTGAGGTGGTTGGAGTCGGTGTCGTCGATGAGCGAGCCCACCACCGTGCTGCCGAGCGTCCGCGGCGCCGCTCCCCCGGTGGTGAAGGAGAGCGTGAACGGGCTCGCCAGTGCGTTGCCCGAGGTGTCCCGCACGCCCTGAACGGTCGCGGTGTGCCCGGTGGTCAGGGCGAGCGGGGAGCCGGGCGTGAAGACCACGCCGTTGGCGGCCGCGTCGTACGCCACCGTCCCCGCGACGGCGGCGCCGCCCGCGGTGCGCAGGGTGACGGAGGAGGCGGTGACGCTCGCCGGGTCCAGCGGCTCGCTGAACGAGAAGCGCACCGCCGTGCCGGGGGCCACCCCGGTGGCGCCGGCGGCCGGGGTGGTGCCGGTGACGGTCGGCGCGGTGGCGTCCCGGCCGTAGGAGGCGGTGTAGGCACCCACCGCGCCGTCGAAGAAGGCGTAGGACACCCCCTTCACCGTCTCGATCCGGTACGGCACCGCACGGCCGCCCGAGGTGATGCCGGTCAGCGTGCCGGAGGCGGCGGAGACCGGCACCATCGCGCGGAGCCCGGTGGCCCCGCCGGTGATCTCGAAGGTCAGCGAACTCCCGCTCCAGGCCAGCTTGGAGAAGGCCGAGCCGTTGCGCCCGTCCAGCCAGGTGAGCATCTGCCGCCCGGAGACCACCGGGACGCCGCGCGCCTTGGCCGCCGCGACGACGGCGTCCGAGGCGGCGGAGGCGGCGTAGTCGGTGTGGAGGTTGGCGGTCAGCGCCGCGTAGTAGCCCTTGGCGCCGTAGGCGGCGTCGAGCAGCGTGCCGATGGTGCCGGGGTAGGACTGCCCGGACTCGTCGGTCAGCTGCGTGGTGGCCTGGTACTCGTCGATCACGCTGCCGTCGGTGTCGGCGAAGCGCATGATCTGGGCGGTGCCGTTGAAGTAGCCGGGCCGGTCCTTGGTGAAGGTGGACGGGTAGAAGTAGTAGTCGGTGTCCAGCCGGATCCCGTTGGCCAGCTTGGTCTTCGCCTGGGTCGCCCAGTCGTCCCACTCCACGCAGTGCGTGCGGCTGCTCGAAGGGGCGGGCAGCGCCGGGTACTTGGCCCGCCAGTTCGCCAACTGGTCGCGGTAGTAGCCCTGGAGGGCGGCGGTGGTGCCCCACGGGCGGCAGTTGGTGGTGACGTGCACGCCCACCTCGAAGCCCTGGTCGGTGTAGGCCTTGGCCTGCGCCGGGGTCAGCGGATCGTCGGTGTAGATGTACGAGGAGCCGCGCACGCACTCCCAGTTGGCCACGTTGCAGCCGGGCGGGCTCTGCGCGATGTAGCCGTCCCAGCGGCCGGCGGTGCCGCCGATGCCGTGGTCGTCACCGGTCATCACGACGACCGCCTTGACGTCCCGGGGGAAGTACCAGAACCGCGGCAGCGGCTTGTTGGCGGCGTCGACCAGGGTGATCAGGTTGGCCAGCAGCCGCTGCTGCTCGTCGGCGACCGGGATCAGCGCCTTGTCGAGGTTGTT
Organism: Kitasatospora sp. NPDC090091; assembly: GCF_044747365.1. Lineage (NCBI taxonomy): Bacteria > Bacillati > Actinomycetota > Actinomycetes > Kitasatosporales > Streptomycetaceae > Kitasatospora > Kitasatospora sp. NPDC090091. Next base: position 72,099 of record NZ_JBIVDY010000021.1, read on the forward strand.
CCAGTCCGGCTGGCCGCCGGTGCCGAAGAACATCTCGCTGGCCTCGTAGCCGTCGGTGCCGTCCCGCTGCTGGCCGGCCCAGGCGGCGTTGCCCTGCCGGGTCTGCACCACCGACTTCGCCAGGTCGTAGCTGAACGCGGCGGCCCGGCCGCTGCCCGCCGTGCGCAGGGTGACCGCCGGGTTGGCGGTGGCCGTGCCGGCGTCGCTGTAGAGGGTGGCGACGGCGGTGGCGCCGCTGAGCGTGTAGAGGTCGGCGGGGCCGTGGTAGCCCATGGTGTCGCCGGTGATCCCGGTGCCGGGGGCGGCGCCGGTGTCCACCTTGAGGTAGGCGTCGGCGCGGGTGCCGCCGGCCGGGGTGAGGCCGAACAGCGGGGCGAGCTGGCGGTCCGGCCGCATCGCCACGAGCCGGCCCCCGCCGTTGGTCCAGGTGGTGAACATCGAGGCCTGCGCGGCGGTCAGCGGCGTCTCGCCGAGCAGCACCACGTCGGCGGAGGCGAGCAGCGAGCCGGTCACCGCCGAGAGGTCCACCGTGCGGTAGTAGTTGAGGCCCTCCGCCTTCAGGATCTCCCCGAGGTAGCGGGTGTACGGGTTGGCCTGGCTGGTGACCAGCAGGATCGGCCCCTCGCCGCCCGGGCCGGAGCCCGGCGGCGGGGGCGGCGGGGTCTCGTCCGCGGTGTACGTCGCGTAGATCGAGAAGCTGAGGCCGCCGGACGTGGCCGCGCCGAAGTCGGCGGGCCAACTGCCGAACGCCCGGCCGCCGTTGCCGTACACGCTGGTGCCGCCGGGGCTGTACCTCAGGTTGTTGACGGCGGCGCTCCCGCCGTTGCTGTTGTAGGCCAGCCAGTACGCGGTGTTGGCGCTCAGCGCGGCCGTCAGCGGCACCGTGTTCCAGCTGTCGGCGGTGAGCGTCGCGGCGGCGCTGGAGGCCAGCAGGGCGCCCGTGCTGCCCGCGTTGTCCCGGTAGACCGCCACCTGGAACTGGTTGTTCGGCGCCGCGTCCACCGCGCCGACGTAGACGCTGACGCTGCTGACCGTGCCGCCCGCCGCGCCGGTCACGTACCGGGAGGCGTTCAGGTAGTTGGAGTCCGCGGTGTCGGTGGACGGACCGACCGCCGTGTTGCCCAGGGTGGCCGTGGCGGCCGCCGCCGTCGCGGCCCCGGGGCCGGCGGTCAGCGCCGCCGCCGTGCCGAGGGCCGCCAGCAGCGCCCCGATTCTCCTCCGCCACCGGCTGCCCGAGCGTACGCCTGCACCTGCCATGACCGCCCCCTTGCGCTTCGGCAACTGCCTTTAACGGTGTACCGGTTGCGCGTCGGCCCTGTCCACGGAACCGCCACAATGCCCCCGCCGGTCCGCCCTACCCCTTGACGGATCCGGCCAGCAGACCGCGGACGAAGTACCGCTGCAGGCCGAAGAAGACCGCCAGCGGGGCGATGATCGAGAGGAACGCCCCCGCCGTCAGCAGCTCCCAGCGTCCGCCGAAGGAGCCGGAGAGCTGCGCCAGCCGGACCGTCATCGGCGCCACCTCGGGGGTGCCGCCGGCGAAGGTGAGCGCCACCAGCAGGTCGTTCCAGACCCAGAGGAACTGGAAGATGGCGAACGAGGCCAGCGCCGGGGTGCAGAGCGGCAGCACGATCGACCGGAAGATCTTGAAGTGCGATGCGCCGTCCACCACCGCCGCCTCCATCAGGTCGCGCGGCAGCTGGGCGATGAAGTTGTGCAGCAGGAAGATCGCCAACGGCAGCGCGAACATGGTGTGCGCCAGCCAGACCGGTGCGTAGGTGCCCTTGAGGTCCACGGCCGGGACCAGCGTCAGCGGGCCCAGGTGGGCACCGCCGGAGAACAGCTGCAGCAGCGGGATCAGCGCCATCTGGATCGGCACCACCTGGAGGGCGAAGACCACGAAGAAGACCGTGTCACTGCCCCGGAACCGCACCCAGGCCAGCCCGTACGAGGCCATCGCCGCCAGCACCAGCGGGAAGAGGGTGGCCGGGATGCTGATCGCCAGCGAGTTCACCAGGAACGGCATCAGCCCGGTGGAGACGCCGGAGCCGCCCTCGAAGAGCACGGTGTGGTAGTTGGAGAGGCCGAGGTCCGGGTGGAGGAGGACGTTCCACCACCCGTCGGCCGTCACGTCCTGCTTGGGGCGCAGCGAGGTGGCCAGCAGGCCGAGGGTGGGGACGGTCCACAGGACGGTCACCGCGATCACGAAGACCGAGGCGAGCGGGCTGCTGAAGGTCTTCCGGACCGGGCTGCGCCCGGTCCGGACGCCCGTCGGGCGGTGCACGCTCATCGGACCCCGCGCTCCTTCCGCAACTGGACGATGTTGTAGGCCACCAGGGGCAGCACCCCGAGGAAGAGGATCACCGCGAGCGCGCTGCCCCGGCCGGTGTTGAACTGCACGAAGGACTGCGAGTACATCTCGTTGGCCAGCACCTGGGTGCCGAAGTTGCCGCCGGTCATGGTGCGGACGATGTCGAAGGCCTTGAGGGTGGTGATCATGACGGTGGTGAGCACCACGACCACCGTGGTGCGGATCATCGGCACGGTGACGTACCAGAACAGCCGCACCCCGCCCGCGCCGTCCAGCCGGGCCGCCTCGGTGACCTCGTCCGGGATCGCCTTGATCGCCGCCGAGAGGACGACCATCGCGAAGCCGGTTTGCACCCAGACCATCACCGCCATCAGCAGGAAGGTGTTGAGCGGCTGGGAGAGCATCCAGTTCGGCGGGTGCTCCCAGCCCAGGGAGATCGCCAGCTGGCTGAGCAGGCCGATCTGCTGCTGGGAGGCGTCCCGGGACTCGTAGACGAACTTGAAGATGATCGAGGCGCCGACCAGCGAGATCGCCATCGGCATGAAGATCAGCGACTTGTAGACCGCCTGGCCGCGCATCCGGTCCACCAGCAGCGCCAGCACCAGGCCGAGGCCGGTCGCGGCCAGCGGGGCGACCACCAGCCAGAGCAGGGTGGTGACCAGGACCTTCTGCACCGAGTCGGTGGTGAACGCCCAGCCGAAGTTCTCGCCGCCGACGAAGCCGGTGCTGTCGTCGTTCTGCAGGCTCAGGTAGACGGTGCGCACCAGCGGCACGACCAGGCCGACCAGCAGCAGCACCACCGCCGGGCCGAGGAAGACGGCGACGGAGAGCGGGCGGGCGAGCCGTCCGGAGGCGCGGCCGGCGACCAGGAAGACCAGCAGCAGGATGCCGAGGAACCCGGCGACGGCGCCGACGGTGTTGCCGAACTTCACGGCCGCGTCGCCCCAGGCCCCGGCGGCCAGGGCGGTGCCGCCGAAGCCCGGTGCGCTGCCGGCGAGGGCGGTGACGTCGCCGAAGGGCGTGGCGGCGCCGACGGGCATGGCGTCACCCAAGGGCGTGGCGGAGCCGAAGGGGGCCGGCGCGCCGAGCGCGGCGGTGCCGGCTGCGGCGAGTGCGGTGCCGGATAGGGACATGGCGGTGCGTCCTCCCGTCCGGGGGAAAGGGGGGCGGGCGGTGCGGGTGGGTGGTCCCGCACCGCCCTCGGCAGGTGGTCCCTGGCGAACCTCGTCGGCGAGCCTCGCGAAGCCGGCGAACCTCGTCGGCGAGCCTCGCGACCGTGGCGAGCCGCGGCCGCGCCGCCGCTACTGCGGCCAGGCGGCGTCGATGTCGGCGGCCGTCTTCTGGATCGACTGGCCCTCGGCGAACCACGCCGTCAGCGACTTCCACTCCTGCCCCGCGCCGACCGCCGCCGGCATCAGGTCCGAGCCGTCGAAGCGGAAGGTCGCCGCCGGGTCGGTGAGCGCGTCGGCGGAGAGCCGGTCGATCGCGTCGGTGTAGAGGCTCTTGTCGACGCCCTGGTTGGCCGAGACCCAGCCGGTGGCGGTCTTCACCCGGCTGCTCGCCCACTCCGGGCTGGACAGGTAGTTCTGCACCGCCTGCACCTCGGGCCGGCTCGCGAACGCCGTCAGGAACTCGCCGCCGCCCTCGACCGGGTTGGGCACGCCCGGGTTCACCGCCGGCAGCTGGAAGGCGAAGATGTCGCCGTCCGGGCCGACCTTGGTGTCCTTGGGCCACTGCGCCTTGTAGAAGGACGCCTGCTGGAGCATGAAGCACTTGCCGGTGAGGATCGGCGCGCCCGCGTCCTGGAAGGTCGTGGTGGCGATCGACTTCACGTCACCGTAACCGCCGTTGACCCAGGCGGGGTTCTGCATCCAGCCCGCGACCGTCTTCATCGCCGTGGTGATCTTCTCGTCCGAGAACTTCACCTTGTGGCTCACCCACTGGTCGTACACCTCGCCGCCGTACGAGCCCAGCACCACCTCCTCCAGCCAGTCGGTGGCCGGCCAGCCGGTGGCCGTCCCGGAGGCGATGCCGCCGCACCACGGCCTGCCGCCGCCCGCCTTGGCGATCCGGTCGCTGAGCTCCATCAGGGCGGCCCAGCTCTTCGGGACTTCGTAGCCGGCCTGCTTGAACGCCTTCGGCGAGTACCAGACCAGCGACTTCATGTTGGCGCTCATCGGCGCCGCGTAGAAGGTGCCGTTCACCGAGCCGTAGGTCTTCCAGACCGGGCTCCACTTGTCCTGGTTGGCCACCGTCTGCGCGGGCGGCTTCACCACCTTGCCGCTCTTCACCATCTGCGCCAGCAGACCGGGCTGCGGGATGATCGCGAAGTCCGGGGCGTTGCCGCCGGTGACCCGGACCGGCAGCTGGGACTCGAAGTCGTTGGAGCCCTCGTAGCTGATCCTGATGCCGGTGCACGAGCTGAACTCGGACCAGGACTTCTCCAGGTTGTCCGACTCGGGACTGAGGATCGAGGCGAAGACGGTCACCGTGGTGCCCGAATGCCCGGCGTACGGCTGGAACTTGGCGCAGTCGCCGGTCAGGGCCCTGCCCCCGCCGTCACCACCGCCCGAGCCGCCGGAGTCCGAACTGTTTGAGCAGGCCGCGGTCAGCGCCAGTGCCGCCAGCAGGGCGGGCACGGCTGCCGAACGGCGGGAACGGGTGGACGGCACGGTCGGAGTCGGGGTCAATGCGGTCCTCCTCGCCAGGGCGCGAACGCCGGCAGTACGACAGAACGACATTGCGCTGTACCGGAGATCGACATGAACGCGGCGACGGGCCGATTTGACGACGTTAACGCAGCCGGCACCCCGCGCCAAGGTCCGCGTTCGACCTTCGTCGGCATGTGCCACAGTCGTGACCCCGTTCGCCGGCGTGGAACGCCACCGGCCCCGTCCGGGAGCGGGAGCGGACGGGGCCGGTGGGGCGCAGGCACGGGACCGGAACCAGGACCGGGCACCGGGTCCGGGCGCAGGCGCGGGCCCGGGCACAGCGCCCGCCGGGGGCGCGCCGCCGGCGAGCACGTGGCGGCGCGGCCGGTCAGTACAGCCGGACCGGCAGCTCCCGCAGCGAGTTGACCACCAGCGACGGGCTCGGCCGCAGCTCCTCGTCCGGCACCGCCAGCTGCAGCTCGGGGAACCGCTCGAACAGCGCGGGCAGCGCGACCCCCGCCTCCAGCCGGGCCAGCGGCGACCCCGGGCAGACGTGCGGGCCGTGGCCGAACGACAGGTGCCGGATCGGGTCCCGGGTGATGTCGAACAGCTCGGCCGTCACGCCGTGCTGGGCGGGGTCCCGCCCGATCGCGTTGTAGGAGATCAGCACCGGCTCGCCCGCGGGGATGACCGTCTCGCCGACCGCGACGTCCTCGGTGGTGAACCGGAACAGGAAGTTGCTGGTCGGCGGCGTCCAGCGGAGCGACTCCTCGACCACCGCGTCCCAGCCGACCTTCCCCGACCGGACCAGCTCCAGCTGGTCCGGGTGGGCCAGCAGCGCCCGGACGGCGTTGCCGATCAGGTTGACCGTGGTCTCGTGGCCCGCCGCGATGATCACCCGCAGGGTGGCCGCCGCCTCCGCGTCACTCAGCGCCCCGCCCTCGGTGTCCGCCGCCAGCAGCACGCTCGCCAGATCGTCGCCCGGCACCGAACGGCGCTGCGCCACCAGGTCGTTGACGAAGGCGTTCAGCCCGGCGATGGTCGCCTGGATGCCCTCCGGATTCGGGCGGATCCCGAAGAACCTCTCGTAGAGGTCGCGCAGGTGGCCGTGGTCGGACTCCGGCACCCCCAGCAGCGAGCAGATCACCGTCATCGGCAGCGGGAAGGCGAAGACCGACTTGAGGTCCACCACCCGCTCCCCCGCCGCCAGCGCGTCCAGCAGGCCGTGGGTGATCTCCTCGACGCGCGGACGCATCAGCTCCACCCGGCGCGGCGTGAACGCCTGCGCCACCAGGGCCCGCAGCCGGCGGTGCTCGGCGCCGTCGGTGGTCACCATGCTCGGCCCGGGCACCGCCAGGCCGATCAGCGGCCAGGTCTTCGGCACCTCGCCGCGCTGGTAGGCCGCCCAGTGCGCGGCGTCCTTCACCAGCCGGGCGTCCGTCAGCAGGTCGCGGGCGGCCCCGTGCTGCGTCACCGCCCAGGCGGCGACGCCGCCGGGCAGCTCCACCGCCACCGCCGGACCGGCGGCGCGCAGCAGCGCACCCTCGGCGGCGTTGTCTCGGGCCAGCGGGTCGAGGGCTATCGGCGCGGTCATCGGCACAACTCTCCTTGGGTTCCTCGATCTTGAACAGTCATGCCCGGACGCGGACGGCGGCGCCGCCGCGGCGACCGCCCCGGACCGGATCAGCCCTGGTAACCCGGCGTGAAGGACACCGGCAGCGCCACCAGCCCGCGCACCCACGCCGACGGCCGCCACACCAGCGCGTGCTCGGCCACCGCCAGCCGCAGGTCCGGCAGCCGGTCCAGCAGCACCTCGATCGCGGTGGTGGCGATCACCTCGGCCGCCTCCTGCGCCGGGAACGGACAGCCGTGCTCGCCGTACGAGTAGCTCATGTGCGCCCGGTTGCCCTCGGCCGGGCGCCCGTCCGGCTGCCGCACCGACGGGTCCGCGTTTGCCCCGGCGAAACCCAGCAGCACCATGTCGCCGGCCGCGATCCGCTGACCGGCCAGCTGGGTGTCCCGGGTCGCCCACCGGCCGGCGAAGATCTGCGTCGGGGTGTCCTCCCAGAGCGCCTCGTTCAGCGCCTGGCTGATGCTGCGCCGGCCGCCGGAGAGCGAGGCGGCGAACCGCTCGTCGGTGAGCATCAGCCGCATCGCGTTCGAGATCCAGTACGAGGTGGGCTGGTGGCCGGCGATCAGCAGCACCCGAAGGTCGCGCATGACCTCCTCGTGGTCCAGGCCCGCCGGGTGCGCCAGCATCCGCGAGGCGATGTCCTCGGTCGGGTGCTCGGCCTTCTCCCGCACCAGGTCGAGCATCACTCCCAGCAGCCGCTGCGCGCCGGCGGGCGCGTCCGGCCCGCCGTCCAGCATCGCCAGCAGACCGTCGATCAGGACCGGTGCCTGCTCCTCGCTCAGCCCGAGCAGCCGGCAGAGCACCAGCAGCGGCATCCGGTGCGCGTACTCGGCCACCAGGTCGGCCTCGCCGCGCCCCGCGAACTCGTCGATCAGCCGGTCGGCGATCTCCTCGGCGTGCTTGCGCAGCTCGTACGGGTCGACGTCGGCGAGCGCGTCGGTGACCGCCCGGGAGCGGCGGACGTGCTCCTCGCCCTCGGCGTAGAGGATCGACGGCACCGGGGTCATCATCGGCCGCAGCGGCCAGTCCTCGGGGATCGACTCCCAGGCGTTCCAGCGGGTGGAGTCACGGCCGAACAGCTGCGGCTGGCCGGTCACCAGCTGCAGCTCGCGGTAGCCGATCACCAGCCAGGCCGGCACGCCGCCGGCCAGCTCGACCGGGGCGACCGGGCCGTGGGCGGCCCGCAGCTCGCGGTAGAGCTGGGCCGGGTCGGTCTGGAAGCGCGGCCCGTACAGCGGGGTGGCGCCGGCGTGCGCCGGGCAGCCCGGCGGCGGGGTGACGGCGGGCTCGGTCACGGGGTGCTCTCCTCGTACGGGGACGGGTCGGTGGTGCCTTCGGCGGTGAGCAGGGCGGCCGGGGCCGCGGCCTGCGCGGCGGCCTCGAACTGCGCGGCCGTGCCGGACTCCGCAGCCGTCCCGGCCTGCGCGGCGGCCTCGACCCGGGCGGCCAGGTGGCGGACCAGCTCGATCAGCACCTGCTTGCTCGACCCGCGGTCCCGCGCGTCGCAGTCCACCAGCGGGACCTCGGCCGGCAGGTCGAGCGCCTCCCGGACCTGCTCCAGGGTGTGGGTCGGCTCACCGAAGTTGTTCCGGGCGACGATGAACGGCGTGCCGTGGTGCTCCAGCCGGTCGATGGCGTACCAGGACTCCTCCAGCCGCCGGGTGTCGACCAGGACGACCGCGCCGAGCGCGCCGCTGAACAGCCGGTCCCAGAGGAACCAGAACCGCTCCTGCCCCGGCGCGCCGAACAGGTAGAGCACCTGGCGCTCGGAGAGTGTGATCCGGCCGAAGTCGAACGCGACCGTGGTGGAGCGCTTGCCCCAGGCGCCCGAGGGGTCGTCGATCCCCTCGCCCGCCTTGGTCATGGTCTCCTCGGTGTTCAGCGGACGGATCTCGCTGACCGCGCCGACCAGGGTGGTCTTCCCCACGCCGAAGCCGCCGACCACGACGATCTTCAGCGCGTTGTCGGCGGTGCCGCGCAGCGGGGTCCGCCCGGTCGGACGGGTGTCCGGCAGCTCAGAGCCGTTGGAGTCCATGCAGCACCTGCTTCAGCGTGTCGAGGTCGGGCAGCCGGGCCTTGTTGGGCGCGAACCGGGGGTGGCGGGCGGTGACCGCCCCGCTCTCCAGCAGGTCGCCGAGCAGGATCTTCACCACCGAGACCGGCAGCGCCAGCTCGGCGGCGACCTCCACGACGGCGGTCGGCGCCTCGCACATCTGCAGGATGCGGACGTGCTCCGACTGCATGCCCGGGGCCGGCTCCCGCTCCGAGACGATCAGGGTGACCAGGTCGAAGGCGTTCTCCGGGGACCGGCTCCGGCCGCGGGTGATGGTGTAGAGGCGGTCCGGGTCGTCGTCACGGCCCGGCATGACCGGCCGGCCGGTCATGCCCGCGCGTCCTCGCGGGCCACCGCGCCGTCGCCCCCACCGGCCGTCGCACCGTCGCCGTCGGCCACGGCGTCCCGGGCCGGGGCGCTCAGGTGGACACCGATCTGCTCGATCAGCCCGTGCATGTTGTGGCCGACCACGCCGACGTCCGCGTCGTCGTCGGTGACCACGGCGAGGTGCGCGCCCTCGCCGGCCGCCACGATGCAGAGGATGCCGCCGTGGAACTCGGTCATCGACTGCCGCACGCCGCCGGTGCCGTCACCGAACTCGATCGAGGCGCCGTGCGCCAGGCTCTGCATCCCGGAGGCGATCGCGGCCAGCTGGTCCGCCTGGTCGGCGCCGAGGCCGGAGGTGTGGCAGAGCTTCAGGCCGTCGGCGGAGAGCACCAGGGCGTGCCGGGTGCCGGGGGTGGCCGTCAGGAGGTTTTCCAACAGCCAGTCGAGGTCACGATCGGTGGCGCTGCTCATCAGGAGTCCTTCACTCGGTGACGGGGGAGGCGTCGGGGGTGGTGGGGGGTGTGGTGGTGGCAGGGGAGGCATCGGTGGCGGCCGGCGCGGGCACCGGGGTGGCGGCCTCGGCCGGCGGCCCGTCCCCGGCCGGGGTGGCGCCGGTCCTGGCCTGCTGGGCGGCACGCCGGAAGGCGCCGAAACGGGCTGCCGCGGCGGTCGCACTGTCGCTGCGCGCCGGCTTGGCGGCGGGGGCCGCGGCCGGGGTGGTGGCGGCCAGCGTCTGGCCGCGGCGACGCTGCGGCAGGCCGCTGTCGGTGACCCGGACGGGCGCCGGGGCGGCGGCCGCGGGGGCGGCCGGGGCCATCGGGGCGACGGGGGCGGCCGGGGTCACGGGGACGGCCGGGGCCACGGGGACGGCCGGGGTCACGGGGCGAGCGGGAGCCAGGGCGGGAGCGGGTGCGGGTCCGAGCGCCGGGCGTGCGGCGGCCTCGACGGCAGCACGGGCCGGCACGGGCGCCGGAGCGGGCTCCGGCGCGGGGTGCGTCACCAGCTGCTGCGGGATCAGCATCACCACCCCGGTGCCGCCGCGCGCCGACGGCCGGAAGGAGACCTGAAGCCCGTGCTTGCGGGCCAGCGAGCCGACCACCGCAAGGCCGAGCCGCGTCCCCGCGGAGAGCGTGGTGAGGTCCAGCGGCTCGGCGGAGACGGCCCGTTCGGCCCGGCGCAGCCAGCTCTCGCCCAGGCCGAGGCCGCTGTCCTCGACGGCGATCGCCAGACCGGCCGGCACCTCTTCGACGTAGACGTGCACCTCGGCCGGCGGGGCGGAGAAGTTGGTGGCGTTGTCGAGGAGCTCGGCAAGCGCGTGCATGACGCCCTCGGCGGCGTACCCGGCCACCGCGGCCGTGCTGGCGTTGTGCAGCCGGACCCGCTGGTACGCGCCGATCCGGCCGAGCGCACCGCGCAGCACCGACTCCACGGCGATCGGCTTGGCCCAGCGGCGGCCGGAGCGGGCACCGGTGAGCACCGCGATGCTGTCGGCCATCCGGCCGGCCTGCGCGGTGGAGTGGTCCAGCCGCAGCAGATCGCCGAGCACCTCCTCGTCGTGCCGGTGCTGCATCTCGCGCAGTTCCGCGTGCATGCTCGTGGCCAGCGCCTGGACCCGCCCGGCGGCCGTCGCGCAGACCGCGAGGGCCGCGGCCCGCAGCCGCTCGCCACGGCCGATCTCCTCGGCGACGGCGCGCAGCAGCGCGTACTGGGGGTGCTTGCGGTGCGCGGCAAGCGCACTGTCGACGGACGCGCCGTCACGCAGCCGCTTCACCACCTCGGGCAGGACGTCCTCGGCCAGCCGGTCGAGCTGGACGCGCTCGGCCCGCTCGGTCTCGGCCTCGGCCCGCGCCCCGGCCAGCTCGGCCCGGGCGTCCGCGGCGTCCGCCTCGGCGCGGACAGCCACGGCCCGGGCGGCGTCGCGCTCGGCCTCCGCGGCTGCGGCCCGCGCCTTCGCGGCCGCCTCCGCCTGCTTCGCGGCGCCGGCCACGACCAGTGCGGTCATCGCATCTTCCTCGCCCATGCCGAGCTCGCTGTCCAGCCGGCGGGCGCGCTCAGTGGCGGTGGCCGCCGTCCAGACCGCGATGAGCCAGAGCGCGGTGACGGCACAGACCGCGACGGCGGTCAGCGGCTGGTGGGCGTCGACCGCCCGGACGACCGCCACCGGTCCGGCGATCGCCGCCAGCAGACAGGCCGCCGCCGTCAGGGCCGCGGTCCGCGGGGCGATCCGTCGCCACGACGGGGCGGCGGGGCTGGTGCGTTCTCTCATCGGTGCGGTCCTCGGCAACAGCGGCGTCCACGGACGGACACCGACAGCGGGGGCGGGCGAACGCGCCACCGCCCGGCCGACGTGGTGAAACGTCTCCGGGCGGGCTGATCGGTTCACACTTTCGGCCGATCATATCCATTCAGCTGTTTGCCTCAACTGGAGAGTTGACGCTCAGTCTCGTTCAGACACGCTCCGCACACACGACCGCCTCCACTCCCCCACGGGGTTCAGCCGGTCTTCGCCTCGATCGCCCGCCGCAGCGCCGCGGAGTCCAGCCCGTGGTCGGCGATGACCTTCGCACCGAGACCCTCACCCTCCCGGATCACACCGAGCAGCAGGTGCCCGACCGCGATGTGACCCGACTTCAGCCGCAGCGACTCCCGCAGCGAGAGCTCCAGCACCTTCCTCGCCCGGGCCGTGAACGGCACCCGCCCGCCCTTGGCGTCGGAGCGGAACCAGCCCCGCCGCCGCGACTCCGGCTCCTCGGCCGGCGCGTCCAGCGCCCCCGCCCCGAACACCGACTCCACCGCGTCCCGGACGGCGTCCAGGTCCACCCCGATCGAGGCGAGCGCCTGCGCGTCGCCGCCCTCCCCCAGCAGCCGCCGCACGGCCTGCCGGGCGGTCGCGTGGTCCAGCCCGGCCTCGACCAGCACCGCGGCCGCCGGGTCCTCCGGCTGGGCGAGGACCGCCAGCAACAGGTGCTCCGTCCCGATGTGCCCGTGCCCGAGCCCCGCCGCCTCCTCCCGCGCCTGCACCACCGCACGCCGCGCACCCTCGGTGAACCGCTCGAACATCGCTCAGCCTCCGTCCTTGTCCCCACCGGATCCCCCGGCACCGCGCCGGGCGTACTTCTTGTGCACCGCCTGCCTGCTCACCCCGAGACAGACCGCGATGTCCTGCCAGGACCACCCCTGGTCGCGCGCGTTCCCGACCTGCAGCCCCTCCAGCCGGTCCGCCAGATCCCGCAACGCCCGGACCGCACGCAGCCCGACCGCCGGATCCCGACTGCCCGCGGCAGCCGCAAGCTCACCGTTCTCGCTCATGCTGTCAACATAGGTTGACACCCGAAGAGTGTCAACCCCGGTTGACACGGAACGCACGAAAGAGGCGGGGCGAGGACACCCGGTCCTCGCCCCGCCTCGGAGCCCCGCCCCCGTCTCCGGAGAGACGTGCGCGGGGGCACCGGGTGGGTACCCGGTGCCCCCGCGTGCGGTGTCAGGTCAGCTGCAGCCGCTGGTGGAGCCGCAGCCCTCGCAGAGGTAGCAGCTGCCGGCGCGGCGCATCTTGGTGCCGCAGGAGAAGCAGAGCGGCGCGTCGGCGTTGAGGCCGAGCTGGATCTCCAGCAGCTCCGTGGAGTTGTGGGCCTGCGCCGGGGCGGCCTTGGGGGCCTCGACCGCCGGGGCCGCCGGAGCGGCCGGCTTGGTCACCGGGGCGGACTGGGCCAGGGTCTCGGTGTCGAGCTCCTCGGCCTCCAGCGGCTCGTAGGAGCCGGTCTCCAGGTGGCGCTGGCGCTCCTCGACGGAGTGGATGCCGAGCGCCGAGCGGGTCTCGAACGGCAGGAAGTCCAGCGCCAGGCGGCGGAAGATGTAGTCGACGATCGACTGCGCCATCCGCACGTCCGGGTCGTCGGTCAGACCGGCCGGCTCGAAGCGCATGTTGGTGAACTTCGAGACGTAGGTCTCCAGCGGCACGCCGTACTGGAGGCCGACCGAGACGGCGATCGAGAAGGCGTCCATCATGCCCGCGAGGGTCGAACCCTGCTTGGACATCTTCAGGAAGACCTCGCCCAGGCCGTCGTCCGGGTAGGAGTTGGCGGTCATGTAGCCCTCGGCGCCACCGACCGTGAAGGAGGTGGTGATGCCCGGGCGGCCCTTGGGCAGGCGCTTGCGGACCGGGCGGTACTCGACGACCTTCTCGACCGCGGCCGGGGCGGCCTCGGTCTTGGCCTCGTCGGCCGCGGGGGTCTTGGTCTTCGCCGAGAGCGGCTGGCCGACCTTGCAGTTGTCGCGATAGATGGCGAGCGCCTTGACCCCGAGCTTCCACGCCTCGAAGTAGATCTCCTCGACCTCTTCGACGGTGGCGCTCTCCGGCATGTTCACCGTCTTCGAGATGGCGCCCGAGATCCACGGCTGGATCGCGGACATCATCCGGACGTGGCCCATCGGCGAGATGGTGCGCTCGCCCATCGCGCAGTCGAAGACCTCGTAGTGCTCGGCCTTCAGGCCGGGCGCGTCGACCACGTTGCCGTGCTCGGCGATGTGGGCGACGACCGCCTCGATCTGCTCGTCCTGGTAGCCGAGGCGCTTGAGGGCGCGCGGGACGGTGCCGTTGACGATCTGCATCGAGCCGCCGCCGACGAGCTTCTTGAACTTGACCAGGGCCAGGTCGGGCTCGACGCCGGTGGTGTCGCAGTCCATCATCAGGCCGATGGTGCCGGTCGGGGCGAGCACCGAGGCCTGGGCGTTGCGGAAGCCGTTCTCCGCACCGATGCGGAGCACGTCCTGCCAGGTGTCGGTCGCCACGGCCCAGACCGGGGCGTCCAGGTCGTCGACCGGGACGGCGGCGACCGAGGCGTCGGCGTGCTGCTTCATGACCCGCTGGTGCGGGGCGGCGTTGCGGGCGTAGCCGTCGTACGGGCCGACGACGCCGGCGAGTTCGGCGCCGCGGCGGTAGGCGGTGCCGGTCATCAGCGAGGTGATGGCGCCGGCCAGGGCGCGGCCGCCCTCGCTGTCGTACGCGTGGCCGGTGGCCATCAGCAGGGCGCCGAGGTTGGCGTAGCCGATGCCCAGCTGGCGGTAGGCGCGGGTGGTCTCGCCGATCTTCTCGGTCGGGAAGTCGGCGAAGCAGATGGAGATGTCCATCGCGGTGATGACCAGCTCGACGACCTTGGCGAAGGTGGCGGCGTCGAACGAGTCGTCGTCGCGCAGGAACTTCATCAGGTTCAGCGAGGCGAGGTTGCAGCTGGAGTTGTCCAGGTGCATGTACTCGGAGCAGGGGTTGGACGCGTTGATGCGGCCGGACTCCGGGCAGGTGTGCCAGTGGTTGATGGTGGAGTCGTACTGGATGCCGGGGTCGGCGCAGGCCCAGGCGGCCTCGGCCATCTTGCGGAAGAGCTTCTTCGCGTCGACGGTCTCGATGACCTCGCCGGTCATCCGGGCGCGCAGGCCGAATTCGGTGCCGTTCTCGACGGCGGTCATGAATTCGTCGTTGACGCGGACGGAGTTGTTGGCGTTCTGGTACTGGACGGAGGTGATGTCGTCCCCGCCGAGGTCCATGTCGAAGCCCGCGTCGCGCAGGGCGCGGATCTTCTCCTCCTCCTTCACCTTGGTGTCGATGAAGGCCTCGACGTCCGGGTGGTCGACGTCCAGGACGACCATCTTGGCCGCGCGGCGGGTGGCGCCGCCGGACTTGATGGTGCCGGCGGAGGCGTCGGCGCCGCGCATGAAGGAGACCGGGCCGGAGGCGTTGCCGCCGGAGGAGAGCAGCTCCTTGGAGGAGCGGATCCGGGAGAGGTTGAGGCCGGCGCCGGAGCCGCCCTTGAAGATCATGCCCTCTTCCTTGTACCAGTCGAGGATCGACTCCATGGAGTCGTCGACGGCCAGGATGAAGCAGGCGCTGACCTGCTGGGGCTGCTTGGTGCCGACGTTGAACCAGACCGGCGAGTTGAAGCTGAACACCTGGTGGAGGAGGGCGTGGGTCAGCTCGTGCTCGAAGATCTCGGCGTCGCCCGGGGTGGCGAAGTAGCCGTTCTTCTCACCGGCGGCGCGGTAGGTGAGCACCACGCGGTCGATGATCTGCTTGAGGCTCCACTCGCGCTGCGGGGTGCCGACGGCGCCGCGGAAGTACTTGGACGTGACGATGTTGACCGCGTTCACCGACCAGAAGTCGGGGAACTCGACGCCGCGCTGCTCGAAGTTGATCGAGCCGTCGCGCCAGTTGGTCATCACGACGTCGCGCCGCTCCCAGCGGACCTCGTCGTAGGGGTGGACGCCAGGGGTGGTGTAGATGCGCTCGATCCGCAGACCGCCCTTGGGGGCCTTGCCGGCGCCCTTGGCCGCGGTCTTGTCGGACTTCGACCCGCGTGCGGAACCGCTCGTGGTGTCTGTCACTTCTCGCTCCTCCTCCTGGGCAAACGCCCAAAGTGCCCCGAAAAGTCCGGGCACCGCTGGTTCGCTCTTCCGGTGTGCGGACAGGCGAGGACCTGCCTGGTTCCGCACGGTTTGTGGTGTTCCGTGCACCGATTCCGGGCACGCGTCGACCCCGGTAGGGGGCCGGTGTGTCGCCGGCCCCGCCAGGGGGCCGGTTGTGGTGATCGGCCCCGGGGGGCCGTGTGCTTCGCCGGGCCGCTAGGGCGCGGCGGCGGGGACGGGCACGGAGGTGCCGTCCGCCGCGGGGGCGGGCCGTTCGCGGCGGAGTTCCGCGATGGCGGCCTCGAAGTCTTCCAGTCCGTCGTACGCCTGGTACACGCTGGCGAACCGCAGGAAGGCGACCACGTCGAGTTCCTTCAGCGGTCCGAGTATGGCCAGCCCGACGTCGTGGGTGGTGAGCTCGGCGTTGCCGGTGGCCCGCACGCACTCCTCGACCCGCTGGCCGAGCTGGGCGAGGGCGTCCTCGGTGACCGGGCGGCCCTGGCAGGCCTTCCGGACTCCGGAGATGACCTTCTCCCGGGAGAACGGCTCGGTGACGCCGCTGCGCTTGATGACCATCAGCGCGGCCGTCTCCACCGTGGTGAAGCGGCGGCCGCAGTCCGGGCACTGCCGGCGACGGCGGATGCAACTGCCGTCCTCGGTGGTCCGGCTGTCGACGACGCGGCTGTCGGAGTGCCGGCAGAAGGGGCAGTGCACCTGAGGATCCCTCCCTGGCGGAACGTGCGGACTTGTCGAGTCTATGCGATGCCGACCCGTCCTCGGCAAGCTGATCATGCGACGTGACCACTAGTACTGGGCACGATGTGGACTGTAGCCACTACATGTAGGTCTTCGGGGGAAGTGACACCCCTGGCGTGTCGGCGCGGATTAGACTGCCGGAGTCGATCCTGGATCGAACATTTAATCGATGTACAACAAAGCCTTGATCGAGTCAGCCAACTCCCGAATAATTCACTCGAACGTGTGTTTGGCGCAACCTTTCGATAGGACGTGCCGTTGGGCTGGAAAAGGGAGAGGACAGCCGTCGAGAGGGGCCGCCGTGAACACCATCGAAAGCAACACCATCCCGGTGCAGGAACACTCCCAGCTCAAGGTGGGCCAGCGCACCACGAACCAGCAGAGTGTGGACGTCAGCATGGACCGTAGCGAACAGCACCGACTCTCCGGCCCGGCCATTCCTCACACGAGCCGCGTTCCCGACCAGCCCATCGAGCACGCCGCCGCGCTCGACGACGCCCATCAGGTGCCGACGCGTTCGATGCCCGGGCGCCCCCCCGGCATCCGCACCGACGAGGCCGGGCTGACCGAGCGGCAGCGCCGGGTGATCGAGGTCATCCGGGACTCCGTCCAGCGCCGCGGCTACCCGCCGTCCATGCGCGAGATCGGCCAGGCCGTCGGCCTGTCCAGCACCTCCTCGGTCGCCCACCAGCTGATGGCCCTGGAGCGCAAGGGCTTCCTCCGGCGCGACCCGCACCGCCCGCGCGCCTACGAGGTCCGCGGCGTCGAGGTCGCCCGGCCCAACACCGCCGAAACGGCCGGTCGCCCGTCCACCTCGTACGTGCCGCTGGTCGGCCGGATCGCCGCAGGCGGGCCGATCCTGGCCGAGCAGACGGTCGAGGACGTCTTCCCGCTGCCGCGCCAACTGGTCGGCGAGGGCGAGCTGTTCGCGCTCACCGTGCGCGGCGACTCGATGATCGAGGCGGCCATCTGCGACGGCGACTGGGTCACCGTCCGGCGCCAGCCGGTCGCCGAGAACGGCGACATCGTGGCCGCGATGATCGACGGCGAGGCCACCGTGAAGCGCCTCAAGCGCGAGGACGGCCGGATCTGGCTGATGCCGCACAACCCGGCGTACGAGCCGATCAACGGCGACAACGCGACCATCCTGGGCAAGGTCGTCGCGGTCCTGCGCCGCCTCTGAGCGGCCCGCCGGGGCGCACACCGGAAAGAGGGGCTCCGCCGCACACTGCGGGGAGCCCCTCCGGCGTTTCCGGGCCGTGCAGCGGCCCCCTCCTCGGGGAGCCTGCCGACCGCTCCCAGGCCCCGCGTCGGCCTGCCCGGCCGGGCGCGGCCCCGGGGCCGCGCCCTCAGCCCCGCCGGACCACCGGCCGGACCGGCGGCGCCGAGGCGTCGATCGCCGCCAGCGAGCGCCGCACCTGGTTCCGGTCGGTGGTGTACCAGAACTCCGGCATCGACGACCGGAAGAAGCCCCCGTAGCGCTTGGTCTCCACCCGCGGGTCCAGCACCGCGACCACACCGCGGTCGTCCGCCGCCCGGACCAGCCGGCCGGCGCCCTGCGCCATCAGCAGCGCCGCGTGCGTCGCCGCGACGGCCATGAAGCCGTTCCCGCCGCGCTGCTCGACGTCCTTCTGCCGGGCGCTCATCAGCGGGTCGTCCGGGCGCGGGAACGGCACCCGGTCCATCACCACCAGCTGGCAGGCCGAGCCGGGCACGTCCACGCCCTGCCAGAGCGAGAGCGTGCCGAACAGGCAGGTGGTGGCGTCCGAGGCGAACTCCCGGATCAGCTCGCCCAGGGTGTCCTCCCCCTGGAGCAGGATCCGGTTGTCCAGCCGCTCGCGCATCGCCTCCGCGGCCGCCTGGGCGCCGCGCATGGAGGAGAACAGGCCGAGCGTCCGCCCGCCGGCCGCGCCGATCAGCTCCGCCAGCTCGTCCAGCATGTCCGGGCGCTCCGGGTCGCGGCCCGGGTCGGCCAGGTGCCTGGCGACGTAGAGGATGCCCTGCTTCGGGTACTTGAACGGCGAGCCGACGTCGATGCCCCGCCAGAACGGCACCGGGTCGTCCCCGAATCCGCCCGTGTCCGGCTCGTCCCCCGGGGTACGCACGTCCGGCAGCCGGGCGTCGGAGGGCAGCCCGACCGAGGCGGCCACGCCGTTGAAGTCCCCGCCGAGCTTGAGGGTGGCCGAGGTGAGCACCACCGAGCGCTCCTTGTAGAGGCCCTCCCGCAGCAGTCCGGAGACGCTCAGCGGGGCGACCCGCAGCGAGGCGGTGCCCATGCCGAACCGGTCGCTGCGCTCGATCCAGACCACGTCGTACTCGGAGTCGGCCAGCAGCCGGTCCGCCGTCTCGTGCAGCGTCTCGGCGGCGGCCATCGCCTGCTTGCGCACCGCGTCCTCGTCGCTGAGGCCCTTGTCCCTGGTCTCGCCCAGCGAGGTGATCACCTGGCGGCTGGCGTCCCGGATCGCGGTGACGGCGTACGCCAGGTACTCGGGCAGCTCCTCCACCCGGCCGGGCTGGGCGGTCTCCATCAGGCCGTGGTAGTTCTCGGCGGCGGCCTGCAGGGCGTCCACGGCCTTCTCGTTGGCCAGCCGGGCGGCCCGCTTGACCGCCCGGTTGACCGCGCCGACGGTCAGCTCGGCGGTGGCCGCGCCGGTGACCCGGTTGACCAGCTCGTGGGCCTCGTCGACGATCAGCAGCCCGTGCTCGGGCAGCACCGGCGCGCCCTCGATGGCGTCGATCGCCAGCATCGCGTGGTTGGTGACCACGACGTCGGCCAGCTTGGCCCGCTCGCGCGCCTTCTCCGCGAAGCACTCCTGCCCGTACGCGCAGCGGGTCGCGCCCAGGCACTCCTTGGAGGTGACCGAGAGCTGGGCCCAGGCCTTGTCCGAGACGCCCGGGGTCATGTCGTCCCGGTCGCCGGTCTCGGTCTCGTCGGCCCACTCGCGCAGCCGCAGCACCTCCTGGCCGAGCTTGCCGGTGGGCCCGCCCATCGCCTCGACCGGGTCGAACAGGCCCTCGCCCTCGTCGCTCGGGGTGCCCTCGTTGGCGCGGTGCAGGCAGAGGTAGTTGGAGCGGCCCTTGAGCATCGCGAAGAGCGGGCGGCGGCGCAGCACCGGGTGCAGGGCCTCCACCGTGCGCGGCAGGTCCCGCTCGACCAGCTGGCGCTGGAGCGCCAGGGTGGCGGTGGCGACCACCACGCGGTCGCCGTGGGCGAGGGCGGGCACCAGGTAGGCCAGGGACTTGCCGGTGCCGGTGCCGGCCTGCACCAGCAGGTGCTCGCCGTGGTCGACGGCGTCGGCGACGGCCTCGGCCATCCGGGCCTGGCCGGGGCGCTCGACGCCGCCGACGGCCGCGACGGCGGCGTGCAGCAGCTCGGGGAGCTGGGCCCGCGGGACGGCGTCGTGGGCGGCCGAATCGTCGGCGGCGTCCTCGGCGGCGTCGGCGGGGAGCTGGGATTCGGAGTCGTTCGTCATGACCCTCCCACCCTACGGGGCGGGGGTGACAATCCGGTCCCGTTGTCCGGGCAGCGCGGCCGTTCCCTCCGGGGTCAGCGCGTTGGGGACGGTGCCGTGCCGGGCGGCGTGCGGGCGGTGCGGGCGGTCGCCGTAGCCGTCGAGCAGCAGCCGGTTGCGGTTGAGGCAGAGCCGGTCGATCCTCGGGCGGAAGAGGTCGAAGAGCGCGAACCGCTCCTTCAGTTCGGGGAAGCGCTCCTGGTGGCGGAGGATCTCGGCGCGCAGCAGGGCCCAGAACTCCGCCTCGGGCAGGCCGGTCTGGGCCTCCAGCAGCGGGGCGAGGTAGCGGTAGACGCCGATGAAGAGGCCGGAGTGGAGGAACTGGCAGAGGCCCTGCGGGTCCTCGCGCAGCAGCACCTCGGCCACCTCGGCGGGCAGGCCGCGCAGTTCGGGCAGGTCCTGGTCGCTGAGGTTGACGTCGTCGACGAAGTCCTTGACGGCCAGCCGGACGGGGGTGTCGGCGGCGTCGAAGACCACGATGGCGTTCTCGCCGTGCGGGGAGAAGACCAGGCCGTAGCGGTAGAGGAAGTGCAGCAGCGGCGGCAGCATGGCGGCAAACAGCCGGGCGGTCCAGGCCGCCGGGGTGAGCCCGGAGCGGGCGATCAGCTCGGCGGCCAGGGCCCGGCCGTCGGAGCCGGTCTGCAGCAGGGCGGCGAGGGTGCGGCCGC
This sequence comes from Kitasatospora sp. NPDC090091, assembly GCF_044747365.1. NCBI lineage: Bacteria > Bacillati > Actinomycetota > Actinomycetes > Kitasatosporales > Streptomycetaceae > Kitasatospora > Kitasatospora sp. NPDC090091. The sequence continues at coordinate 92,406 of NZ_JBIVDY010000021.1, forward strand.
GCTCGCCGCGGTCCAGGGCGGGGCCGAGCGGCTCGCGCCAGATCGCGCCCAGCAGCTCCTTGTACTGGTAGGGCGCCTCGGGCAGCTCGCGGTAGAGCGGGTGGTCGACGGTGACGGAGGCGATCTCGCCGAGCAGGACGACCCGGCACTCGTCGCGCAGGAACGGGTCGGCGTCGCGCAGGCCGTGGATCCAGGCGGTGACGGCGGGCGCGGCCAGCGTGCGCTCGGTCGGGAGGCCGCGCCAGACCAGGGTGTTGAGGACGGCGAGCGGCAGCTTGACCGTGCAGCGGTCCGGGCGGCTCCGGTTGAAGAACGAGCGGATGGACTGCTGGGGCAGCCGCAGGTCGCCGTCGGAGGGCAGCGGGACGATCTCGCCGGAGGCGATCCACGGCGCGAACAGCGGGACGACGGTCTCGTCCCACTGCCAGGGGTGGACGGGCAGCAGCAGGTAGTCGTCGGCGTCCGGGCCGAGCACGGCCCGGAGGGCGTCGGGGTCGTCGAGCTCGCGGGCGTAGAGCAGGTCGGGATCGGCGAGGCCGGGGACGCCGCGGTACTCGGCGAGCCGGCGGTGGACGGCGATCCAGGGCAGCGGCCGCGGGGTGCGTGCCTCGGGGGCCCAGCGGGCGGTGTCGAGGGCGGAGAAGCCGAGCCGGCCCTTGTTGGGGACGATCCAGGGGTGGCCGCCCTGGCGGCCCTCCAGCTCGGTGTGGCCGAGGTCGGCCAGCTCGGCGGCGGTGAGGGCGGTGGCGAGCTGGTGGGCGTCGGAGATCAGCGTGGCGGTGAGCTCGCGGACCAGGTGGCCGGTGGTGTCGCCGCGCAGGCCGAGCGCGCGCCGGGCGTACGGGAGGAAGCGCAGCGGGTCGAGGCCGTCGGGCGCCGAGCAGCGGACCGAGTCCTCGTCGACCTGCCAGCTGTCGTAGGCGCCGCGGCGGGCGAGGAACCGGTACTCGGCGCCGTCCAGCCGGAGCAGGTAGGTGCCCTCGGCGGTGCCGGGCTCGGGGGTGATCAGCTCCTCGTAGGCGAACTCGCCGAGCATCTTGGCCAGGAGCGTGCGCCCGGCCCGCTGCCAGTTCCCGGGGGTGAGCTGCGGGGGCAGGTAGAGCGGCGGTTCAGCGGCCGGCGGTTGCGGCACGGGTCGACTCCTGGGGGCGGGGGACGGCAGGGACGGGTTGGGGCGTGGCCGGTTCGGGGGTGGTGGGGGCCGCGGCGCGCGGTGGGGTCTGCGGCTCGGCCCGCTGCTCGGTGCACGGCGCCGCCGGCCGCCCGGGGTGGGGTGCGGCCGGCGGCTCCGTGCGCGGTGGGGCGAAGCCGGTCCAGGCGGTGCGGGTGGGCAGCCGGTGGAGGGTGCGGCCGGTCACGGCGTTGAGGATGACGGCGGCCCGGTGGGCGCCGAGGCCCAGGTCGGGCGTGCCGACGCCGTGGGTGTGCAGTTCGGCGTTCTGGACGTAGAGCCCGCCGGTGAGCTCGGGCCGGGTGGCCACCCGGTGGTCGAGGTCGACCCGGTAGCGCCCGGACCGGTCCCAGTCGATCAGGTGGGCGAGCGGTTCGAGGGCCGCCGGGCGGGCGGCGCGGTAGCCCGTGGCGAGGACCACCGCGTCGGTGCGCAGCAGGTGCCGGGCGCCGGAGTCGGTGTGCCGGCAGTCCAGTTCGAGGCCGCCGCAGGGCCCGGGCCGGGCCTCGGCGACGGCCGTGCCGGGGGTGATCTCGACCGGTGCGGCGTCGATCGGCCGGCCGATCGTCCGCTCGTACAGGTGGTCGTGGATCTCGGCCAGGGTCTCGGCGCTGGCGGCCTTGTGCAGCTGCCACTGGGCGTCGACCAGGGTGTCCCTGACGGGTTCGGGCAGGCCGTGGAAGTAGCGGGTGTAGTCGGGGGTGAAGTGCTCCAGCCCGAGCTTGGAGTACTCCATGGGCGCCAGCGCCCTGGTCCGGGTGAGCCAGCGCAGCCGGACGCCGTCGTCGCCGTGGCGGCGCAGCAGGTCGAGGAAGACCTCCGCACCGGACTGGCCGCTGCCGACCACGGTGATGTCGCGGGCACCGTCGAGGTCTGCGCGGCGGTCCAGGTAGTCGGCCGAGTGGAAGGCGCGCGGGTGGCCGGCGAGGGCGGCGAAGGCCTCGGGCAGGACCGGCCGGGTGCCGACGCCGAGTGCGAGGTTGCGCGCGTGCACCTCCTCGCGCCGCCCCGTGGCGGTGTCCCGCAGTTCGACGCGGTAGCGGTCGCCGGCCCAGTGCAGGGCCGTGACCTCGGTGCCGAAGCGGCAGTTGGCGAGCCGTTCGGCGGCCCACCGGCAGTAGTGGTCGTACTCCCGTCGGGGCAGGTGGAAGCGCTCGGCGAAGTAGAACGGGAAGAGCCGGTCCTGCTCGCGCAGGTAGTTGAGGAAGGACCAGCGGTTGGCGGGGTCGACCAGGGAGACCAGGTCGGCGAGGAACGGCACCTGCATCCGGGCCCCGTCGACCAGCATGCCGGGGTGCCAGCGGAACTCCGGGCGCTGGTCGCAGAAGAGGGTGCGCAGGCCGGGGACGGGGTCGGCGAGCGCGGCGAGCGAGAGGTTGAAGGGGCCGATGCCGACGCCGAGCAGGTCGTACGGCGCCGGCCGGGATGCTGGGGTGTCCATGGGGTGGGCGGTGTCCTAGGCGGGTCGGTTCGGGTCGGGGCGGCCGGGGTGTTCAGGTCGGTCGGGGCGGTCCGGGCGGTCAGGTCGGTCGGTCGCGGGGCCCGGAACACGGCCGCGGTCACGGCCGCGGTCGCGGACCATCAGGGCGGCGCGCTTGCCGGGCAGGTCGAGTTCGGCGGCCGGGGTGAACCCGGCCCGTTCGAAGGCCCGGACGGAGCGCCGGTTCCGGACGTCGGGCTCGGCCACCACGCGCTCGCAGCCCGGCCGTTCACGCAGGATGCGGTCGGCCAGTGCGCCGATCAGGGTGGCGCCGAGGCCCCGGCCCCGCTGGTCGGCGGGGCCGAGGAGCAGGTGCACCCCGGTGTCCTGGGGGCGGGCCGGGTAGTACCCGGCGAGCGGGTCGAGGTCGGCGCGGTAGACCTCCCAGTAGCTCATCGGGGTGCCGTCGAGCAGGCCGAGGCAGGGGGCGCTGCGGCCGTCTCCGTCGAGCTGGGCGCGGACGTGCCGCTCGGTGGCGGCGGCCGGGCCGGCCAGCTCCCAGAACGCGGCGGTCTCGGGGTCGTTCATCCAGCCGGCGAGCAGCTCCAGGTCGGCGGGGAGCCGGACCGGGCGGAGCCGGAACTCGCCGGCGCCGGTGGGCATGGCGCCCCAGCCGGCGACCTCGCCGGCCAGGGTCGTGGGAGCGCTCACGCGCCGGCCACCGGGTTGGGGATGTCGACGTAGACGGACTGGGTGGCGACCGGCCCGACCAGTTCGTCCATGCCGTTGATCCGGGTCAGCAGGTTGGCCTTGCACGGCAGTGTGGCGGCGTCCAGCAGGAGGCCGGGCAGCGCGGAGCCGGTGGCCGCGGCCCGGGGGCCGGTCAGGAAGCCGCGGAGCGCGGCCAGCAGCACCGCCTCGTCGGCCAGGCCCTGCGAGCCGAGGGCGCCGATCAGGCCGAGCACGTGGTTGATGCCGAGGTAGTAGGCGAAGTGGTGGTCGATCACCTCGTCGGCGAGGAAGGTGTCGCTGCGCGCGCCGAGGCCGGGCAGCCGGGCGGTGAGCCGGTCGGCGGCGCTCTGCCGGTAGTAGAAGCCCTGGTTGTCGCGGTAGCGCCCGCCGGTCGGCCAGCCGTCGGCGTCCAGCAGGACGAGGCTGTTCTGCTGGTGGGCCTCCAGCGCGATGCCGGCGCGGCCGTCGAGCCAGAGGACGGGCAGCACGACGGCGTCCAGGTAGCGCAGGAACCATTCGGCGGCCACGGTGCGCAGCGGGCGCCCGCTGCGGGCGGCGAGGGCGTGCAGGGTGTCGCCGAGCCGGGAGGGGACGGTCTCGCCGGTGCCGAGCGGCTGCTCGGCGACCAGTCCGGCGACGCAGAGCGCGCGGTCGGCGGGGGCGAAGGGCTGGGCGCGCAGCACGGTGTCCAGCCCGCCGGGGTCGCCGAGGGCGGGGTGGTCGACGCCGATCCAGGCCGGGTCGCGTACGACGTCGAAGCCGGGGTGGGCGGCCCGCCACTCGTCGGCGAGGCCGCTCTCCAGCAGAAGGTGCATCTCCAGGCCGCGGTGCAGCTCCTTGCGGAGGTTCTCCCGGCGGGAGTTGGTGATCCGCAGGCCGAGCGAGAGCTTCAGCATCCAGGGGGTGCCGGGCCGGTAGACGGTGCGCACCGAGGAGGTCGGGTACCAGGCCTCGCCCGCCGGGCCGAGGTCGTGCAGCAGGCCGTCGGCCAGCAGATCGGCGACGGCCGGACGCAGCGCCAGTTCGCGGGCCTGCCAGGGGTGAAGTGGCAGGGCGGCGGTGCCGGCGGGCAGCGGCGTGCGACCGCCGAGCAGCTCCGCGGTGATCCGGTCGGCGCTCTCGGCCAGTGCGGAGCCGGCGGCGAGCAGTTCGCGGTCGACGGCGTACCAGTGGAGTTGGAAGGAGCCGTGCAGTTCCGGGGAGTACGCGGCGCTCTGGGCCGGGCCGAGGCCGTCGCGGCTCTTGGGCGTGGGGTGGAGCGGGTGGCCGAGCAGCAGCGACTGCTCGGCGGCGAGGAAGTGCGAGGCCTCCGGCCCGCCGGGGGCGGCGGCGGTTCGGTGGTGGGCGAGGATGTCGGCGGTGCGGACGACCGAGTCGGCAACGCGCGCGGCGAGGTCCGCGACCTGGCCGGGGTCGGGCCGGTCGGCGGCCGCGGCGGCGATCAGGGCGGCGGCGGTGACGGCGTCCACCGGGGCGGCGGCGGTGCCCTCGCCGGCCGAGAGGGTGGCCGGGCCGAAGCGGTGCCAGCCGGCCGGCGACCAGTACCGGACCGGTGCGCAGAGCCGGGCCGCGCCGCCGAGAACGGCGATCCGGAGCCGGCCGTCCGGGCCGGGCACGGCGCCGGTCTCCCGGGCCCAGCACCGCAACAGGGCCTCCAGGCCGGCCTGTTCGGCGGCGACGGCCGGGTCCGGGTGCAGCAGCGGGTCGGGGCCGACGGCGGCGGCCGCGGCGGGTCGGGCCGGGGCGGGACGGCGCGCCGGAACGTCGGGCGGGGCTCCGGTGAGGGCGGTGCTCAAGGCTGCTCCTTGGGGCGCGTGGGTGCGGACGCGCACGGGTGGTGGAGGGGTTGGCGGGCGCTCGCACCGTCGCGTCAGGTAAGGGTTACCTATCCCTGACGGGTGATCACAAGAACGACTCACTCGTCCGGGTGAAGACCGGTGATTGTTCACCCGTGGGGTGATCGCCCCTGCCTGTCGCGGCAACGAGACGGCCCGACCTTCGTCACAGATCGATGACCTCCCGCCGGTTCCGGAACCCGGGGGCCGCCCGGTGCCGTCCTGGTGGCCAGTGGGAGACTCCAAGGCGGCCGGCCGGCGCCGCAGCGGAACGGCCGGGAAACAAGGACTAGCTGGGGGAAGCGACACCATGCCATCGATCCACAGGTCAGCCGTGGCCGCGGCCCTCGCCGCCGGAACGCTGTTCGCCGTGAGCGCCTGCGGCCCGGACGGTCCGTCCGGGGACGCCGGCGGCACGAGCGCCGCGCCGCCGCCGGCCTCGGCGAGCGCCACCGGCTCCGCCGCGGGCGGCGGTGGCGTGATCGGCGGCCTCACCCTGCCGACGGGCATTCCGACCAGCCTGCTGGAGGGCCTGCCGAAGAGCTGGGACGACCTGAAGAAGTGGAAGTTCGAGGACTGGGACAACTGGGCCTCCAAGCACGTCTTCAACAACCCGGTCGTCAAGGACTTCTGGAACCCGGACAAGATGGGCGACTCCAAGCCGGCCGACCCGGCGCCGCCCACCGCCAAGCCGGCCGGCGACGCCGGGGTCACCGACCCCGAGCCGCCGGTGGTCAAGGCCGTCCCGATGGCCCGCCCCTACACCAAGCAGCCGTCCGGGAAGGTGTTCTTCAGCGCCGAGGGCGGCCGGGGCAACTGCTCGGCCACCGTGATCGCGGACCCGGCGCACCCCGGCAAGAGCAACCTGGTCTGGACGGCCGGACACTGCGTGCACCAGGGCAAGGGCGGCAACTTCTTCAAGGACCTCGTCTTCGTCCCCGCCTACAACAACTCCGGTGCCTCCAGCGGCGGCAAGAAGGCCCCGCTCGCGGAGCTGGCGCCACTGGGCACCTGGTGGGCCAAGGACGTGGTGACCTCGCCGCAGTGGACGGTCGAGGGCGGCGGCACCGGTGACTCGGCCAGCCAGTACGACTTCGCGGTCATGCGGGTGCAGAACCAGAACGACACCGGCAAGTCGCTGGAGGAGACGGTCGGTTCGGCCGTCCCGGTCTGGTTCGACGCCCCGCGCGACAAGCTCTCCGTCTCGGCCGTCGGCTACCCGCTCTACAAGCCCTTCGACGGGCAGGAGCTGTACAAGTGCGACGGCGGCAAGCCGGTCCGGCTCTCCTTCGACCCGAAGCGGCCGTCGATGCTCACCATCGGCTGCAACATGACCCAGGGCTCCAGCGGCGGCGGCTGGTTCGCCACGATGCCCGACGGCAAGCTCGCCCTGGTCAGCAACACCTCCATCGGCACGCAGGACCACACCTCGCTGAGCGGCCCGTACCTGGAGACGGTCGCCAAGCAGGCGCTGGAGTACATCTCGCGGAAGCAGAAGTAGCGCCGCCCGCGTCCGAACGACCGAACGACCGACGGGGACCGATCACCATGCGACTGACCATCAGGGCACTGACGACCAGGGCACTGGCCACCGGGACGCCGGACGACCGGCCGCGGGGCCGACGCCGGGCCGCGCCGGCGGCGGCGGCCGTGCTGGCCGCGCTCGCGCTCACCGCGACCGCCTGCGGGCCGGACAACGAGAAGAGCACCGACGCCGGGGGGACGGCGGCCGCGACCACCGCAGCCGCGCCCGGGGGCGGCAAGCCCGCGCTTCCGACCAGCCTTCAGGACGTCGCCGGCTGGAAGCTGGACGACTGGGCGCGGTTCATCGGCGACAACGCCTTCGTCAACGAGGTCGCCCAGGGCTTCTGGTCGATCGCCAAGATGGAGGACGCCAAGGGCCGGGCCACCCCGGAGTACTCGCACAAGTCGGCCGGCAGCTCGGTCCAGCGCGACGAGCCGCCGGCCGCGATCCCGGCCAGGCCGCAGCCGCACCCGTACAGCCCGGCGACGGCCGTGGTCGGCAAGATCTTCATGACCGCGCCCGAGGGCGACTCGATGTGCTCGGGCACCGTGGTCTCCGACCCGGCCAACCCGGGCCGCAGCAACCTCGTCTACACCGCCGCGCACTGCCTGCACGACGGCAAGGGCGGCACCTGGCTGAAGAACATCGTCTTCGTCCCCGGCTACAACCGGGACGGCCAGGCCAGCCGGGGCAAGCGGTACACCGAGCAGCAGGTCTCCCCCTACGGCCGGTGGACGGCGGTCAAGGCGCTGGTCTCGCCGAACTGGGTGAAGGAGAGCGGCGTCGGCGCGAACTCCCAGTACGACTACGGGATCATCCGGGTCCGCAACGAGAACGGCTCCGGCCTCTCGCTGGAGGAGGCGGTCGGCGGCTCCATCCCGATCTGGTTCAACGCCCCGCGCGAGCAGATCACCTCGGCGTTCTCCTACGGCTACCCCGCCGAGCGGCCGTTCGACGGCATGGAGCTCAACCACTGCGACTCGACCATCCGGCCGGCCAAGCTCTCCTTCGACCAGACCCGCCCGCCGATGTACGTGATCGGCTGCACGATGACCGGCGGCTCCAGCGGTGGCGGCTGGTTCATCACCAAGGACGGCAAGCCGAACCTGGTCAGCGTCAACTCGATCGGCAACCGCAACCCGTCCGAGTACATGGCCGGCCCCTCCCTCCAGGAGCAGGCCAAGCAGGCCTTCGACTACTTCTCCAAGAACGCGAAGTAGCGCCGGGCGGCCCACGACGCGCGAACGCCGGCGGCCCCGGACCCCTCGTACGGGGGTCCGGGGCCGCCGGCGTTCGACATGGCCCGGGCGTGCGGCCCGGCCCTACGCGGTCGCGACCGCGAAGTGCTCCAGCTCGGCGGCCAGCTCGGCCGGCACCTTGGCGTGCACCAGGGTGCCCTCGGCGGTGTGCTCGGTGGAGAGCAGCTCGCCCTCGGCGTGCACCCGGGAGACCAGGCCGCCCTGGGTGTACGGCACGAGCGCCTGCACCTCGACGGCGGGCCGCGGGAGCTCGTCGTCGATGAGCTTCAGCAGCTCGTCCATGCCCTGGCCGCTGCGGGCCGACACCACGATGGCGTGCGGCTCGCGGCGCAGCAGCCGCTGCAGCACGAGCGGGTCGGCCGCGTCGGCCTTGTTGATCACCACGATCTCCGGCACGTTCTGTGCGTCGACCGAGACGATGACCTCGCGGACGGCCGCCAGCTGCGTCTCCGGCTCGGGGTGCGAGCCGTCCACCACGTGCAGGATCAGGTCGGCGTCGGCGACCTCCTCCATGGTCGAGCGGAACGCCTCGACCAGGTGGTGCGGCAGGTGCCGGACGAATCCGACGGTGTCGGCCAGCGTGTAGAGCCGGCCGCTCGGGGTCTGCGCCCGGCGCACGGTCGGGTCGAGGGTGGCGAACAGCGCGTTCTCCACCAGCACGCCCGCGCCGGTGAGCCGGTTGAGCAGGGAGGACTTGCCGGCGTTGGTGTAGCCGGCGATGGCCACGGACGGCACCTGGTGGCGCTTGCGCTCCTGGCGCTTGGTGTCGCGGCCCTTCTTCATGTCGGCGATCTCCTTGCGGAGCTTCGCCATCTTCTCGCGGATCCGGCGCCGGTCGGTCTCGATCTTGGTCTCACCGGGGCCACGGGTGGCCATGCCGCCGCCGGACGAGCCGGAGCCACCACCACCCATCTGCCGGGAGAGCGACTGACCCCAGCCGCGCAGGCGCGGCAGCATGTACTGCATCTGCGCGAGCGAGACCTGCGCCTTGCCCTCGCGGGACTTGGCGTGCTGGGCGAAGATGTCGAGGATCAGGGCCGTCCGGTCGACGACCTTGACCTTGACCACGTCCTCCAGGTGGATCAGCTGGCCCGGGGTGAGCTCACCGTCGCAGACCACGGTGTCGGCACCGGTCGCCGCGACGATGTCGCGCAGCTCCTTGGCCTTGCCGGAGCCGATGTAGGTGGCCGCGTCGGGCTTGTCACGGCGCTGGATGACGCCGTCCAGCACCTCGGAGCCGGCGGTCTCGGCGAGCGCGGCGAGCTCGGCGAGCGAGTTCTCCGCCTCCTCGACCGTGCCGTCGGTCCAGACGCCGACGAGCACCACGCGCTCCAGACGGAGCTGGCGGTACTCGACCTCGGTGACGTCCTGGAGTTCGGTGGAGAGTCCGGCGACGCGCCGCAGGGCGGCACGCTCGCTGCGGTCGTACTGGTCGCCGTCGTAGTGGTGGCCGAGGTCCTCGTCGATGGCCGCGAGGTCCTCGTCCATGAGGGCGTCCGCTCGCCGGCCGTCGATGCGGCGCGGGGCGTCGGCGTGGTCGCGGGTGTCGAACGTGGAGGTCATTCTGTCCTTTGGCTGCTGGTCGGAAGGCCTGTCTGCGTGACCGTACCCGACGGTCACACCCGGAGTCTGCCCAGCTGCCGCCCCGTCTACCGCTCGGGCGAGGTGTGAGCTACCCCTCGGGACCGCGGACCCGTGCGGGCAGGTTCTCCCATTGCCCGGTGAACGCCGCGGACCGGCCGTGAATTCCCCATGATGGTCGCACGCCCGGCGCGGGCGGGTCATCCCCATTTCCCGCGGCCGCCGCCGCTGCCCCGGGCTCGGCGCCCTCCCCTGACGGCGCCGGGCCCGCGGTGGGCGCCGGGCCCGCGGCAGGGGCCGGATCCGCCTCGCCGTCCGGCGTGCGCGCGGCGGCGCCGCCCTCGGGGGCGTGCGGCCGGCTGACGTCGTACACCCCGGAGACCCGCAGCATCGCCCGCATCACCGCGGCCAGCACCGCCGGGTCGGGCAGCTCCACGGTGTAGGTGTGCCGCACCCGCAGCTCCTGCGGCGGCTCCACCTCGGCCGAGACGATCCCGACGCCCTCGCCCGAGATCGCCGCGGTGAGGTCGGCCAGCAGCCGGGGCCGGTTGAGCGCCTCGGCCCGCAGGGTGGCCCGGTAGCCGGACGGCGGGGCGCCGCCGGGCTGCCAGTGGATCTCCAGGACGCCGCGCCCGTCCGCCCGCATCCGCTCCCCGGCCGGGCAGCCGGTGCGGTGCACGGCGACCGTGCCGCCGCGGATCGCGAAGCCGCTGACCTCGTCCGGCGGCACCGGGGTGCAGCACCGGGCCAGCCTGACCGGCGCCCCGGGCCGGCCGGCCACCGTCACCGGGGCGGCACCGCGCTCGGCGGCCCGGTGCGCGGGCGGCACGGGCTGACCGGCCGAGGGGCCGGTGCGGACCACCGGGACGCGGGCCGGGTGGTCCGCCAGCCACCGCTCGATGGCCAGCCGGGCGGCCGGGGTCCGGGCGTGCGCCAGCCAGTCGGGCGCCGGGCCGGACGGCCGGGCCGCCGGGTCGCCCTGCTCGGTCAGGATGGCGACCAGGTCGCCGTCCTGGAGCACGGTCGAGAGCGCGGTGAGCCGGCCGTTGACCCGGGCGCCGATACATCGGTGGCCGGTCTCCTCGCCGAGCAGGTAGGCGGCGTCGACGCAGCTGGCACCGGCCCTCAGCTGAAGCGTTTCGCCGGTCTCGGTGACGACGGTGATCTCGCGGTCGCCGGCGAGGTCGGCGGTGAGGGCGGACCAGAAGGCGTCCGGGTCCGGCGTCTCCTGCTGCCACTCCAGCAGCCGGCTGAGCCAGCCGGGCCGGGCCGGGTCGGTGCGGTCCAGCTCGTCGCCGCCCTGGTCGGCGCCGGCCCTCGGCTGCCGCGGGTCGCCCAGGGCGACCACGCCGGTCTCGGCGACCTCGTGCATCCGCCGGGTGCGGACCAGCACCTCCACCACCGCGCCGCCCGCCAGCGCCACCGCGGTGTGCAACGACTGGTACAGGTTGAACTTGGGGGCGGCCACGAAGTCCTTGAACTCGCCCGGCAGCGGTGTCCAGCAGGTGTGCAGCTCGCCGAGGACGGCGTAGCAGTCCGCGTTCTCCTCCACCACCACCAGCAGCCGGCCGAAGTCGGCGGGCTGCGGCTCCTGCGGCCGCCCGTCCGGGCCGGGCGCGGCGTCCCGCTTGAGCAGCACCCGGTGCAGCGAGACGCAGTGCCGGGGGCGGACGGTGACCTCGGCGGCCACCCCGGCCTCGGCCAACTGGCGGGCGAGGGTCCGGGCGAAGGGTTCGAGCAGGGTGTCCGGGCCGTCCTCGTGGCCGGCCAGCAGGGCGCGGGTGCGCCGGCACTCCTCCGGGTGCAGGGTGGCGAAGACGATGTCCTCCAGCTCCGCCTTCAGCACCTGGATGCCGAGCCGCTCGGCGAGCGGGATCAGCACGTCCCGGGTGACCTTGGCGATCCGCACCTGGCTGGCCGGCTTCATGTGCCGGATGGTGCGCATGTTGTGCAGCCGGTCGGCGAGCTTGATCACCATCACCCGGACGTCGTCCCCGGTGGCGACCAGCATCTTGCGGAAGGTCTCGGCCTCGGCGGCGGCACCGAAGTCGACCTTCTCCAGCTTCGTCACCCCGTCGACCAGGTAGGCGACTTCGGGGCCGAACTCCTCGGCCACCTGATCCAGCGTCAGATCGGTGTCCTCCACGGTGTCGTGGAGCAGCGAGGCGACCAAGGTGGTCGTCCCGGCGCCGAGTTGGGCCAGGATCATGGTGACGGCCAGCGGGTGGGTGATGTAGGGCTCGCCGCTCTTGCGCTTCTGCCCGCGGTGACTCGCCTCGGCCAGCCGGTAGGCCCGGCCGAGCAGGCCGAGGTCGGCCTGCGGGTGGTGGCGGCGGTGGACCCGGACGAGCGGCTCGATCGCGTCCGGCACCGGCGGGCGGCCGGTGGCCAGCAGGGCGGCGCGCCCGGCCCGCCCCAGCGCGGCCCGGCCGAGCCCGCCGAGGGGGCGCCTGGCCCCGGCCTGCCGTGCGGACGTCGGCTGCCCCGCCAGGGGCTGCCCTGCTTCGATGGTCATCAGCGCCTCCGGCAGCAGTCACCGGTTGCCTGCTACCCCGACGCGGGGTGATCGACCCGGTGGTCCATGCTACCGAGCAGAGCACGTTCCGCGACGCGCTGCTTCCCGTCCGTGAGCCGGATCACCCGAACGGGGGGATTCGCCGCCGCACGAAATGGGCAAACCGCCCGCGGCTCAGCCCTGAAGGGCCGCCAGCCACCCCGCATCGAGCTCGCCGCGGGCCACGATCACCGCCGGACCGGTCTTCTCCACCCGGCCGTCCGGGTACTCGGTGATCACCAGCCGCCCGCCCAGCACGTCCACGGTGTAGCTGACGGCCTCACCGGTGACGGCGGGGTCGAGGCCGTCCCGGCGGATCGCGGCGACCGCGACGGCGCAGGCGCCGGTGCCGCAGGAGAGGGTCTCGCCGGAGCCGCGCTCGTGCACCCGCATCGCGACGTGCCGCGGCCCGCGGTCCACCACGAACTCGACGTTGACGCCGTCCGGGTAGGCCTCGGCGGGGCTGGTGAGCGGCGCGCTGCGCAGTTCGCCGGCGTGGTCCAGGCTCTCCACGAACGCGACCGCGTGCGGGTTGCCCATGTTGACGTTGCGGGCCGGCCAGCGCCGCTCGCCGACCGCGACCTCGATCCCGTCCGGGCCGGGCAGCCGGGCGCGGCCCATCCCGACGGTGACGTCGCCCGGTGTGCCGTCCTCGGCGTCCTCGGCGATCCGCACCGTGCGCACGCCGGCCCGGGTGGCGACGGCCAGCTCGCCCGGCTCGGCCAGCCCGGCGTCGACCAGGTAGCGGGCGAAGACGCGCACGCCGTTGCCGCACATCTCGGCGATCGAGCCGTCGGCGTTGCGGTAGTCCATGAACCACTCGGCCCGGTCGGCCTGGTCGGCCGCCGCCGGGTCGGCGGCCGAGCGCACCACGCGCAGCAGTCCGTCGGCGCCGATGCCGGCCCGGCGGTCGCAGAGCGCGGCGACGGCCTCGGGGCCGATCACCAGCCGGCCGTCCGGGTCGGGCACGATGACGAAGTCGTTCTGGGTGCCGTGACCCTTGAGGAAGGGCAGGCCGGCGGGCTGCTGGGAGGATTCGCTCACCCTCCCGATGGTACTGAGCGGGCGCCCGCACCGGCCCGGCGGACCACCTGTCGGACCGCACACCGGACTGCGCGCCGGACTGCCCGTCGGGCGGGGTCAGCGCAGGTGGACGACGCGCCAGAGCGCCAGCGCGCAGGCGGCCAGCACGATCAGGGTGTAGATCACGATCGCCTTCCAGCCGGCCCGCTGGCCGGAGCCGCGGCGGGGCAGGCCCGGCCACTTGTACCCGGCGTGCCGGGCGGCCATCGCGCCCCAGCCGACCGAGGCGGCGGTGAGCAGCAGACCGAGCATCCCGACCATCGCCGAGCCCGCCCCGGCGGAGCCGAAGGCGAGCGGGAAGGCGAACATCAGCGAGCCGGCGGTGGCCAGCAGCGCGATCGGCAGCGTCTGCCACCAGCGCAGCCGGCGGCGCGGGCGGATCTCCCGCTCGTGCACGGCACCGGAGGAGGCGCCGTCCAGCACGGGCAGCGCGACGGCGTACGAGCTGGGGGCGTCGAGCCCCGGCAGCACGGGAAGGTCCGGCAGGGTGGACGCGTCGAGGTCGTCGGCCTGCGCGGTGGCCCCGCCACTCGTCGGCCTGGCGCTCTGGCCGGCGTCGGGGCCGGTACCCGTGGACACGCGGCCTCCCCTGACAGTTCGACACGAGTGTGCACTCGCGGCCGGGCACGGTCGGCCCATCCGGACCGACCCTTATGACCTCGATGATGGCATGTCCAGGGGTGCGTTCCGGGCCTGACCGGGGTCGTCGGGTGATCCGTGGCCATCACGTGATCGGGCCGTAACCCCCGGTTCGTCCTGCACGGCCACCTGCGCGCGCAGGTGCACCGCCGAATGGCCGGATCCCGTCTACGACGCGGCGGAATCCTGACGGTCGATCAGCTCCAGGGATCGGGCGAGCAGCTCGGCGGGGTCCGCGCCGGCCGGACGGGAGAGCCAGTGGATCCGGTCGTCGCGGCGGAACCAGGACTCCTGACGGCGGGCGAACCGCTTGGTCGCCCGGACGGTCTCGGCCCGCGCCTCCTCCTCGGTGCACTCCCCGGCGAAGTGGTCCAGGACCTGCTGGTAGCCGAGCGCCCGGGACGCCGTCCGGCCCTCGCGCAGCCCGAGCTCCTCCAGCGCCCGCACCTCGTCCAGCAGTCCGGCCTCCCACATCCGGTCGACCCGCAGGGTGATCCGCTCGTCGAGTTCGGGGCGCGGCACCGCGACCCCGATCTGCACCGCGTCGTAGACGGCGGTGTTGCTCGGCAGGTTGGCGGTGAACGGCTGCCCGGTGATCTCGATGACCTCCAGGGCCCGGACGATCCGCCGCCCGTTGCTCGTCAGGATCGCCTCGGCCGCCGCCGGGTCCAGCTCGGCCAGCCGCCGGTGCAGCGCGTACGGGCCGTGCTCCTCCAGCTCGGCCTCCAGCCGGGCCCGGACCGCCGGGTCGGTGCCGGGGAACTCCATCTCGTCGATCGCCGCCCGGACGTACAGCCCGGAGCCGCCGACCAGGACGGGGGTGCGGCCCGCGGCCAGCAGCCGGTCCATCTCGGCGCGGGCGAGCCGCTGGTACTCGGCGACGCTCGCGGCCTCCGTGACGTCCCAGATGTCCAGCAGGTGGTGCGGGACGCCACCGCGCTCGTCGAGGGTGAGCTTGGCGGTGCCGATGTCCATGCCTCGGTAGAGCTGCATCGAGTCGGTGTTGATCACCTCGCCGCCGAGGCTGCGGGCGATGGCGACGGCCAGGTCGGACTTGCCGGCGGCGGTCGCGCCCACGACGGAGACCACGCGGGGCCGGGCGGGGCGGGACGGGACGGTGGTGCGGGAGGTGCTCACCGGACCAGTCTCGCAAAACCGCCGCCGCGCCGGTGACCTCCCCACCGAGCCGGTCCTACTGGGCGACGATATGACTGATTTCAGCCATTTCCGCAGTTGAGAACGGTTCGGCCACGACGGACGTTGAGCAAGAGACAGAGAGGAACGGTGAGAGCGCCATGGGTCTGATGGACAACCTCAAGGGCAAGGCCGGGGAGCTGAAGGAGAAGGCCAGTGAACTGGCCGGCAAGCACAGCGACCAGATCGAGCACGCGGTGGACAAGGCCGGCGGGGCGATCGACAAGGCCACCAAGGGCAAGTACACCGAGAAGATCGAGCACGGCACCACCAAGGCCAAGGATGCGGTCGACGACTTCGCCCACAAGCCCAAGGAGACCGGTGACCCGGGCACCCCCGGCGGCCCGACCGGCCCGGCCCCCGGCGGCGGCGCGCCCGACGGCGGCCGCGGCCCGAACGCCTGACCCGGCGCGGTGGCGTCAGTTCCAGCTGGCGACGACGTACCCGACGCCGTACGGCGCGTCGCGGTAGCCGAGGCGCGCGGTGAGGCCGGCGCCCTCGGCGGCGCCGGCCAGGACCTGCCAGGGGGCGCGGCCCTCCGCCTTCAGCTCCGCGGCCAGGCCCGGCTCCAGCGCCGCCAGCGCGGACAGGTCCGCCGAGCCCAGCGCCTCGGCGAGGGCCGCGTCGAAGCCCTCGGCCCGCTCGTCCAGGTAGCCCGGCGCCTTGAGCGAGCGGCAGGCGCTGCCGTCGCCCATCACCAACAGGGCGACCCGGTCGGCCAGCTGGGCCAGGCCCTGGCCCAGCCCGAGCATCCGGTCGGTGGGCGCGTCCGCGGGGACGGCGCAGGCGTGCGTGGGCAGCTTCACGCCGGCCCGCTCCAGCAGCCAGGCGCCGACGGTCAGCGAGGGTGCCAGCTCCGGCCCCTCGACCCCGCCGACCGGGAGGCGGACCACCAGCGGCACGCCGTAGCGGTGGAAGGAGCCGGCCCCGCCCTCGGTCCACACCTCGGCCTCCGGCCCGGTGCCGACCACCACCACCAGCTCCGGCCGGGCCGCGACCAGCGCGGCCAGCGCCTCGTCGCAGGCCGCGCGCAGCGTCTCCAGCTCGGCGGCCGCACCGGCGGCGACCTCCGGGACGAGCAGCGGCGGGCAGGGGCAGACGGCAGCGGCAACCAGCATGTGGATCACTCTAGGGCCTGTCTCCGGTGCAGGCCGGATCAGACCGGATCGGGCCTGGACCACCGGACGGGCCCCACCGGGAACGGAAGCGGCCCGGCGGGATGCAGGATCCCGCCGGGCCGCCCGGTGTCCGGAGCCGTCAGTCGCCGCAGCAGCCGCCCGCCGGGGCGGCCGGCGGCAGGGCCGCGGGGGCGCCGACGGTCGGCAGGCCGAGCATCACGCCGGCCGGCTTGGCGACGGGCTTGGCCTGGCGCTTCTCCCAGGCGTCGCCGGCCCGGGTGCGGCGCACCGCGAGCGTGGGGCCCTCGGCCAGCAGGTGGTGCGGGGCGGCGTAGGTGATCTCGACGGTCACCATGTCGCCCGGCCGCACCGGCTCGGCGGGCCGGGTGAAGTGCACCAGCCGGTTGTCGGGGGCGCGGCCGGAGAGCCGGTCGGTCCGGTCGTCCTTCTTGCCCTCGCCCTCGGCGACCAGGACCTCCAGGGTGCGGCCGACCTGCTTCTTGTTCTCCTCCCAGGAGATCTCCTCCTGGAGGGCGATCAGCCGGTCGTAGCGGGCCTGGACGACGGCCTTCGGGACCTGGTCCGCCATCTCCGCGGCCGGGGTGCCGGGGCGCTTGGAGTACTGGAAGGTGAAGGCGTTGGTGAAGCGCGCCTCGCGGACCACGTGCATGGTCTGCTCGAAGTCCTCCTCGGTCTCGCCGGGGAAGCCCACGATGATGTCGGTGGAGATCGCGGCGTCCGGCATCGCCTCGCGCACCTTCCGGATGATCCCCAGGAAGCGGTCCTGCCGGTAGGAGCGGCGCATCGCCTTGAGGACGGTGTCGGAGCCCGACTGCAGCGGCATGTGCAGCTGGTGCATCACGTTCGGGGTCTCGGCCATCGCGGCGATCACGTCGTCGGTGAAGTCGCGCGGGTGCGGCGAGGTGAAGCGGATCCGCTCCAGGCCCTCGATCTGCCCGGCGGCGCGCAGCAGCTTGGAGAAGGCCTCGCGGTCGCCCAGGTCGGAGCCGTAGGCGTTGACGTTCTGGCCGAGCAGGGTGACCTCGATGACGCCCTCGTCCACCAGCGCCTCGATCTCGGCGAGGACGTCGCCGGGACGGCGGTCCTCCTCCTTGCCGCGCAGCGCGGGGACGATGCAGAAGGTGCAGGTGTTGTTGCAGCCGACCGAGATGGAGACCCAGGCGGCATAGGCGGACTCGCGGCGGGTCGGCAGGGTGGAGGGGAAGGTCTCCAGCGACTCCAGGATCTCGACCTGGGCCTTCTTCTCGACCGCGGCCCGCTCCAGCAGCGCCGGCAGGTGGCCGATGTTGTGGGTGCCGAACACCACGTCGACCCAGGGGGCCCGCTGGACGATGCTGTCGCGGTCCTTCTGCGCCAGGCAGCCGCCGACGGCGATCTGCATGCCGCGGTTGCGGCTCTTGGCCGGCGCCAGCTGGCCGAGGTTGCCGTACAGCTTGTTGTCGGCGTTCTCCCGCACGGCGCAGGTGTTGAACACCACCAGGTCCGGGTCGCCCTCGGCGCCGGCCTTGACGTAGCCCGCCTCCTCCAGCAGGCCGGCCAGCCGCTCGGAGTCGTGGACGTTCATCTGGCAGCCGTGCGTGACGACCTTGTAGCTCTTCAATCCGCTCTCACCGCTCACCAGACCAGGGTACGGGCACCCGCGAAGCGGATTTCCCCTGGCTTTCCCCGGGCTCCGCTCCGGCGTGAGTGCGCCGCTCGCCCGCGGCCCGCGCCGTCGGCGTGCCCGCACCGCGCGTCCGTCCTGCGGTTCGCCCCTCCCGTTCGCCCGGCGCGCCTGGCACTATCCCTGCATGGCCCCCAGCTCCCACCTCCGACCCGGCGCCCTCCGCGCAGCGGCCCGCAGCCCGCTGTGGCGGGCGGTGCTGGTCCTGGTGCTGGTGCTGGCGGCGTTCGGCGGCTGGTGGCTGTCGGCCGGCCGCTCGCCCGGCTACCCGCGCGGCGAGACCGGCTTCGCCACCGGCGTGCAGCGGGGCGTCTACGACCGGTACGGGCAGCTGCTGGAGTCCCACATCGGCAAGGCGATGCCCGGGGTGCAGCTGCGGCTGGACAACACCCAGGGCTCGATCGACAACCTGGCCCGGGTGACCAGCGGCCAGGACGACTTCGCGATCGCCACCGCCGACGCGGTGGCGCAGTACTCCGGCCCCGGCAAGGACCGGTTGCGGGCGATCGCCCGGCTCTACGACGACTACCTCCAGCTGATCGTCCCGGTCTCCTCGCCGGTGCACCGCACGGCCGACCTCAAGGGCCTGCGGGTGGGCGTGGGCCTGCCGCAGTCCGGGGTGAACCTGGTGACCCGCCGGCTGCTGGCCTCGGCCGGCCTGGACCCGGACCGCGACATCCGGCCGGTGATGCTGGGCGTCGGCGACGCGGCCGACAAGCTGCGGGCCGGCGAGCTGGACGCCTTCTTCTGGTCCGGCGGGCTGCCGACCAGTGCGCTCACCGACCTCTCCGACCACGTCCGGATCCGGCTCGTCCCGCTCGGCGACCTCGCCGAGGCCGTGCACAAGGTCGAGGGCGGCGGCACCGACGCCTACCGGGCGGCCACCATGCCGAAGGGCACCTACCCCAACGCCGAGCCCAAGGAGCCGGTCGCCACCGTGGCCGTGCCCAACCTGCTGATCACCCGCAGCGACGTGGACACCGCCCTGGTCGAGGGCATGACCCGGGTGGTGATAGACAGCCGCGACCAGATCGGCTCCCAGGTGCACGCCGCCCAGCTGGTGGACCTGCGCACCGCGGTCTACACCGACCCGCTCCCGCTGCACGAGGGCGCCATGCGCTACTACCGCTCGGTGAAGCCCTAGAAGCGGCCCGGTTCAGGCCGGCCCGGGCCCGGCTCAGGCGCGGCCCGGGCGCGGATTCAGGCCCGGCCCGGGCCCTCCGCCCGCGGCACCGCCAGGGTCACGGCGAGGCCGGTCGGCTTCACCGGGGCGAAGGTGAGCGAGCCTCCGGCGGCCTGCAGCAGAGTGCGGGCGATCGAGAGGCCGAGGCCGGAGCCGTCCACGTTCTGGTGGCGCGCACTGCGCCAGAAGCGGTCGCCGGCCCGGGCCAGCTCCTCCTCGGTGAGGCCGGGCCCGCCGTCCGAGACGGTCACCGCGACCTCGGTGCTCCGGACGGCGACCAGCACCCGCACCCGGCTGCCGGACGGCCCGAACTTCAGGGCGTTGTCGACCACCGCGTCCAGGGCGCTGCCGAAGCCGATCGGGTCGGCCATCCCGAGCGCCACCGCCGGCCCCTCCCAGGCGAGCTCGATGCCGCGCTGGAGGGCCACCGGCCGCCAGGCGTCCGCCCGGGCCAGGCTGAGCGCCGCCAGGTCGGTCGGCTCGGGCGCCGGGCGGGCGTGCTCGGCGGTGGCCAGGCCGAGCAGGTCGTCCAGCACCCGCGCCAGCCGGGCGCCCTCCTCGCGCACCCCGCCGAGCTCCTCCTCGTGCCCCTCGGGCAGTTCCAGGCCGAGCACCTCGACCCGCAGCAGCAGTGCCGCGAGCGGGTTGCGCAGCTGGTGCGAGGCGTCCGCGACGAAGGCCTTCTGCTGGTCCAGGGCGAGCACCACGTGATCGGCCATGTCGTTGAACGAGCGGGCCAGGCGCTGCAGTTCGGGCGGTCCGCCGCCGGGCGCGACCCGGGCGTTCATCCGGCCGGTGGCGATGTCGTGGGTGGCCCGGTCCAGCGTCCGGACCGGGCGCAGCACCCACTCGGTGAGCCGGACGGCCAGCAGCACCGCGACGATCATCGCGGCCGCCTCGCCGGCGCCGATCACCAGCCAGCTGTGCAGCATCCGGGTGCGCAGCGCACCGGTCGGGGACTCGCTGAGCACCACCGCGACCACGTCGCCGTCACGGACGACCGGGGTGGCGATGGTGAGCGTGCGGTCCGAGGTCCACGGCCAGACCTGCGGCGGATTGTGGCTGCGCCGCCCGTCCAGCGCCTCCTGGAAGGCCTGCTCGCCCCAGCCGCCGGCGGGCACCCGCCAGTCGGCCGGGGCGGTGGCGATCGGGACGCCGTCGCGCTGGAAGATGCCGAGCCGTACGCCGTACAGCTCGTGGTAGCGGGCCACCTCGGCGTCCAGGGCGTGCCGGCGGCTGAGGTCGCCGGGGGCCGGCTCGGGGTCGCCCTTGAGGGCGGACTCCAGGCCGGAGACGCCGGAGGTGGGCAGGTCCTGGGCGAACCGGGCGGCGTCGTCGAGCCGGTCGACCACCACCCGGCTCTGCTCGGCGGCCGCGACCGCCGCGGCGAGCGGCAGCCCGAGGGCGGCCAGGACGCAGAGCATCAGCGCGAGCAGGATGCCGAGCAGGCGGGTGCGCACGTGCGGTCAGTGCTCCGCGCGGGCCTGGGGGGCGTCCGCGGCGGCCGCCGGGGACTCGGGGATCAGCCGGTAGCCGACGCCCCGGACGGCCTCGACCAGGCCGGGCAGGGCGAGCTTGGTGCGCAGCGAGCCGATGTGCACCTCCAGGGTGCGGCCGTTGCCCTCCCAGCCGCTGCGCCAGACCTCGCTGAAGATCTGCTCGCGGCGGTAGACCACGCCGGGGCTCTGGGCGAGCAGCGCCAGCAGGTCGAACTCCTTGCGGGTGAGCGGGACGTCCCGGCCGTCGACGCTGACCCGGCGGCGCTCGCGGTCGATCGTGATGCCGCGGGACTCCAGCGGGCCCCGCTGCTGCGGGACGGCGTCGGGCGTGGGGACCGAGACGGCGGCGGGGGCGGCGCCGCGGCGGGCGACGGCGTGGATCCGGGCGAGCAGCTCGCCCATGTCGTAGGGCTTGGTGACGTAGTCGTCGGCGCCGAGGTTGAGGCCGTGGATCCGGGAACGGATGTCGGCGCGCGCGGTGACCATGATCACGGGCACGCCACTGCCGGCCCGGATCCGGCTGCACACCTCGAAGCCGTCGCGGTCGGGCAGCCCGAGGTCGAGCAGCACCACCCGGTACGGGTCGTTGCCGTCCGGCACCAGCGCGTCGAGCGCCTCGTGCCCGCTGCGGGCGTGCCTGACCTGGAAGCCGTGCCGTCCCAGCACCGCGACCAGTGCGGCGGCCACGCGTTCGTCGTCCTCGACGAGCAGCAGTCGCATCGTTCCTCCTTTCCCCGACGTTCCCCGGGGCGTTGCGTGGTGTTCGCGATCCCCACCGGGCAGGTCCCGGTCCTGCGCAGTATGGGCCAGTGGAGCGCCGGACGCCAGGCTCGGCCACGTCCCGGGACCGGCCGGGACGGCGTGCGCCGGGGCGGACGCCCGCTGTCACCGCGCGACCCAACGGGTGTCACGTGCCCCTGCGGGGGCGGGGTGAACGGCCCGCGCCCGGCGTGTGGCCGGATCGTGATCCTCAAGTTCCGCTCAGATCGGCTGACGTGCCATCGTCATGGCTCCTATGGTCACCCCACCGGGGGCCGAGGCTCCGCCGGCCGAGGCCCCCGGCTCCACCCACCACCATTGCCGCCCACGGGAGTTCAGCTCTCGGGCCGAACCCAGGGAGCAGGCGCGATGACCGAGAGCCTCGTCAAGGACTCCAGCGCTGCGAATGCCCCCCTGGTGGTGCTGAGCGGCGTGAACAAGCACTTCGGCGCACTGCACGTGCTCCAGGACATCAACCTGGAGATCGCGCAGGGCGAGGTGGTCGTGCTGATCGGCCCCTCCGGCTCCGGCAAGTCCACGCTCTGCCGGACGATCAACCGGCTGGAGACCGTCGACTCCGGCACGATCACCATCGACGGCCGGCCGCTGCCCGCCGAGGGCCGCGAACTGGCCCGACTGCGGGCCGAGGTCGGCATGGTCTTCCAGAGCTTCAACCTCTTCGCGCACAAGACCGTGCTGGAGAACGTGGTGCTCGGCCAGGTCAAGGTCCGCAAGATCGGCCGCGACCGGGCGGTGCGGACCGCCCGCGAGCTGCTGGACCGGGTCGGTGTCGGTGCGCAGGCGGACAAGTTCCCGGCCCAGCTCTCCGGCGGCCAGCAGCAGCGCGTCGCGATCGCCCGGGCCCTGGCGATGAACCCCAAGGTGATGCTCTTCGACGAGCCCACCTCGGCGCTGGACCCGGAGATGATCAACGAGGTGCTGGAGGTCATGCGCCAACTGGCCGCCGACGGCATGACGATGGTCGTCGTCACCCACGAGATGGGCTTCGCCCGCTCCGCCGCCAACCGCGTGCTGTTCATGGCCGACGGCCGGATCGTCGAGCAGAACACCCCCGAGGCCTTCTTCACCGCGCCGCGCAGCGACCGCGCGAAGGACTTCCTCTCCAAGATCCTGCACCACTGACCCCGCCGGACCCATCGGGCCGGCCAACGGGCGACGGCGGCGAGAACGCCGCCGCCACCCCGGCCTGCCCGGCCAACTTCCTGTCGCCAGAGCCCGGTCGTTCCGTGGCTTCGCCCGAGGAGAGCTACCCCCATGAGGACTCGTCGCACCTTCGCCGTCGCGCTCTGTGTCATCGCGCTCACCGCCACCGCCGCCTGCGGCAAGGACGGCTCGCCGAGCAGCACCGCGGCCACCGGCACCGGCGGCACGCCCGCTCCGCAGCTGCCCACCTACACCGTCAAGACCGACGTCAAGGTGGACTCGGCCCGGCTCGCCGAGGCCAAGAAGCGCGGCCAGCTGATCATCGGCGCCAAGGCCGACCAGCCGTTCCTCGGCTTCGAGGACGTCGCCACCGGCGACCGCAGCGGCTTCGACATCGAGATCGCCAAGATGATCGCCGCCGACCTCGGCTTCACCCCGCAGCAGATCAAGTGGCAGACCCTGGTCTCCTCGCAGCGCGAGCCCGCCATCGACAAGGGCCAGATCGACTTCTACGTCGGCACCTACAGCATCAACGACGAGCGCAAGAAGACGGTCTCCTTCGCCGGCCCGTACTACATCGCCGGCCAGGACCTGCTGGTGAAGGCCGACAACACCACGATCACCGGCCCGGAGTCGGTGAACGGCAAGAACGTCTGCACCGCGACCGGCTCGACGTCGATCAAGAACATCCAGCAGTACTCGCCGAAGATCACCCAGTTCGACAGCTACTCGGCCTGCGTCGACAAGCTGCTGGCCGGCGAGGTCGACGCGGTCACCACCGACGACTCGATCCTCAAGGGCTACGCCTCCAAGTTCGCGCCCAAGCTCAAGGTGGTCGGCAAGCCGTTCACCAAGGAGAACTACGGCGTCGGCCTGGGCAAGGACGACGCCGCGCTGCGCGCCGCCATCAGCGACGCCCTGAAGGCCCACCAGGACAACGGCGACTGGAAGAAGGCCTACGACGCCACCCTCGGCCTCTCCGGCTCCCCCGCGCCGCAGCCGCCCGCCCTGGAGCGCTACTGATCCCCCATCAGGCCCGACCCACGTCGGACCTGATCCGTTCCTGACCGATTCTGAGAGGAGGGCCGCCAGATGGGCATACTGTTCGAGGACGACAACTTCGCTCTGTTCCGCGACGGTTTCCTGCAGACGATCGAGCTGAGCGCACTCAGCGCGCTGCTCGCCCTGCTGCTGGGCACCCTGCTGGCGGCCTTCCGGGTCTCCCCCGTGCCGGTGCTTCGCGGCTTCGGCACCGCCTGGGTGACGCTGTTCCGCAACACCCCGCTGACCCTGCTGTTCTTCGCCGTCGCGTTCGGACTCCCCCGGCTCGGCGTGCACTTCAGCCACCTCGTCTTCGCGGTGCTGGCGCTCGGCTGCTACACCGCCTCGTTCGTCTGCGAGGTGCTGCGCTCGGGCATCAACACCGTGCCGCTCGGGCAGGCCGAGGCGGCCCGCAGCCTCGGCCTCACCTTCGGCCAGACCCTCACCTCGGTCGTCCTGCCGCAGGCCGCCCGGACCGTGCTGGCCCCGATGAGCAGCGTGTTCATCGCGCTGCCGAGGAACTCGGCGATCGCCGGCGCGTTCAGCGTCCCCGAGCTCTACAGCGTGCAGCAGACGCTCTCCGAGCGCGGCTACTCGATCTTCGCCATCTTCTTCTGGGTGGCCTGCGCCTATCTGGTGATCAGCGCCACCGTCGCCCTCGCGTTCCGCTTCCTGGAAGACCGCCTGGCGGTGGCCCGATGAGCGAGCGAACCATCGAAAGGTGCGCGCCGGTGACTGCCCCTGCCGAACCGAGCGAGGTGACCGCATGAGCTCCCTCTTCACCCGCGCCTCCACGGCCAGCGTCCTCTACGACGCCCCGGGCCCCCGGGCCCGCGCCCGCAACCGGATCCTCGGCGTGCTGGCACTGGCCGGCATCGCCGGGCTGCTCTGGTACGCCTACACCGCGCTCGACGAGAACGGCCAGTTCGACCCCCAGCTCTGGGACGCGTTCCAGTACAACGCCGTCCAGCAGCGGATCGCCGACGGCCTGCTGGCCACCCTGGAGGCCTTCGGGCTGGCAGCGGTGTTCTCGCTCGTGCTGGGCGCGCTGCTCGCCGCCGGGCAGCTCTCCGACCACAAGCCGGTGCGCTGGGCGGCGGTCTCGGTCGTCCAGTTCTTCCGGGCGATGCCGCTGCTGATCCTGATCGTCGCGCTCTACTACGCGTTCTTCGCCAAGGAGCCGATGTGGGCCCTGGTGCTCGGGCTCACCCTCTACAACGGCTCCGTCCAGGCGGAGATCATCCGCAGCGGCGTCAACGCCGTGCCGCGCGGCCAGGGCGAGGCGGCCTACGCGCTCGGCATGGGCAAGACCCAGGTGATGACCCTCATCCTGGTCCCGCAGGCGATCCGCTCGATGCTGCCCTCGATGATCGGCCAGCTGGTCGTCACCCTCAAGGACACCTCGCTCGGCTTCATCATCACCTACCATGAGCTGCTGTTCGTCGGTAAGGCGATCGCCAGCCAGCCGCTGAACGCCGCGGGCTTCCCCTACATCCCGGTGGTCCTGGTGATCGGCCCGATCTACATCGCGATGTGCCTGCTGCTCACGGCGCTCGCCCGGTGGATCGAAGCACGTGGCCGTCGCGGCGCGAACCGGCGCACATCAGCTTCTGCTTGACGGACACGCAGGTGAACTGTTGCATTGCTCTTCGTGACACCATCCGGGACCATCCTCGCGGCATATGACGCCACCCCGTCGGCCCGGTCGTGCCCGGAGGTACGTGAGCACACCGCCCCGGCCCGGCCGCGTCCGGAGGGCCCGGCATGGACCCGGTGATCGTCGTCGGGGCCGGACCGGTCGGTCTGGCCCTGGCGCTCGCCCTCGCCCGGCACGAGGTGCCGACCGTCGTCCTGGACGAGGGCTCCGGGCTCTGCCCCGAAGGCCCGCGCAGCGTCGTCCTCGGGCCCGACACGGCCGGCTTCCTGACCCGGATCGGCTACTCCCGGGCCGTCTCCGACGCCGCCCAGTGGGACGCCTTCGCCGTCTGGCGCCGCCGCCAGGAGGTGCTGCGGATCGACCTCGCCGACAGCCCCGTCCTGCACCTGCCCCAGCACCGGCTCCAGCGCGGCCTGCGCGACGCCCTGACCGGCACCCCGCTGGTCAGACTGGTCCCGCTGAGCCGGGTCGGCAAGCTCGAACAGGACCGCGACGGCGTCAGCGTCCACACCCGCAACCCGCAGGACGGCACCGAGACCTGGTGGCGCGGCAGCCACCTGGTCGCCTGCGACGGCGCCCGCTCCACCGTCCGCAAGCTGCTGAAGATCCGCTTCCCCGGCCGGCCCGCCGTCGACCGCAACGCCGTCGCCACCGTCCGGGTCGACCTGCCCTTCACCGAGGCCCGGCTGCACCGCGAGCCGCCGTGGCGCGGCGACCGCGAGGCCTCCGCCCGCCCGCTGCCGGACGGCGTGTGGCGGATCGACTGGCGGCTGCCCCCGGGCAGACCGGCGCCCAGCGAACCGGTCGACCCGCACGCCACCTGGCCCGGCATCGTCACCGGCGACACCCTGCTCACCCGCGTCACCGCCACCCTCACCGGCTGGTGCGGCGAACTCCCCCGGTACGAACTGCTCGCCGCCGCCGACCACACCGCCCAGCAGCGGCTCGCCGCCCGCTTCCGCGACGGCCGCTGCTTCCTCGCCGGCGACGCCGCCCACCTGCACGGCGCGCTCGGCATGCAGAACCTCGCCGACGGGCTGCGCGACGCCGACAACCTCGCCTGGCGCCTCGCCCTCGCCTGGCACCTCCACACCGGCGGCCCCCAGCCCGGCGGCACCCTGCTGGACGGGTACGAGGCCGAGCGCCGCGGCGCGGTCGGCGCCCGGCTGCGCGCCGTCGACCAGGCCATGCCGCTGCTGCGCCCGCTGCGCGGCTGGCAGGCCACCCGCCGCTCGCTGCTCACCGGCTCGTTCCGCAAGCACGCACCGCTGCTGGCCGACGGCCAGCTCGGCACCGGCCGGTTCGGCGGTCCCCCGGCCTACCCGGCGGCCCCCTCCGGCGTCCCCGGGCGGGTGCCGGTCCAGCGCGGCGGCCGGAGCACCACCTCGCTCACCGAACTGCTGCCCGCCACCGCGCCCGGCGTCCTGGTGCCGGACCTCCCGGTCCTGGCCACCGACGGCACGCCGGACCGGCTGCACGCGCGGCTCGGTTCGACCTTCCTGCTGCTGCTGGTCGCCCCCGGCACCGCCGTCTGGTCCGCCGAGCACTGGCTGGGCGCCGGGCTGATGCCCCGGCTCGCCGAGGTCGCGGCGGCGCTGCCGGTGCCGGCCGAGGTCCTGGTCACCGAGGAGTACCCGGGCGCCGGGCCGCACACCGTGCTGCTGATCCGGCCGGACGGCCACCTGGTGGGCGTCACCCAGGGCGCGGCGGCCGAGGACCTCCAGGCGCTGGCCGACGGGGCCCGCGGCGGGCCGCAGCCGCTGAGCGGCACGGCCGAGGCGACGGCGGACGGCGGCGGTCCCGGTTCGACGGGTGGCTCGGCGGGCGCGGGTCGGGCCGCAGGCGTCGGCGGGGCCGCCGGCGTGGGACGGGCTTCGGGTGCGGGTCGGGTCGCCGGCGTGGGTCGGGCCGCGGGCGGTGCGCCCGGCGGCGCCGTCGCCGAGCCGGCCGCCCCCGCGGTGGACTCCGCTAGCGGGCCACCTCGGTGACCCGGCTCTCCCGGACCACCGTCACCCGGATCTGGCCCGGGTAGGTCAGCTCCTCCGACACCTGCTTGGCGACCTCCCGGGCGATCACCTGTGCCCCGAGGTCGTCCACCACCTCCGGCCGCACCATCACCCGCACCTCACGGCCGGCCTGCATCGCGTACACCGCGGCCACCCCCTCGTGCGCCCGGGCGATCTCCTCCAACCGCTCCAACCGGCGGACGTAGACCTCCAGCGACTCCTTGCGGGCCCCCGGCCGGCCGCCCGAGCAGGCGTCCGCCGCCTGGACCAGCACCGCCTCGACCGTCTGCGGCTCCACCTCGCCGTGGTGCGCGGCGATGGCGTGCACCACGTCCTCCGACTCGCCGAACCGCCGGGCGAGCTCCGCCCCGATCGCCGCGTGGCTGCCGTCGACCTCGTGCGTCACCGCCTTGCCGATGTCGTGCAGCAGCGCCGCGCGCCGCGCCGGCTCCGGGTCCACCCCGAGTTCGGCGGCCATCATCCCGGCCAGGTGCGCCGACTCCACGAGGTGCCCCAGCACGTTCTGCCCGTACGAGGCCCGGTAGCGCAGGGTGCCGAGGGTGCGGACCAGCTCCGGGTGCATCGCACCGACCCGCACCGCCAGCAGCGCGTCCTCACCGGCGCGGACGCACCGCCGCTCGACCTCCTCGCGGCTGCGCTCATGGACGTGTTCGATCCGCTGCGGATGGATCCGGCCGTCCTCGACCAGCTGTTCCAGGGTGAGCCGGGCGGTCTCCCGGCGGACCGGGTCGAAGCAGGACAGCTGCACCGAGGCCGGGGTGTCGTCGATGATCAGGTTGACGCCGGTGACCGCCTCGAAGCTGCGGATGTTGCGGCCCTCGCGGCCGATGATCCGGCCCTTCATCTCCTCGTTGGGCAACCGGAACACCGACACCGCGGTCTCGGCGGTCTGTGCGGCCGCCAGCCGCTGGACCGCCCCGGCGACGATCGCCCGGGCCCGCCCCTCGCCCTCCTCCTTGGCGGTCCGCTCGATCTCCCGGACCGTGACGGCCGCCTCCCGCCGGGCCTCCGCCTCGGCCTCCCGGACGAGTTGGGCCCGTGCCTGGTCGGCCGAGAGCCCGGCGGTGCGCTCCAGCTCCGCCTCCCGGCGCCGCAGCAGTTCGTCGGCCTCGCCCCGGGCCCGCGCCACGTCGGCGGCCCGCTCGGCGAGTTCGCCCTCGCGGAGCTCCAGCCGGCGCAGCTCCTCGGTCAACCGCTCCTCGCACCGGTCGAGTTCGGCCCGCAACTGGGCGGCCTGGCCCTCGGCCCACCGCCTGGCCCGCTCGGTCTCGGCCACGGCGCGGCGCTGAGCGGCCTGGAGGCGCCGGACCATCAGCCAGGCCGTCGTCACGACGGCGATCAACACCACCGCCGACAGCAGGGAGGTGACCGATCCGGTGCTCAGCGCGATCCTCATCCTGGCCACTCCCCGTCCCTGCACGGCACGCCGTGCGGGGCAACCGCGACCGGGTCCGGGCAGGCCTGCCCGAGGCGTGGCCGAGGAGTGATCGACGCGCTCCCGCACTGAGTGCGAGGCTAAGCGCAGGTTACGAAACGGTCAAGACTGGCCCGGGAGTTGGCGAACCCTCGCACCGAGCCGCCGTCAGTCCCACCCGTGGGCGGATGGTCCGTCCACGTCCTCTCCGTCCGGACCGGCCCCGGTCTCCTCAGCGTCCAGTGCCTCGCGCACCACCCGGAAGGCCAGACCCTCGGAGTAGCCGCGACGGGCCAGCATGCCGACCAGCCGGCGCATCCGGGCCTGCCGCTCCAGGCCCCGGGTCGTCCGGAGCCGGCGTTCGACGAGTTCGCGGGCCGCCTCGGTCTCGTCGTCCTGGTCGAGCTGTGCGAGTGCCTGCTCGGCGAGCTCGCCGGCCACGCCCTTGGTCCGCAGCTCCTGGGCCAGCGCCCGCCGGGAGAGCCCGCGGACGGCGTGCCGGGACTCCACCCAGGCCCGGGCGAAGGCCGCGTCGTCGATCAGCCCGACCTCCTCCAGCCGGGTCAGCACTCCGTCGGCGACGTCCTCCGGGATCTCCCGCTTGCGCAGGGCGTCGGCGAGCTGCTTGCGGGTCTTGGCCGCTCCGGTGAGCAGCCGCAGGCAGAGGTCCCGCGCCCGGGCCTCCGGGTCGGCCGACTCCTCCGCGGCGGCCCGGCGGGGCTGGTCCGAGCGGCGGGACCGCTGGGCCCCGCGCCGCCCCGCACGCCCGCGCGAGCCGGCGCCGCCCGGGGCGTCGCCGTCCGAGGCGTCGCCGTCCAGGGTGTCGTCGTCGGGGAAGGCCTCGCCGGCCGGAAACGCGTTGCCGCGGCCGACCCGGCCCGGAGCGCGCCCCCGGCCGGATCCGTACTCCTCGTCGACCGGCTCGGCCCGCTTGCGGGCACGCCGGCCACCCGGCCCACCGGACGCGGGCGGGGCCGAGGCGGTCGCACCCCCGTGACCGGCCGCCTCACCCCCGGCCCGGTCGTCGGCGGTCGTCTCCTCGGCCAGCGCCGACCGGCGCCGTCGGCGCCCACCGGTCAGCTCGGACGCGGACACCAGCCCGAGCCCGCTGCCCAGCAGGCCGGGGCCGTCCTGGACCTCCGGCACGCCCGAACCGCGCCGCGCCGAAGCCCTCGACCGGCCCGGCGCACGAGCGGACTCGGACCGGGACTCCGGCTCAGGCGCGGCTTCCGGCCCGTGCCCGGACCCGCGCCCGCGCGGGGACTTGGGCTCGAACGCCGGCTCCGGCTCCGGCTCGGCCACCGCGGCGAACCAGTCCGGCGGGCCGTAGTCGTCGTCCTCCTCCGGGCCCGCCGGGCCGCCGCCCGCCGCCATGCTGTGCTGCGTCAACGGCTCAGGCCTTGGCGGCCGCCGCCGTCTTCTTCGCCGCGGCCGTCTTGGCGGCGGTCGCGGTGATCGGCTTGGCAGCGGCGTCGGCGGCCGGCGCCGCCTCGCCCTCGGCGGGCTCCTCCGTCTTCGGGCCGATGCCCAGCTTGCCCTTGATCTTGCGCTCGATCTCGTCGGCCAGCTGCGGGTTGTCGCGCAGGAAGTTGCGGGCGTTCTCCTTGCCCTGGCCGAGCTGGTCGCCCTCGTACGTGTACCAGGCACCCGACTTGCGGATGAACCCGTGCTCGACGCCCATGTCGATCAGACCGCCCTCGCGGCTGATACCCACGCCGTAGAGGATGTCGAACTCGGCCTGCTTGAACGGCGCGGCGACCTTGTTCTTGACGACCTTCACCCGGGTGCGGTTACCGACCGCCTCGGTGCCGTCCTTCAGGGTCTCGATCCGGCGGATGTCCAGCCGGACGGAGGCGTAGAACTTCAGCGCCCGGCCACCGGTCGTGGTCTCCGGCGAGCCGAACATGACGCCGATCTTCTCGCGGAGCTGGTTGATGAACACCGCGGTGGTGTTCGACTGGTTCAGCGCACCGGCGATCTTGCGCAGCGCCTGGCTCATGAGCCGGGCCTGCAGACCGACGTGCGAGTCACCCATCTCGCCCTCGATCTCGGCGCGCGGGACGAGCGCCGCCACCGAGTCGATGATCACCAGGTCGATCGCGCCGGAGCGGATCAGCATGTCGGTGATCTCCAGGGCCTGCTCACCGGTGTCCGGCTGGCTGACCAGCAGGGCGTCGGTGTCCACGCCGAGCTTCTTGGCGTACTCCGGGTCGAGCGCGTGCTCCGCGTCGACGAAGGCGACCGTGCCGCCGGCCCGCTGGGCGTTGGCCGCCAGGTGCAGGGTCAGCGTGGTCTTGCCGGAGGACTCGGGGCCGTAGATCTCGATCACTCGGCCGCGCGGAATGCCGCCGACACCGAGGGCGACGTCCAGGGCGGTGGACCCGGTGGAGATCACGTCGATCGGCTCGTTGGCCTTCTCGCCGAGGCGCATCACCGAGCCCTTGCCGAACTGCCGCTCGATCTGGGCGAGTGCGGTCTCAAGGGCCTTCTCGCGGTCCGTACCTGCCATGGCTTCCACCCTCGGGTTCTGTGCTGTGCGCTTCATCGTCCTCGACGCTAGCGCGTCCCACTGACAAACGGCCCCGACCGGGCTCGGCCTGTGGAAAACTCCTCGCCGGAGAGTACAAAGAACATCTGTTCGATTCAAGCCGGAACACGTTCGACCCGGGCCCGTCCGGTCCGGGCCCGTTCGACCCGCACCGGCCGGCACCGGCCCGCCCTACCGATCCCCGCCCCCGCCCTACCGATCCCCGCCCCCGCCCTTCGGCTCCCGCCCCGCACCGGAATCCGAGCCCGCACCGGAGCCCGAGCCGGAGCCGGCACCGTCACCGGAGCCCGCGCCGGCACCGGGCTCCACGCCCGCCCCGACCATCCGCCGCAGCCGGCGCGCCGCCTCCCGGCGCAGCTCCCGCCGGGCCCGCCGCTGCTCCCCGCGGTCGATCCGAGGGTCGGTCGCCACCTCGTAGCGCCGGACGTAGGTGCCGACGAAGCCCTGCAGGGTGGCCGCCGCCGGGATGGCGATCAGCGCGCCCACCGCGCCCAGCAGCGCCGCGCCCGCGATCACCGAGCCGAACGCCACCGCCGGGTGCACGTCCACCGTCCTCGCGGTGATCCGCGGGTGCAGCAGGTAGTTCTCGACCTGCTGGTAGACCACCACGAACACCAGCACCCAGAGCGCGTCCACCGGCTCGACGGTGAGCGCGACCAGCACCGGGAGCGCCCCGGCCAGGTACGTCCCGATGGTGGGCACGAACTGCGACATGACGCCGACCCAGACCGCCAGCGCGGCCGCGTACGGGAGGTCCAGCAGGGCGAACATCACCCAGTGCGCGGCCGCCGAAGCGACCGCGAGCAGCGCCCTGGAGTAGAGGTAGCCGCCGGTCTTGGCCAGCGCGATCTCCCAGGCGCGCAGCACCTCGCCCTGCCTGGCGGGCGGCAGCAGCGAGCAGACGGTCCGCCGCACCCGGGGGCCGTCGGCCGTGAAGTAGAAGGTGAAGAGGCCGACGGTGAAGGCCTGGAAGAGCCCGCCGATCAGGGTGGAGGAGACGCCCCAGACGTTGTCGGCGGCCTGCTGGGCGTAGGACTCGATCGCGCCGGAGTCCTTGAGCAGCTTCTTCTGCAGCTCGTCCAGCGAGAGGTCCTGGTGGAACGTCCGGTTGATCCAGCCGATCAGGTTGTCGAGCAGGTGCGGGAGGTCGCCGGCGATCTTCGCGACCTGGTCGACCAGCAGCGTGCCGAGCGCGGCCAGGAAGCCCGCCACCGCGATCGCCACCGCGACGAAGACCAGGAAGGTGCCGACGCCCCGGCGCACGCCGCGGGCCGCCATCCGGTCCACCGCCGGCTCCAGCGCCAGCGAGAGGAAGAAGGAGACCAGCAGCATCACGAAGAGGTCGATCAGCTGGTGGAAGGCCCAGTCGGCGAGCTTGAACAGCCCGACCATCACCAGCGCCAGCACCATCGCGCGCGGCAGCCAGCGCGGCATCCCGGCGCCCCAGAGCCCGCCGGCCGAGCCGGGAGCGGCGGCCGAGCCGGGAGCGGCTTCCGGAGCGGGCTGCGGGCCCGCGGCCTCGTCGGCGACCCGCGCCGGCCTGTCCGAATTCTGGGGTTCTGCGCTGCTTGTCACCCGAACAGTCTGGCCCATGCCCGCAACCCGCCCGGGCGCCGGGCACCGGCCGCCTCCGGTACCCGAGGGCCGGCCCGGACGCGTCAGCGCAGCAGCGTCGAGACGCCCTGGGTGTCGCAGACCACGCGCCAGACGTCCTTGGCCTCCCAGCCCGCCTCCAGCGCCTGGCGCACCGTCCGCCCACCCAGCTCGGTCATCACGTGGTCGGTGGCGAAGGACTCCGCGTACGCCTCGCCGAAGTGCGCGTGCATCCGTCGCCAGAACTCGGTCAGCCTCATGCCGACCAGTATCCCGGACCGGTCCCCGGCGCGGGCGGCCGCCAGTCCGCCGCCTCCAGGGCGTACTCGACCTCGCCCAGCTCGGTGCCCGGGATCGGCTCCGGGTAGTCCTCGTGGAAGGTCCGGACGTAGCGGAGCCCGGCCTTCTCCATCACCCGGCGCGAGCCGCTGTTGACCGCCATCGTGTACGCCACCACCCGGCGCACGCCGAGCCGGGCGAAGCCCTGGTCGATCAGTGCCCGCGAGCCCTCGGTGGCGTAGCCGCGCCCCCAGGCCGGCCGGCGCAGCCGGTAGCCGAGCTCGATCTCGCCCGGGTCCTCCGGGTCCGGCGGGCGGAACTCGAACCAGCCGAGGAAGGCCCCGCCGTCCCGCTCCTCGGCCGCCCACCAGCCGAGGTCGCCGTAGCGCTCGTAGTGCGCGAGGTAGAGCGGCAGCAGGGTGTTCTCGACCTGCGCCCGCGGGGTGGCCCGGCCGCCGGTCAGGTAGCGCATCACCGCGGGATCGCCGTCCAGCTCGACCAGCCGGTCGGTGTCGGCGGCGGTGAACCGGCGCAGGACCAGCCGTTCGGTGGTGAGGTGGACGTCCATCCCCCGATCCTCGTCCACGGCCCGCCCGCCCGTCACCGGGTTTTCCGCCGCCGCGCGCCCACCCCCGGCGCCCCGCCCCCGGGGCCCGGTCCGCCAACACCCCCGACGCCGCTCAGTGCGGGAGCACCAGCGTGCCCGCCCCGTAGTACTGGCGGTCCCCGCAGGCCTGCGGCCCCGGCGGACAGGAGGCGGCCGCGGTCGTCGCCAGCAGTTCGGCGAGCCGGTCCGAGCCCCAGTCCGGGTGGAGCGCGGCGGCCACCGCGACCGCGCCCGTCACGTGCGCCGCCGCCATCGAGGTGCCGGCCAGGGCGGCGTACTGCCCGCCGGGCCAGTCGGAGACGATCGCGCCCTGCGTGCCGCCGTCCGGGTCCCCGCCGGGCGCGGCCAGCGAGACCCGGCCGCGCCCGTAGTTGGAGTACGCCGAGGGGTGGCCGTCCCGGTTGAGGGCGGTCACCGTGACCACCCCGGGCAGCTCGCCCGGCAGCCGGACGCACTCGGTGCCGAGGTAGCGGGACTGCGCCGGACCGGAGGTGCGGTCGTTGGGGCTGCGGTCGTCGGTGCGCGGGGCGCCGAGGTCCTGCCCGTCGTTGCCGGCCGAGGCCACGACGACGGCGCCCTGCCTCCGGGCGTAGCCGACCGCGCGGTCCACCGCGGCGGTCAGCGCGGCCTGGTCGCGGTCCTGCGGGCAGTTGTACTTCCACGGGTCGGCGAAGTAGCTGTTGTTGATCGCCTTGGCGCCGTGGTCGGCGGCCCAGAGCATGCCGCAGACGATGTTCTCCGCGTAGTACTGGCCGAGCGGGCCGAGCAGCCGGACGGCGGCGATCCGCACGCCCGGCGCGACCCCGCTGACGCCGTGGCCGTCGCGGGCGGCGCCGACGATCCCGGCGACGTGGGTGCCGTGGCCGCTCTCGCCCACCCCGAGGTCGGGCCGCCAGGCGCCGGTCCGGGCGTCGGGTCGGCCGTCGGCGCAGGAGGCGGAGCTCTTCGGGTCGACGGCGGCCCGCAGGTCCGGGTGGGTGTCGTCGACGCCGGAGTCGAGGACGGCGACCAGCACCCGGCGCAGCGCGTCGGCCGCGGGCGCGCCCGGGCCGGCCGAGGGGGTGCGCAGCACCGTGGGAGAGGTGTCGCCGCCCGGGCCGCCGGCGACGCCCAGCATGGCGAGGTTCCAGGCGTCGCGCTCGGCCGGGTCGGCCACGGTCGCGGTGGTGTCGTCCGCGCCGTCGGCCGTGCGGCTGCCGCCGAAGTCCGCGGCCCCATCGGTGCCGTGTCCGGCGAGGACTCCCGGGGGCCCCGCTGCGCCGCCGTTCCCGGCCCCGCCGTCGGTGCTGCGCCCGCCGTCGGCGCGGTCGGCGCCGATCCCCGCGCGGAAGTCCCCCGCGCCGTCGAGCGGACGGGGCGGGCCGGGCACCGGCGCGGTCCGGGTGGCACCGACCATGGCCACCCCGGGCCGGGCCCGGACCTTGTC
Organism: Kitasatospora sp. NPDC090091; assembly: GCF_044747365.1. Taxonomy (NCBI): domain Bacteria; kingdom Bacillati; phylum Actinomycetota; class Actinomycetes; order Kitasatosporales; family Streptomycetaceae; genus Kitasatospora; species Kitasatospora sp. NPDC090091. The sequence continues at coordinate 127,398 of NZ_JBIVDY010000021.1, forward strand.
GGCGAACCCCCCGGTGGCGTACGCGAGCACGACCCCGATCTGCGGGTACTCCTGGACGACCTGGCCCCCGGCCGCCCGGGCCTCGGCGCCGGCCCGGGCCGCCCCGGCGGCGTCCGCCTGCTCGGCCAGCACCAGGTAGCTGAGGTAGGACCGGCCCGGTCCGGCCACGTACGGGACGGCGCCGCCGACCACCAGCGCGGTGAGCAGCATGGCGAGCAACGCCCGGAGGGGCCCCTGGGCCCGGCCCCGGCGGCGCCGGGCGGGACCACTGCCGGACGGGTGCGCCTGCGCCATCGCACGGTCTCCGCTCGTCGGTCCCGGTGGTCAGGGAGGGTCGGGCCACCGGGGAGGCCCGGCGGCCACGGAAGGATCATGTGCCTGAATCATCACCATATGAGCTGTTTGTCCATTCTGCCTTCCCGACTGCTCTGCCCCACCCCCGGCCGGCTCCGGGCCGCCCCCGGCCCGACTCCGGGCCGTCCCTCACCTGCCTCCCGTCCGGCTCCCGGCCCGCCGCCGCGGCCCGGCCGGCCCCCGATGTCAGTGCCACCCGGCACCATGGGGGCATGGCGCCGCAGAACCACACCCAGCCGCCCGCCGACCCGCTGGCCGGCTTCGCCCCGGCCACCCGGGCCTGGTTCACGGGTGCCTTCCACGCGCCGACCACCGCGCAGGCCGAGGCCTGGCAGGCCATCGGCCGGGGGACGGACGTCCTGGTGGTCGCCCCCACCGGCTCCGGCAAGACGCTCGCGGCCTTCCTCTCCGCGCTCGACCGCCTCAGCAGCACCCCGCCGCCCGCCGAGCCCAAGCGCCGCTGCCGGGTGCTCTACATCTCGCCGCTCAAGGCCCTCGCCGTCGACGTCGAGCGGAACCTGCGCGCCCCGCTGGCCGGCCTGCACCAGGCCGCCGTCCGGCTCGGCCTGCCCGAGCCCGAGGTCGAGGTCGGCATCCGCTCCGGCGACACCCCCGCCGCCGACCGCCGCCGCTTCGCCACCCACCCGCCGGACATCCTGATCACCACCCCCGAGTCGCTGTTCCTGCTGCTCACCTCCGCCTCCCGCGAGGCACTGCGCGGCATCGACACGGTGATCCTGGACGAGGTGCACGCCGTCGCCGGCACCAAGCGCGGCGCCCACCTCGCGCTCTCGCTGGAGCGGCTGGACGAACTGCTGGACCGCCCGGCCCGCCGGATCGGCCTCTCCGCCACCGTCCGCCCGGTCGAGGAGGTGGCCCGCTTCCTCAGCCCGCAGCGCGGCGCCACGGTGGTCCAGCCCGCCGCCGCCAAGGAGTTCGAGCTCTCCGTGGTCGTCCCGGTCCCGGACCTCGACGACCTGCCCGCCGCCCCCGCCGGCACGGGCACCGAGACCGACCCGGCCCGGCAAGCGTCGATCTGGCCGCACGTCGAGGAGCGGATCGTCGACCTGGTCTCGGCCCACCGCTCGACCATCGTCTTCGCCAACTCCCGCCGCCTCGCCGAGCGGCTCTGCAACCGGCTCAACGAGATCGCCCACGAACGGGCCACCGGGGCTGCCGCCCCCGAGGCCCACGCCCCCGCCCAGCTGATGGGCGGCTCCGGCGCCGCCAGGGGCGTCCCGGCAGTGATCGCCCGGGCCCACCACGGCTCGGTCTCCAAGGAGCAGCGCGCGCTGGTCGAGGAAGAGCTCAAGGCCGGCCGGCTGCCCGCGGTCGTCGCCACCTCCAGCCTGGAGCTCGGCATCGACATGGGCGCCGTCGAGCTGGTGGTCCAGGTCGAGTCCCCGCCCTCGGTCGCCTCCGGCCTCCAGCGGGTCGGCCGGGCCGGCCACCAGGTCGGCGCCGTCTCCACCGGCGTCTTCTTCCCCAAGTACCGGGGGGACCTCGTCCAGTCGGCCGTCGTCACCGAGCGGATGCGGTCGGGCCGGATCGAGGCGCTGCGCATCCCGCGCAACCCGCTGGACGTGCTCGCCCAGCAGCTGGTGGCGATGACGGCGCTGGACGCCTGGCCGGTCGACGACCTGCTCGCCGTGGTCCGCCGGGCGGCGCCGTTCGCCACCCTGCCGCAGTCCGCCTTCGACGCCGTGCTCGACATGCTGGCCGGCCGCTACCCCTCGGACGCCTTCGCCGAGCTGCGCCCCCGCCTGGTCTGGGACCGGGTGGCCGGCACCGTCACCGGCCGCCCCGGCGCCCAGCGGCTCGCCGTCACCTCCGGCGGGACGATCCCCGACCGCGGCCTGTTCGGCGTCTTCATCGCCGGAGCGGACCCGAAGAAGGGCGGCGGGCGGGTCGGGGAGCTCGACGAGGAGATGGTCTACGAGTCCCGCGTCGGCGACGTCTTCACCCTGGGCACCACCTCCTGGCGGATCGAGGAGATCACCCACGACAAGGTGCTGGTCACCCCGGCCCCCGGCGTCCCCGGCCGGCTCCCGTTCTGGAAGGGCGACACCCTCGGCCGCCCGCTCGAACTGGGGCGGGCCCTCGGCGCCTTCACCCGCGAGCTGGGCGCCCTCGCCCCCGAGGCCGCCACCGCCCGGCTCAAGCAGGCCGGGCTGGACGACTGGGCCGCCGCCAACCTGCTCGACTACCTCGCCGAGCAGCGCACCGCCTGCGGCCACCTCCCGGACGACCGCACCATCGTGGTGGAGCGCTTCCGCGACGAACTCGGCGACTGGCGGATCGTCATCCACTCCCCCTTCGGCGCCCAGGTGCACGCTCCCTGGGCCCTCGCCCTCGGCGCCCGGCTGCGCGAGAAGCACGGTCTCGACCCGCAGGTCATGCACGCCGACGACGGCATCGTGCTCCGCCTCCCGGACGCCGACCTGCTGGCCCCCGACTTCGACTTCGGCCGCCCCGCCGAGAAGCCGGCCGACGACGACGCCCCGGTCGGCGCCGACGCCGCCCTCTTCGACCCGGGCGAGATCGAACAGCTCGTCACCGACCAGGTCGGCGGCTCGGCACTGTTCGCCTCCCGGTTCCGCGAGTGCGCCGGGCGCGCGCTGCTGCTCCCGCGGCGCAACCCCGGCAGGCGCACCCCGCTCTGGCAGCAGCGCCAGCGCGCCGCCCAGCTCCTCGAAGTCGCCTCCGAGTACGGCTCCTTCCCGATCGTCCTGGAGGCGGTCCGGGAGTGCCTCCAGGACGTGTTCGACGTCCCCGGGCTCGTCGAGCTCATGGGGGACCTCGAATCCCGGGCCGTCCGCCTGGTCGAGGTCACCACCCCCGAGCCCTCCCCGTTCGCCCGCTCCCTGCTCTTCGGCTACGTCGCGCAGTTCCTCTACGAGGGCGACTCCCCGCTGGCCGAGCGCCGCGCCGCCGCCCTCTCGCTCGACTCCCGGCTGCTCTCCGAACTGCTCGGCCAGGCCGAGCTCCGCGAACTGCTCGACCCTCAGGTCCTCGCCGAGCTGGAGGCCGAGCTCCAGCGCCTCACCCCCGACCGCCGGATCAAGGACGCCGAGGGCGTCGCCGACGCCCTGCGGCTGCTCGGTCCGCTCACCGAGGCCGAGCTCACCACCCGCGGCGCCGAGCCGCTCTGGGCCCTGGAGCTGGAGGCCACCCGCCGGGTGATCGCGGTCCGGATCGCCGGCGAGCAGCGCTGGGCCGCCGTCGAGGACGCCGGGCGCCTGCGCGACGCCATCGGCACCCCGCTGCCGGTCGGCGTCCCCGAGGCCTTCACCGAGCCGGTCAAGGACCCGCTCGGCGACCTCCTCGCCCGGTACGCCCGCACCCACGGCCCGTTCACCGCCCCCGAAGCCGCCGCCCGCTTCGGCCTGGGCACCGCCGTGGTCACCGGGACCCTGCACCGGCTCACCGCCTCCGGCCGCCTGGTCCAGGGCGAGTTCCGCCCGCCCGGCGCCCACCTCCCCGCCGGGGAAGCCCCGGCCGCGGCCGCCCTCGACGGCCACGCCGCCACCGTCGAGTGGTGCGACGCCGAGGTGCTGCGCCGGCTGCGCCGCCGTTCGCTGGCGGCGCTGCGCCAGGAGGTCGAGGCCGTCCCGCCGCGCGCCCTGGCCGCCTTCCTCCCCCAGTGGCAGCACCTGGCCGGCCACCGGCTGCGCGGCCCCGACGGGCTGCTCCGGGTGGTCGAGCAACTCCAGGGCACCGCCCTGCCCGCCTCCGCGCTGGAGAAGCTGATCCTCCCGGCCCGGCTCGCCGACTACACCCCCGGCCTGCTGGACGAGCTGATGGCGGCCGGCGAGATCGGCTGGTCGGGCGCCGGCGCCCTGCCCGGCAAGGACGGCTGGATCAGCCTGCACCTCGCCGAGAACGCCCACCTGCTGCGCCCCGATCCGGTGCCGCCCGCCGTCACCCCGGTGCACACCGCGCTGATGGAGGCGCTGGCCGGCGGCTACGGCCTGTTCTTCCGCCAGCTGGTCGCCCACCTCCCGGAGACCCCCGAGCCGGAGCTCGTCGAGGCCCTCTGGGACTTGGTCTGGGCCGGCTACGTCAGCAACGACACGCTGGCCCCGCTGCGCGCCCTGCTCGGCTCGGGCCGGACGGCCGGGTCGACCGCCCACCGGGCGCCCCGGGCCACCCCGCGCGGCCGCTACGGCGGGGCGGGCCGTCCGTTCGGCCGGGCCGGCGGCGGCCTGCGCAGCGGCCCGCCGGCGGCGGCCGGTCGCTGGTCGCTGCTGCCGGCGTTCGCCGCCGACCCGACCGTCCGGGCCACCGCCCAGGCGCAGAACCTGCTGGACCGGCACGGCCTGCTCACCCGGGGCACGGTGGCGGCGGAACGGGTCCCGGGCGGCTTCGCCGGCGTCTACCGGGTGCTGGCCGCGATGGAGGAGCGCGGCCGGGCCCGCCGGGGGTACTTCGTGGAGGGGCTGGGCGGCGCCCAGTTCGCCATGGAGGGCGCCGCGGACCGGCTGCGCTCGGTCAACGGGCGGCTGGAGCGGGCCCGGGGCGCCGAGTGGCCGGCCGGCCCGTCGGCCGAGCCGCCCCAGGTGCTGGTGCTGGCGGCCGCCGACCCGGCCAACGCGTACGGCGCCGCCCTGCCCTGGCCCGATCCGCCCACCGCCCCGGGCGCCAAGGAGGCCAAGGCGCACCGGCCCGGCCGCAAGGCGGGCGCCCTGGTCGTCCTGGTCGACGGCGAGCTGGCCCTCTACGTCGAGCGCGGCGGCAAGTCCCTGCTGGCGTGGGCGGAGGAGGAGGCCACCGTCGCGGCGGCCGCCGCGGCGCTGGCGGCGGCCGTCCGGCAGGGTGCGCTCGGCAGCGTCACGGTCGAGCGGGCCAACGGCGAGCAGGCCCTGGGCTCGGCGCTCGGCGCCGCGCTGGAGGAGGCCGGCTTCCACGCCACCCCGCGCGGGCTGCGCCTGCGCCCCTGAGCCCGGCCCAGGCAAGGGCTCAGGGGCAGGGGCGCGGGCCAACGGCTCCGGACACGGCGGAGGCCGTGAGGCGGGATCCCGCCTCACGGCCTCCGGACGCACGACTGCGCCTCCGTACCGCACAACTCCTGGTCACCCGATCGGAGGGTCCGCCTCCGTCCGGGCCGCCGGCTCACCCGTTCGGCGCCGAACGGGACCAGTGGAGTCCCGGTCCGCATGCACCGGAATGAGTCCCAGCCCCCAACCGCCCGCCGCGAGCAGCCCCAGCGCGGCACCGTCGGCCGGCTGGCCCTGGATCACGAACAGCCAGAGACCGGACCCGGCCGCCGTCAGCGGCAGGACCAGCCTCAGTGGCCGGGGCACCGGCCGCCGCGCCCGTATTCGGGCGCCGGCACACGCTGTCGCAGCTCTCCGCACGACCGCCCTCCTCGGCTCGTCCCAGGCACCGGGCGCCCGGGTGTCGAGGCCGGATCAGGCGGCGACCACGTCCATCGCGGCGGTCTTGGGCGAGAGGTTCGCCCGGTCGGCGCCGGGGGCGGGCAGCGGTACCGGTTCGAGCACCGGCCTCAGCAGTTCACCTTCGGAGAGGGTGGCCATCGCCGCAAGTTCGGCGAGCGAGAGTTCGTCGCTGACCTCGCGCATGACCTCGGACATCCGGACGTCGAGTGCGTCGCAGATCGCGGAGAGCAGCTCCGAGGAGGCCTCCTTCTGTCCCCGCTCGACCTCGGAGAGGTACCCGAGCGAAACCCTGGCGGCCGCCGACACCTCGCGGAGTGTGCGGCCCTGGCGCTGGCGCTGCCGACGCAGTACATCGCCCAGTAGGCGACGGAGCAGGATCATCGGTGCCTCCCTCCTCGGACTGCGGATCGAGATGTCACGCCCCCACCGTACCGCCTTGCCCGCTTCGCGTGCGGGGACCATGGTCGTGTTCACTCTGGGCTGCAAGGCTGTCCCCTCCCCTGTTTCGGTGTCGAATCCGGACCGACGGGCACGTCCCCGCGCCCTCCGCGCAGCACCCGGCCACCGCCAAGCCACTCGTTCGCCACCTGGTTTCTGCCCAACCAGGCCCTTCGATGTAACACGATCCTCCAGTCGCACCATGCCCGGATGCCGGTTCGGCAGGTCTCGGTTCGGTGGAGATCCTCCCCAGCAGGGGGTTTCCTGAGAAGTTCCTGCGAAGCTCCGGCGAAACCGGCGCGGTACCGGGCCCGTTGGCGCAGCGCCGAGGCGTCCTGGTGACGGGTCAGCGTGCGGACGATCCGGACGGGAGCCGCCCGACGAGCAGCTCCAGGGCGGCGGTCACCGCCCCGTGACGGATTGTGGCACGCTCGCCCGACAACCGGGGCGAACTGACCAGACTTCCCCCCGGACCGGCGACCGCGAGGTGTACCGTGCCCACCGGCTGCCCGTCCTGCGGCTCCGGACCGGCCACCCCGGTCGTCGCGAGCCCGTACGTGGCGCCCAGCAGCCGCCGCACGCCCTCCGCCATCTGCCGGGCCACCACCGGGTGGACGGCACCGTGCACGGCCAGCAGGCCCTCGTCGACGCCGAGCACCGAGGCCTTCAGCTCGGTCGCGTACGCGGTGACCGACCCGCGGAAGGTGGCGGACGCCCCGGGGACGTCCACCAGCGCGGCCGCCAGCAGTCCGCCGGTGAGCGACTCGGCCACCGCCACCGTGCTGCCCTCGCCGCGCAGCGCGGCGTGCGCCTTCGCCGCCAGCTCGAAGTCCCCGTCGTCCACCCCGTCCGCCCCTCTCACCGGCCGGCGCGCTCCGCGGCCAGCCCCTCGCGGCGCAGGCGCAGCGCCTGCCCGACGTAGTCCAGCGCGGTGCCGACGGTCAGCAGCACCGCCAGCCCCATCAGTACGGCCCGAGCGGTGGCCAGCCAGCCGGTCAGCTCCAGGACGTACATGCCCACCGCGATCCCCTGGGTGAGCGTCTTCAGCTTGCCGCCCCGGCTGGCCGGGATGACGCCGTAGCGGATCACCCAGAACCGCATCAGGGTGATGCCGAGCTCGCGGGCCAGGATCACCACGGTGACCCACCACGGGAGATCGCCCAGGATCGACAGGCCGATCAGCGCCGAGCCCATGATCGCCTTGTCGGCGATCGGGTCCGCGATCTTGCCGAAGTCGGTGACCAGGCCCTTGCGCCGGGCCAGCTCCCCGTCGAACAGATCGGTGATCATCGCGATGGCGAACGCGGCCCAGGCGACCGAGCGCCACTTCGGGTCGTGCCCGCCGTCGGCGAAGAGCAGCGCCACGAAGACCGGCACCAGCAGCAGCCGGAGCATCGTGAGCATGTTGGCGATGTTCCAGATCCCCGGGGACGGCGGCACCGCGGCCGCCGGTCTGCCCGGGTGGGCCGCGGTCGGGGCGCCTGGCCCCTGGATCATGCCCCGACCCCCGGCGCCTCGGCCCCCGAAGTCCTCGGCAGCCGCACCTGCTCCAGCGCCTCGGCGACCAGGTCGACGCCCTCGCTGGCGACCACGCGGGCCCGGTAGAACCGGCCGACCTCGGGGTGCTCCACGCCGGTCAGCGTGGTCTGGCCGTCCGTCTCCGGCGCCTGGTGGGCGGCGCGGCCCTCGACCAGGTCGCCGTCCACGGACTCGATCAGCACCTCGACCTCGGTGCCGATCCGCTGCTCGGCCCGCTGGGCGGTCATCTCCTCGGCGAGCCTGGAGAGCCGGTTCAGCCGGTCCGCGACCACGTCCTCGGGCAGCTTGCCGTCGTAGGTGGCGGCCTCGGTGCCGTCCTCGTCGGAGTAGCCGAAGACGCCGATCGCGTCCAGGCCGGCGTGCGTGACGAACCGCTCCAGCTCGGCGAAGTCCTCCTCGGTCTCACCGGGGAAGCCGACGATGAAGTTGGACCGGGCGCCGGCCTGCGGGGCCTTGCCGCGGATGGTCCCGAGCAGCTCCAGGAACTGGTCGGTGGAGCCGAAGCGGCGCATCCGGCGCAGCACGGCGGGCGCCGAGTGCTGGAACGAGAGGTCGAAGTAGGGCACCACGTCGGTGGTGCCGGTCATCGCGTCGATCAGCCCCGGCCGCATCTCGGCGGGCTGCAGGTAGGAGACCCGGACCCGCTCGACGCCCTCGATGGCCGAGATCTCGCCGAGCAGCGTCTCCAGCAGCCGGATGTCGCCGAGGTCCTTGCCGTACGAGGTGTTGTTCTCGCTGACCAGGACGACCTCGCGGACGCCCTGCGAGGCCAGCCACTGGGCCTCCTGCAGCACGTCGGAGGGGCGGCGCGAGATGAACGAGCCGCGGAAGGCCGGGATGGCGCAGAAGGAGCATCGGCGGTCACAGCCGGAGGCGAGCTTCACGGAGGCCACCGGGCTGTCGTCCAGCCGCTTGCGCAGGGTGCGCGGGCCGGAGGCGGGGGCGAGGCCGTCCGGGAGGTCGGCGATGGGCTCGGCCTCGGACTGGGCGCCGTGGCCCGGCAGGGCGACCTCGGCGGCGGCCGCCTGGCGCTCGACCGGGCTCAGCGGCAGCAGCTTGCGGCGGTCGCGCGGGATGTGCGGGGCGTGGTGGCCGCCGGAGAGGATGGTCTGCAGGCGGTCGGAGATGTCGGAGTAGTCGTCGAAGCCGAGCACGCCGTCGGCCTCGGGGAGCGCGTCGGCGAGCTCCTTGCCGTAGCGCTCGGCCATGCAGCCCACGGCCACGACGGCCTGGGTGCGGCCGTGGCCCTTGAGGTCGTTGGCCTCCAGCAGGGCGTCCACGGAGTCCTTCTTGGCGGCCTCGACGAAGCCGCAGGTGTTGACGACGGCGACGTCGGCTTCGGCGGCGTCGTCGACCAGCAACCAGCCGTCGGCTTCCAGTCGCCCGGCGAGTTCCTCGGAGTCCACCTCGTTGCGGGCGCATCCGAGCGTGACAAGGGCGACAGTGCGGCGTTCAGGCATAGGGCCAAGATTAACGCGCGGCCGCCGGAGCCGTTTGCCCCGGAGGCCGCGCGCCACCGATTACCGGATCTTCACAGGGCCCACAGGGCCCCTGCGGTCAGCCCGCCTGCGGGTCGCCGGGGGTGTACGTGACGTGCACCACCTGGCCGTTCTTGCCCGCCGGACCGAGGTCCTTGCCGTTGACGTACACGTGCACGGCTCCGGCGTTGCCGATCACCAGCTTGATCTGCTTGGGGTCGGTGAAGGTCTGGTCCTGACCCTCCTCGATGTTGTTCTGGAAGAGCGACTTGCCGTTGCCGTCCAGCGCGGAGACCCAGCTGGTGTCCTTCTCGGCCACCAGCTTCACGGTGACCTTGTCGGCCGGGGCGGCCGCGATCGCCGCGACGCTGGGCGCCGGGGCGGGCGGCTGGACGCTCGGCGACGGCGCCGGGGCGACCGAGCCGGTGCCGGAGCCGCTGGGCAGCGGCGCGCTGGCGGAGCCGGTCGTGGTGCCGCCGGTCTTGCCGCTCACCAGGTTGAAGCCGATCAGGGCGACCACCGCGACGATCGCGGCGACCATCGCGGCGGTCCAGTTCGGCCGGCCGCGGTTGGGCACCTTGATCGGCGCGTTCTCGATCAGCTGGGTCGGGCGCTTGGAGGCCGGGGCGCCGCCGTGCGCGGCGTCGTAGCGCTCCACCAGGGCCTCGCCGTCGACACCCACCGCCCGCGCGATGGAGCGGATGTGGCCACGGGCGTAGAAGTCGCCGCCGCAGCGGGCGAAGTCGTCCTCCTCGATGGCGTGCACGATCGGCACCCGTACCCGGGTGGCGGTACTCACCTGATCCACCGTGAGTCGGGCCTCGATCCGGGCAGCGGAAAGCACCCGGCCGATGCTCACGGCATCGGCCGTCTGCTCCGCGCCGCCGGACGGCTGGGCGGACGACGGGGCGTTCTCGCGGTCGCGGGACTTGCCGATGGTCACGGGGCACGCCTTTCGAGCGGATGGCCACCTGCTGGGGAACAGTCTAGGGGCGTGGGCGGATCGTTTCTCAAGCGGAACAGGACCGAATGCGCGCAGCCGGCCGGGCCGGGCCCCGGCCCGCCACTGAGCGGTCGTCAGGGCGGTGGCCGCGGTTCACGGAACCGTTCCTTCCGCCCTGGGACGCGAGGCCCTTCCGCTCGGTTCCGCACATCATCCCCCCCTCCTCCGTCCGGGTGAAGACCGGCCCGGGGGCACGCCCCGTCAGCCGCGGATGCTCAGGATCACCCCGTCCAGCTCATCCGGCTTCACCAGGACGTCGCGGGCCTTGGAGCCCTCGCTCGGACCGACGATCCCGCGCGACTCCATCAGGTCCATCAGCCGGCCCGCCTTGGCGAAGCCGACCCGCAGCTTGCGCTGGAGCATCGAGGTGGAGCCGAACTGGGTGGACACCACCAGCTCGGCCGCCTGGATGAGCAGGTCCAGGTCGTCGCCGATCTCCTCGTCGATCTCCTTCTTCGGACCGCCGCCGACGGTCACGTCGTCCCGGTAGACCGCAGACAGCTGGTCCTTGCAGTGCTGCACCACCGCGGCGATCTCGGCCTCGGTGACGAACGCGCCCTGCATCCGGATCGGCTTGCTCGCGCCCATCGGCAGGAACAGTGCGTCGCCCTTGCCGATCAGCTTCTCGGCGCCCGGCTGGTCCAGGATGACCCGCGAGTCGGCCATCGCCGAGGTCGCGAACGCCAGCCGGGACGGCACGTTGGCCTTGATCAGACCGGTCACCACGTCGACCGAGGGCCGCTGGGTCGCCAGCACCAGGTGGATGCCGGCGGCCCGGGCCAGCTGGGTGATCCGGACCACCGAGTCCTCGACGTCGCGCGGGGCGACCATCATCAGGTCGGCCAGCTCGTCGACGATGACCAGCAGGTACGGGTACGGCGCCAGCTCGCGCTCGCTGCCCGGCGGCGGGGTGACCTTGCCGGCCCGGACCGCCGCGTTGAAGTCGTCCACGTGCCGGAAGCCGAACGCGGCGAGGTCGTCGTAGCGCAGGTCCATCTCGCGCACCACCCACTGGAGGGCCTCGGCGGCCTTCTTCGGGTTGGTGATGATCGGCGTGATCAGGTGCGGGATGCCCTCGTACGCGGTCAGCTCGACCCGCTTGGGGTCGACCAGCACCATCCGGACCTCGTCCGGGGTGGCCCGGGCCAGCACCGAGGTGATGAGGCAGTTGATGCAGGACGACTTGCCCGCGCCGGTCGCGCCGGCCACCAGGATGTGCGGCATCTTGGCGAGGTTGGCCATCACCGTGTGGCCCTCGACGTCCTTGCCCATCCCGACCACCATCGGGTGGGTGTCCTCGGCGGCCGTGCGCGAGCGCAGCAGGTCGCCCAGGTTGACCATCTCGCGGTCCCGGTTGGGGATCTCGATGCCGACGGCGGACTTGCCCGGGATCGGGCTGATGATCCGCACGTCGGGGCTGGCCACCGCGTACGCGATGTTCTTGGCGAGCGCGGTGATCCGCTCGACCTTGACCGCCGGACCGAGCTCGACCTCGTACCGGGTGACCGTCGGGCCGCGGGTGAAGCCGGTGACTCGCGCGTCCACCTTGAACTCGGCGAAGGTGCCGGTGAGCTGGGCCACCACCTCGTCGTTGAGGGCGCTGCGGGCCTTGGCCGGGCCGCCGCGCTCCAGCAGGTCGAGCGGGGGGAGCCGGTAGGTGGTGTCGCCGGAGAGCTGGAGCTGCTCCATCCGCACCGGGGCCGGGCCGTGCTCCTCCGGGGCCCCCGGACCCGCGCCGCCGCTGCGGGCGGCCGGGACGGCGGGCTCCTCCGGCGGCGCGGTGCGGTCCTGGACCTGGTGCATCATGTCCGCCACCGCCGAGGAGGCGGGCACGCCGTAGACCAACGCGCCGTCCAGGTCGGCGGCGGCGCCCGCGGCGAGGTCCCGGGTGGCGTACGGGTCCTCGGTGTCGGGGGCGAGCGGCTCCTTGGTGAACATGTCGGGGACGGCGGCGTCCGGCTCGGCCTCGGCGGACTGCTTGCGCCGGCGGCGGCGCCGGCGGGCGCCCACCTCGTCCTCCGGGGTGTCACCGCTGTCCACGGTGAACGGCAGCGCCGACGGGTCGGCGTCCTCGGGCGGCTCGGTGGACAACTCACGCTCCGGCGTACGCCCCCCGGGGACCCGGTCCTGCGGGCCGGGCTCGACCACGCCGAGCCGGACCCCGACGGCGCGCAGCCGCTCCGGGATCCGGTTGACCGGGGTGGCGGTGGTGACCAGCAGGCCGAAGAAGGCCAGCAGCAGGAGCAGCGGCACCGCGAGCGGCGGTCCGGCGGCGGCCATCATCGGGGTCGAGACGGCCCAGCCGACGATGCCGCCGGCCGCCCTTATCCGGGTCGCGCCGCTGCCCATCATGGGGGCGCCGCAGCCGATGTGGACCAGGCCGAGCACGCCGACCACCAGCGCGCTCAGGCCGATCATGATCCGCCCGTTGGCCTCCGGCAGCTCCGGGTGGCGCATCAGCCGGACCGCGGTCGCCAGCAGCAGGAACGGCACCAGCACGTCCAGCCGGCCGAACAGGCCGGAGACCACGTTGGTGGCCGCCTCGCCGAGCCAGCCCTGCGGGCTGAACCAGGTGCCGGCGGCGGTGACCAGCGCCAGCGCGAACAGCAGCAGGCCGACGCCGTCCTTGCGGTGCGCCGGATCGAGGTTCTTGGCGCCGTCGCCGAAGCCGCGGAAGACCGCGCCCAGGGCATGCGCCAGGCCCAGCCAGACGGCCCGGACGGCGCGGAAGAGCAGCGGCTGCGGGGGCGGGGGCGGTGCGGCCTTGGCCGCGGCCTTCTTCGCCGGAGCGGCCTTCTTGGCGGCCGCCTTCTTCGCGGGCGGCTTGGCCGGAGCCTTCGCCGCGGCCTTCTTGGACGGTCCCGGGCTCGATGTGCTTGCCGCGCTACCGGGCGAACGTGTGGCCATGGCTCAGCAGCCTACCGGGGTCGCCGGACTGAGCACATGTGACCGACCCCCGCTGCCCGGACGTGTCGCAGACACACCGTCACAGCGGTCGGAATCCACCCGAAGGTGTGAAAGGGGCTGCGCTCACTCGACGCCGGGACGGAGCGCGTCCAGCGCCCGGCGCAGGCCGCCCAGCTTCCGCTCCAGGTGGGCCGCGGTGGCGGCCACCCCGCCGTCCTCGGTGCCGTCCAGCTGCTTGACCAGCGCCTCGGCCTGCTCCTCCACCGAGGCCAGCCGCGCCGACAGCTCCCCCAGCAGCGCGCCGCCGATGGCCGGCTGCCCGCCGCCGGCCTCCAGCTGCAGCCGCAGGAGTGCGGCCTGCTCCTTGAGCTGGCAGTTCTTCATGTAGAGGTCGACGAAGACCGAGACCTTGGCGCGCAGCACCCAGGGGTCGAAGGGCTTCGAGATGTAGTCGACGGCACCGGCCGCGTAGCCGCGGAAGGTGTGGTGCGGCCCGTGGTTGATCGCGGTCAGGAAGATGATCGGGATGTCCCGGGTGCGCTCGCGCCGCTTGATGTGGGCGGCCGTCTCGAAGCCGTCCATGCCGGGCATCTGGACGTCCAGCAGGATCACCGCGAAGTCGTCGGTGAGCAGCGCCTTGAGCGCCTCCTCACCGGACGCGGCGCGCACCAGCGTCTGGTCCAGCGCCGAGAGGATCGCCTCCAGCGCCAGGAGGTTCTCCGGCCGGTCGTCGACCAGGAGGATCTTCGCCTTCTGCATTCCGACCCGCCCTCCTGTCGCCTGCCTGCCTGGGGAAGGCACCCGCGTACTGCCCACCACTACCCCGGTCATGCTAGCCGCACCCCCTCGCCCGGCACACCGCTCCGTCGCGACCCGGTTCGGAGCAGCACGCAGCCAGTGCTCCGGCGCGCGCTCAGCAGTGCGTTGCCGACCGGTCACTGTTCGCAACGATCGGTGACCCTACCGGGTTCCCGGCCCTCCCCGCCAGCAAACCGGCCGCCGAGTGGCGCGAACCCCGGAGCGGGCCCCGGCGTTCGCGCCCCTGCCGGCGTTCAGGGCCGGCCGCCGTTCAGCCAGTCGTGCATCACGGACAGCAGGTGGTCGGTCTCGACCGGCTTGGTGATGTGGTCGGTGGCACCGGCCTCCAGCGACTTCTCCCGGTCGCCCTTCATCGCCTTGGCGGTCAGCGCGATGATCGGCAGACCGGCGAACTGGGGCATCCGGCGGATCGCCTCGGTCGTCGCGTAGCCGTCCATCTCCGGCATCATGATGTCCATCAGGACCAGCGCGACGTTCTCGTGCTGCTCCAGCATCTCGATGCCCTCGCGGCCGTTCTCGGCGTACAGCACGGTCAGCCCGTGCTGCTCCAGGACGCTGGTGAGCGCGAAGACGTTGCGGACGTCGTCGTCCACGATCAGCACCTGCTGGCCGTCGAACCGGGCGTCCACGCGGCCGGCCGGGCGGACCGCCGGCGCGGCGGCCGGGGCACGGACCTCGGCCGGGACGGCCGGCGCGACGGCGCGACGGCGCTCCACGGCACCCCGGCGGCGCTCCTCGGCGAGTTCGCGGACCTCCTGCGCCCAGTGGTCGGCCGGGTTCTCGCCGACCGGGACGGGCGTGCCGGCCGGGGTGACCGCGACCGAGGCCCGCACCGCCGAGGCGTTCGCCGCGGGCTGCGGCGCGGCGGCCGGGCCGGCGTCCGGGGCCTGGGCGTGCAGCGGCAGGTACAGCGTGAACGTGGAGCCCCGGCCCAGCTCGCTCTCGGCGTGGATCTCACCGCCGAGCAGGCGGGCGATCTCCCGGCTGATCGACAGGCCGAGGCCGGTGCCGCCGTACTTGCGGCTAGTGGTGCCGTCGGCCTGCCGGAACGGCTCGAAGATCTCCCGCAGCTTGTTGCCGGGGATCCCGATGCCGGTGTCCGAGACGGCGAAGGCGATCAGCGCGTCGTCCGGGCCCTGGATCGTGCCGGCCTCCAGCAGGCGCTCCCGCACGTGCTGGGGGACGTCCGGACCGCCCGGCCTGATCGAGAAGTCGACCGCGCCGGCGTCGGTGAACTTCACCGCGTTGGAGATCAGGTTGCGCAGCACCTGCTGGAGCCGCTGCTCGTCGGTGTGCAGGGTGACCGGCAGGGCGGGCGAGACCCGGACGGCGAAGTCCAGGTTCTTGTCCAGCGCGACCGGCTGGAAGGTGGCCTCCACGTAGTCGACCAGCTGGACCAGGGCGATCCGGGCCGGGCGGACGTCCATCTTCCCGGCCTCGACCTTGGAGAGGTCCAGGATGTCGTTGATCAGCTGGAGCAGGTCGGAGCCGGCGCCGTGGATGGTGTCGGCGAACTCGACCTGCTTGGGCGAGAGGTTGCCCTCGTTGTTGTCCGAGAGCAGCTTGGCCAGGATCAGCAGCGAGTTGAGCGGGGTGCGCAGCTCGTGCGACATGTTGGCGAGGAACTCGCTCTTGTACCGGGACGCCAGCGCGAGCTGCTCGGCGCGCTCCTCCAGGACCTGCCGCGCCTCCTCGATCTCGCTGTTCTTGATCTCGATGTCGCGGTTCTGCTGGGCGAGTTGCGAGGCCTTCTCCTGCAACTCCTCGTTGGTCCGCTCCAGTTCCTCCTGGCGCGCCTCCAATTCGGCCGACCGCATGGAGAGTTCCGCGGTCAGCCGCTGGGACTCCAGCAGCAGGCCCTCGGTCTTGGTGTTGACGCTGATGGTGTTCACGGTGACGCCGATCAGGTCGGCGATCTGGTTGAGGAAGTCCAGGGCGACGGTGGTGAAGGAGCTGAAGGTGGCCAGCTCGATCACGCCCAGCAGCCGGCCCTCGAACAGCACCGGCAGCACCACGATGTGGGCCGGCGAGGCCTCCCCCAGCCCGGACGCGATCTTGAGGTACCCGGGCGGGGCCTCCTTGAGGATGATCGCCCGCTTCTCCACGGCCGCCTGGCCGATCAGCGACTCGCCGGGCCGGAAGGTGGTCGGCATCGCCCGTCGCTGGTAGCCGTAGCTGCCGATCAGCCGCAGCACGGTGTCGTTCTCGTCGTCGTCCTCGGTGATCAGCTCGGCGGTCCGGCCGGCCGGCTGGGCCAGGAAGAACGCGCCGTGCTGGGCCGAGACCACCGGCGTCAGCTCGGTCATGATCAGTGAGGCGACCGCCTCCAGGTCACGGCGGCCCTGCAGCAGGCCGGAGATCCGGGCCAGGTTGGTCTTGAGCCAGTCCTGCTCCTGGTTGGTGCGAGTGGTCTCGCGCAGGTTGGCGATCATCTGGTTGATGTTGTCCTTGAGCTCGTCGAGCTCCCCGGCGGCGTCCACGTCGATCCGCAGCGACAGGTCGCCCCTGGTCACGGCCGTCGCGACCTGCGCGATCGCCCGCACCTGCCGGGTCAGGTTGTTGGCCAGCTCGTTCACCGACTCGGTGAGGTCCTGCCAGGTGCCGTCCACGCCCGGCACCCGGGCCTGGCCGCCGAGCCGCCCGTCGGTGCCCACCTCGCGGGCCACCCGGGTCACCTCGTCGGCGAACGACCCCAGCTGGTCGACCATCGTGTTGATGCTGGTCTTGAGCTGCAGGATCTCGCCCCGCGCGTCCACGTCGATCTTCTGCGAGAGGTCGCCGCGGGCCACCGCGGTGATCACCAGCGCGATGTTGCGGACCTGGCCGGTGAGGTTGTTGGCCATCAGGTTGACGTTGTCGGTCAGGTCCTTCCAGATGCCGGCCACCCCCGGCACGCTCGCCTGGCCGCCCAGCGTGCCGTCGGTGCCCACCTCGCGGGCCACCCTGGTGACCTCCACCGCGAAGGCGGAGAGCTGGTCGACCATGGTGTTCAGGGTGCCGGCCAGCGCCGCGACCTCGCCCTGAGCCTCGATGTCGATCTTCTTGGAGAGATCACCGCGGGCCACCGCCGTGGCGACCTCGGCGATGTTGCGGACCTGGCTGGTCAGGTTGTTGGCCATCAGGTTGACGTTGTCGGTCAGGTCCTTCCAGATGCCCGACACCCCGCGCACCCGCGCCTGGCCTCCCAGGATGCCCTCGGTGCCCACCTCGCGGGCCACCCGGGTCACCTCGTCGGCGAACGCCGAGAGCTGGTCGACCATCGTGTTGACGGTGGTGACCAGCTCCAGGATCTCGCCCCGGGCGTCGACGGTGATCTTCTTCGACACGTCGCCGCGCGCCACCGCGGTGGTCACCTCGGCGATGTTGCGCACCTGGCTGGTCAGGTTGTTGGCCATCAGGTTGACGCTGTTGGTGAGGTCCTTCCACGTCCCGGACACCCCCGGCACGCTCGCCTGACCGCCGAGGATGCCCTCGGTGCCGACGTCCCGGGCGACCCTGGTCACCTCGTCCGCGAAGGCCCCGAGCTGGTCCACCATCGTGTTGATGGTGTTCTTCAGCTCCAGGATCTCGCCGCGCGCGTCCACCTGGATCTTCTGCGACAGGTCGCCCCGGGCGACCGCCGTCGTCACCTGGGCGATGTTGCGGACCTGGTCGGTGAGGTTGTTCGCCATGAAGTTGACGTTGTCGGTCAGGTCCCGCCAGACCCCGGCCGCGCCCGGCACCTGCGCCTGACCGCCCAGCCGGCCCTCGGTACCGACCTGGCGGGCCACCCGGGTCACCTGCTCGGCGAAGCCCGACAGCTGGTCCACCATCGTGTTGATGGTGTTCTTCAGCTCCAGGATCTCGCCGCGCGCGTCCACCTCGATCTTCTGCGAGAGGTCCCCGCGCGCCACGGCGGTCGTCACCTGGGCGATGTTGCGCACCTGGCCGGTCAGGTTGTCGGCCATGAAGTTCACCGAGTCGGTCAGGTCCCGCCAGACCCCGGCGACGCCCGGCACCTGCGCCTGACCGCCCAGCCGGCCCTCCGTGCCCACGTCCAGAGCCACCCGGGTCACCTGCGCGGCGAAGCCGTTGAGCTGGTCCACCATCGTGTTGACGGTGTTCTTCAGCTCCAGCATCTCGCCGGCCACCTCGACCGTGACCTTGCGCGACAGATCGCCCTTGGCCACCGCGGTCGTCACCTGGGCGATGTTGCGCACCTGCGCGGTCAGCCGGCCGGCCATGGTGTTGACCGAGTCCGCGAGGTCCTTCCAACTGCCCGAGACGCTGCGCACCTTGGCCTGGCCGCCGAGCTTGCCCTCGGTACCGACCTCACGGGCCACCCGGGTCACCTCGTCGGTGAACTCCGACAGCTGGTCCACCAGGCCGTTGACGGTCCGGCCGATCTTCAGGTACTCGCCGCGCAGCGGGTGGCTCACCCCGTTGCCGTGCAGCGAGCGCAGCTCCATCTTCTGGTCCAGGTCGCCCTCGGCGATCGACGCCAGCACCCGGCCGACATCGGCCATCGGCCGGGCCAGGTCGTCGATCAACGCATTGCAGTTGTCGACCGCCGCCATCCAGGCGCCCTCGCCGGCGCCGGTCTCCAGCCGCTCGTTCAACCGGCCCTCGCGGCCCACCGCCCGGCGCACCCGGGCCAGTTCACCCGTCAGGTGCTGGTTGCGCTCGGCGACCTCGTTGAACACCGCGGCGATCTCCGCCAGCGGTCCGTCACCCGGCACCGTCAACCGCCGCCGGAAGTTGCCGTCCCGCATCGCGGTGAGCGCCGCCAGCAGCTTGCGCAGCTCGGCGGGCTCGGCCCCGCGGCTGTGGTTGGCTCGCCGCCCGGCCGCGCTCCGCGGCGCGGCCCCGGACCGCCCGCCACGCTGAGCGGGCGGCGTCGTACCGGTTGCGTCCTTGGTGGCCGAACTCAACGGGCCCCTCCCAGATCGTGAACTGCCCGGCGTCCGACCGCGGCCCGCACGGGCCCCGCACCGGACACCGGCCCGGCGAATCTGCGTCCCGGCGACCGCGCGGCCGACCGGAACCCGCACCGACCGTACTGCTCCGGACGGCCGTCGCGGACCCCCCAGTCTGGCAGCACCTGCGCCGGGTATACGGCCGGTTGCGCTCGGTTGGTACCGCCCCGACCGAAACAGGTGGGCAGAATCACCCTCAGGTGCCTGTTTCGACGCCCCGCCCCCGCGGGGAACCAACCGGAAAGTAGGGTGGAGCGCTGCACCGGGCCACGACCCGACCCCGCGCCGCCGCTCACGCCGCCGGCGCGTCCGGGAAGTCGGCGCCGCACCCGGACAGCCAGGGCCAGAGCAGAGGAGAAGTGGCAACGTGGTCACCGCGCGCGCAGCCGCCACCTTCGAACCCGTCGGTCGGTCCGCCGGCGCCGCACGGGCGTTCGTCCGGGACGCGCTGCTCGGCTGGGGCCTGCCCGAGGTGGTCGACGACGCCGTGGTCCTGGTCAGCGAACTGGTCACCAACGCCGTCGTGCACGCCGGCACCGCAGCCGAGGTCTGTTGCCTGCGCGAGGCGGAGACCGTCCGGATCGAGGTCACCGACCACCACCCCGAACGCGGCCTGCCCGCCTTCGCCGACGTCCCGGTCACCGCCTCCGACCGCTACGCCGACCCCGACGGCGAGGGCGGCCGCGGCCTGCTCATGTGCTCCGCCCTGGCCGAGCGCTGGGGCGTCGAGTACGGCGCAGGCAGCAAGACCGTCTGGTTCCGCCTCCCGCTGCCGGCCCACGTCACCGGCACCCGGTACGCCGTGCCCGCCACCCCCGGCAGCGAACTGCCCAGCAGCACCGGCCCGCTGCACGTCGCCGTGGTCCAACTCGACGACGACGGCCGCGTCCTCGCCTGGAACCCCGACGCCGAGGCGCTCTTCCAGCACCCCGCCGACACCGTCCTCGGCCGGCCCTGGGCCGACCTCGCCGTCTGGCCCCAGGGCCCCGGCAGCGGCCTCGGCCTGGCCGCCACCCTCCGGCTGGCCCGCTGGGAGGGCAGCTTCGGCCTGCGCCGCGGCGACGGCGGCACCGTCGAGGTCTACGGCGTGCAGGTCCGCGTCCGCGACACCGAGGGCATCCCCTCCACTCTCTGCCTGCTCGTCCTCGAACCCGACCGCGCGGTGCTCCGCTCCCCCGCCCGCGCCCTGCCCGGCGACAAGGCCGAACAGGGCGGCGCGCGGCTCGACCTGCTCACCGGCTCGGTCGGCACCGACGACCTCGACACCCTGCTCCAGCGCGCCGTCGAACGCGCCCGCGACCTGCTCGACGCCGACGCCGCCTACGTGCTGCTCACCACCGAGGACGAGACCGAGTTCGAGGTCCGCGCCGCCACCGGCCTGACCACCGGCCACCGCCGCCACGCCCGCTTCCCCGTCGAGACCGGCAACCGCTACGACTCCGCCCGGATGCCGTCCGTCCACGAGGACCTCAGCACCCGCCCCACCGGCCTCGCCCTCCTCACCGACAGCGGACTGCGCTCCCTGCTCACCGTCCCGCTCAAGGTCGAGGGCCGGCTGATCGGCTCGCTCGGCATCGCCGCCGCCGCACCGGGCCGCTACGACAACGAGGACGCGCTGCGGCTGCAGTTCGCCGCCGACCGGGTCGCCCTCGCCATCGAGAGCACCCGGCTCACCGAGCTCGAACGGCTGCGCCGCGGCTCGCTCTCCTTCCTCGTCGAGGCCTCCGACCTACTGGCCGGCACCCTCCAGCACGAGCAGACGCTCGCCCTGATGGCGCAGATGGCCGTCCCCACCCTGGCGTCCTGGTGCGCCGTCTACACCAACGGCGACCACGGCGCCCCAGCCTCGCTCGCCTTCGTCCTGCACGAGGACGAGGACCGGATCGACCCGCTGCGCGCCCTGCTCGACAAGACCGCCGTCCCCGAGTCCGGCCCCACCCACGGCGTCCGCTTCTGGACCGCCCCGAGCGACACCGCCCGCGCCGGCGGACTCGCCGACAGCCCCGAACTCAGCGGCCTGCTCGGCGAGACGGTGGTCCTGCCGCTCACCGCCCGCAACCGCGTCATCGGCCTGCTCGCGCTCGGCTCCCCGGCCGGCATCCGGTTCCGCCAGGAGATCCTGGAGCTGGCCGAGGACCTCTCCCGCCGCGCCGCCCTCGCGCTCGACAACTCCCGCCTCTACTCCGAGCGCACCGCCACCAGCCAGGCCCTCCAGCGCAGTCTGCTGCCGCCGGACCTTCCCGAGATCCCGGGCGTCGAGGTGGACGTCTACTACCAGGCCGCCGGCGAGGGCAACGAGGTCGGCGGCGACTTCTACGACCTCTTCACCATCCGCGAAGGCACCTACGGCTTCGCCATCGGCGACGTCTGCGGCACCGGCCCCGAGGCGGCCTCCGTGACCGGCCTCGCCCGCCACTCGCTGCGCCTGCTCGCCCGCGAGGGCCTGGACGCGCCGCAGGTCCTCAGCCGGCTCAACGCGGCCATCCTGGACGAGGGTTCGCGCAGCCGCTTCCTCACCCTGCTCTACGGCGAGCTGACGCCGCAGCCGGACGGCAGCACCGAGCTCTCGCTGGTCTGCGCCGGCCACCCGCTGCCGCTGCGGCTGCGCACCGACGGCCAGGTCGACCGGGCCGCCACCCCGCAGCCGCTGCTCGGGGTCATGGACGAACTCGACCTCACCGCCGAACGATTGGTGCTCGCCCCCGGCGAGGTCCTGCTCTGCGTCACCGACGGCGTCACCGAACGCCGGGAGGGGCGGCGGATGCTGGGCGACGACGGCCTGGCGGAGGTGCTCACCGGCTGCACCGGGCTGACCGCGGGAGCGGTGGCCCTGCGGGTGCAGCGGGCGGTCGAGCGGTTCGCCCCGGAGCCGCCCTCCGACGACATGGCGATCCTCACCCTGCGGGTGCCCACCCAGCGCACCGGCTGAGAGAGGCCCGGCGCCCTTCTCTCGGCCCTCCGTAGCCCCGTCCGAGCCCTTCGACGTACCACCGATGAGCGATCGTGAGCGTTCCACAGCTGACGGCGTGACAAATTGTACGATTCACAAGGGTACAAGCTTGCCCGGCCGGGTACACCGATCTCACCGGGGAATCCCCCGGCGGGGACACGACCAGCGGTTCTCCGCTGAGCCGTCATTCTGACCGCAGCCGTCGCACGCTCCAGCCGTGCGCCCTCGGCGCGGTCGCGCGCATCCACCTCATCGAACATCCCCCTGTGGTCGATCGCGCCCTGCGCGCGCCCAGAGTGAAAGGAGCCTCCGGTGAGCAACGACGCTACCGGGGCACAGAACGCCCGCTCCACCGGAGCCGACGCGGGTAACCTCGGCTACCTCGCCCTCGGCCTGACTCTCCTCGCCTACGGTCTCCTCTCCACCGGCCTCCTCAGTGGCACCGGGGTAGGGGACTCGGCACACCTCGCCCACCTCGTCGGCGGTCTCACCCTGTTCATCGCCGGCATCTGGCAGCTCCGCGGCGGCGAGGGCTTCACCGGGACGGCCTTCACCAGCCTCGGGGCCTTCTGGGCCACCTGGTCCGCAGCCGGTGGCGCCGGCAAGAACGCCGCCGGGCTCTTCCTGCTCCTGTGGGCCCTGCTCGCCCTCACCCTGACCGCCGCCAGCTGGAACGCGGGCCTGTTCAGCCGCGCCGTCTACGGGCTGCTGACCGTCTCCCTGGTGCTCTCCGCCTTCGCCAGCTTCAACACCTCCGGCGGTCTCGCCAAGTTCGCCGGCTGGGTCGCCGCGGCCTCCGGGCTCGTCGCCTGGTACTGGGCCACCGCGTCGCTGACCAACAGCGCGTGGGGCCGGGCCGTCCTGCCGGTCAAGTAGCCGCAGAAACGCCGGTGGGCCGGTCCTCCCCGCTCGGGGAGGACCGGCCCACCGGTGTGTGTCGCCTCGGCCGCCTCAGCCGCGGGTGTCGGCCCGCTCCGCGGTGGGAGGTGCACCGGCCTCACGGCCGGCCGCGGCCCGGGCCACCGCCCGGCGGGCCTGCCGGCGGGCGAAGCCCGCCTGGGCCGCGTAGGAGAGGAGCAGGATGGCGACGGCGACCAGGCCGTCCGCCCAGAAGTGGTTGGCCGTGACGACCACGACCGCGACCGTCAGCACCGGGTGCAGCACCACCAGCCAGCGCAGTGGACTCGGCGATACCTTGATCACCGCCACCGCCGCCAGCACGCACCAGGCCACGTGGACCGACGGCATCGCCGACAGCTGCGCGGGCACCACCCCGCCGACCGCGCCGCCGTACACCGACTGCCCGTACTCCGCCGCCACGTCGACGAACCCGTCCTGCGGCAGCATCCTGGGCGGCGCCACCGGGATGAACTGCACCAGGAGGCAGACCGCCGTCGTGATCACCACGGTGGTCCGCACCCACGCGTACCGCGCCCGGTGCCGGAGGTACACCCACGCCAGCACGGCCAGCATCACCGTGAAGTGCATGGCGGCGTAGTAGTAGTTCGCCGCCCGCACCAGAACCGGGTACGGCGTCACGGCAGCCTGCCAGGCCGCCTCGTCCGGCAAGCCGACCACCAGCTCCGCCCGGTGGATCCAGCTCGCCCGGTCCAGCGCGTGCTCGGTGCTCATCAGCGAGAGCTTCCCCACCAGCTGCCAGAGCGCGAACAGCGCCAGCAGCGTGCCGGCCTCCCGCAGCAGCGCCGGCAGCGGACCGCGCCGCCACCTCGACGCCGCGTAGGAGCCCCCGTAGAGCGCGGCCGCGGTGCCCCCGGCGGACTGCCAGGTAAGGGTCAGGTTCTGCAACGGTGCGCGCCTCTCCGCCGAGCCGAGGTGTGGTTGGCAGGTTAACGCAAAATGGCCCCCTCCAACATTGGAGGGGGCCATTTCGGAATGATTGTTCGGCGGCGTCCTACTCTCCCACAGGGTCCCCCCTGCAGTACCATCGGCGCTGTGAGGCTTAGCTTCCGGGTTCGGAATGT
>NZ_JBIVDY010000022.1:0-141905 GCF_044747365.1 Kitasatospora sp. NPDC090091
CCCGGACGCACCACGAACCGCATGCCGACGGCCAGCCGGTCGACCGGCAGCCGGACCTCGCGGCCGTTCTCCAGCACCGAGACGTCCTTGGCGCCCAGCTGCAGCAGCGCCTTCAGCGCGGCCCCCGCGCTGCGCTTGGAGCGGGCCTCGAAGTAGCGGCCGGCCAGGATGAACGCGGTGACGCCGGCCGCGGCCTCCAGGTAGATGTTGGACGAGCCGTCGCTGCGGGCGACGGTCAGCTCGAAGCCGTGCCGCATGCCCGGCATGCCGGCGTGGCCGAAGAACAGCGCCCAGAGCGACCAGAGGAACGCGGCGCCGGTGCCGAGCGAGACCAGGGTGTCCATGGTCGCCGCGCCGTGCCGGGCGTTGGTCCAGGCGGCCCGGTGGAACGGCCAGGCGGCGTAGGTGACCACCGGCGCGGCCAGGGTGAGCGAGAGCCACTGCCAGTTCGTGAACTGCAGCGCCGGCACCATCGCCATCGCGACCACGGGGACGGCCAGCACGAGCGCCGTGATCAGGCGCTGCCGCAGCAGCGCCTGATCGTCCGGCGCGCCGCTGCCGGGTGCGGCGCCGTCCGGTGCCCCGGCGGTCGCGGCCCCGGCCGGCTCTGCGACCGCGGGGCGGGGGACGACGGCGGTGTAGCCGGCGGCCTCGACGGCGGCGATCAGGTCGGCGGCCCCGACACCGTCCTCGACGACCGCCTTCGCCTTCTCCGTGGCGTAGTTGACGGTGGCGGTCACACCGTCGATCCGGTTGAGCCTCTTCTCGATCCGGGCGGCGCACGACGCACAGGTCATGCCGCCGATCCGGAGTTCCACCTCGGTGGAGGCGGGTGCCTGCGTGGTCATCTGGACTCCTCGTGAGTGGTCGTGCGACGGATCGGGGGGAGCGGGCCGGACCAGTGGGCGGGGAGATCGCCCCGGCCGGCCCGCGACCCGAAACCCCCGGGGGGTACCTGAGCCCGGGGGGCCGGAGCGGTCAGGCGCGGCCGGTCAGCTCGTAGCCGGCGTCGTCGATCGCGGCACGCAGGGCCGCGTCGTCGAGCTCGGCCTCCGCGGAGACGGTCACCAGGCCGCCCCGGACGTCGACCGAGACGGCGGTGACGCCCGGCAGCCCGGCGACGGCCTTGCCGACGACCTGCTCGCAGTGGCCGCAGGTCATCCCGGCCACCGCGTAGACGGCGGTGACCGCGGTGACGCCGACGGCCGGCTCGACGGTGGCGGTGGTGGAGCAGGTGCCGTTGCTGGAGCAGCAGGACATGGTTTCCTCCGGTGCGGTGGGCGGCTTCGATCGCTATACCCATGGGGGGTATCGACTCGCGATGAGTTCTTTATACCCCTAGGGGGTATGACTCGCAACCGTCTCACCGCACGGAGGAGCCCGGCCGGTGAGTCCCCGGCCGGGCTCTGGAAGAACTGTCAAACCGTCAGAAGCTCTGTCAGCGGGGCGGGATGATCCCGGTCAGCCACGTGAAGGTCGGGACGACCAGCGGCTTCCACGTCGACGTCAGGTGCGCGCCGGTGGTCTCGAACGGCGTCACGGTCGTCGGACTCTTCGCCGCCTGCTGCAGGGCGGTCGCGTCCTCCAGCCCGTCACCGCGCTTGCCGGTCACGTAGAGCGCGACGTTCGGCGGCGTCTGGGCGTGGGTCAGGATGTGGAGCGGGTTGGCACTCTCGCGCAGCTTCGGGTCCTTGCCGGTCAGCGAGGACGGCTCACCGGCCGGGTTGTTGTACCCCGACATGCTGATCGCGGCGCGGTACCGGTTCGGATGGGCGAGCGCCAGCCGCAGGGCGCAGTGGGCGCCGGCGGAGTAGCCGGACAGGGCCCAGCGGTCCGGTGTGGTGTCGGCGCGGAAGTTGTCGACGATCATCTGGGGGACGTCCCGGGAGAGCCAGGTCTCGGCGTTGACCTTGCCGGGGATGTCGGCGCAGCCGGTGTCGGTGCCGCCGAGGAGGGTGACGCGTGGTGAGACCAGGATGAACGGTGTCACCTGTCCGGATTTCATCAGCCCTTCGAGCTGGCCGGTCGCGTTCATGGTGTCGCCGAACCAGGCGCTGGAGGATCCGGGGTAGCCGACGAGCAGTTCGACCACCGGGAAGGTCTTGTCCTTGTAGGCGGGGTCGTCGTACTGCGGCGGTGTCCAGACCAGGACCTCGCCGTCGACGCCGGAGAGCCGGCCCTTGAGGTCGGCCTGCTTCACGCTCCTGGGCACCGCGTCCGAGTCGGGCGCGTGGAAGGCCTGCGCCACCTTCGGCACGGGGGTCCCGGACGGGCCGCCGGTCGGGCCGCCGGGGGTGGCGGCGGGGGCGGCGGCCCGGTCGCCGGCCAGGCCCTCGTCCTTGGGCGGCACCGGCACAGCCCGCACGTGGCTGGAGGTGCCCAGCAGGTCGCCCCAGCTGTCGTAGAGCTGGTTCTCGTTGTTGACGATCACGAAGACCATGGCCACGGCGGTGAACTGACAGAGCAGCACCGTGCCGAAGTACGAGAGCACGCGCAGCGGCGCGCGCCGCCCCTCCACCGCCCGCGCCGCCCCGAACAGGGGCCCTCTGCCCAGCCATTGCGCCATGGCCAGCGCTATCGACGCCCCGAAGAGGACGACCGTGAGAACGAGGAAGGGAGTACCAGTCAGTCTCATTGCGTTCGCGCCCGGTTCCTGTGCTGCCGTCCGGGCCCGTGTGCCCGGTCTCACTGGATGACAGCAGGGAACGGCTGTTCGGTTGCCCCTTCCTGGGAGCTTCCTGGGAACGGCGCGGCGGGCGGGCCGGAGCCCCGGCCGGGGCGTGCGCCACCGGCCGGGGCGGGGCCTACCGCCCGGGGCGGGCGCCTACCGGCCGGGGCGGCCCCGGCGGGCGCCCGGCTTGGCTCCTCCGGAGCGTCCGGTGCCGGCCTTGCCCCCGGCGGTCTTGCCCCCGCCGGACCGGGCGCCGCCGGTCTTCCCGCCGCCCGAGCGGCCGCCCGCCGACTTCGCCCCGGCCGACTTGCCCGCCGTCTTCCCGCCCGCCGGCTTGCCGGCGCCGCCGCGGGGCTGCTGCTTCGGCTGCTCGGCGGGGGCCGACTGGCCACGCCCGCGCGAGCTGTTCACCGTCCGGCCGCGGACGATGCCGATGAACTCCTCCACCAGGTCGGTGGTCCGGTCCTGCAGCCAGGAGAGCGCCACCTGGGACTGCGGCGCGTCCGGGACCGGGCGGTAGGTGAGGTCCCGGCGGTGGTGCAGCCGGGCCAGCGACTGCGGGACGAGCAGGACCCCGACGTTCGCCGCGACCAGCTCGACGGCGTCCGCGGTCGTCGCCGGGCGCTCGATCGCGGGGCGCCCGGGCAGGGCGGCCCCCCAGCCGAGGGCGTCGTCCTGCGGGTGGAAGACCACCTCGTCGGCGAGGTCCGCCACCGGCACCTCCTCGGCCGCCGCCAGCCAGTGGTCCTTGGGGAAGACGACGACCGTGGTCTCGGTGTAGAGGGGGATCGCGCTGAGGCTGTCCTTGTCGACCGGGAGCCGGACCAGGCCGGCGTCCGCGCCGCCGCCCAGCAGGGTCGGCTCGCCCTCCTCCACCGGCACCGCGACCAGGTCGAGCCGGACGTCGGGAAGCCGTTCCTCCCAGACCCGGACCCACTTACCGGGCGTCACGCCGGGCACGTACACCAGCCGGAACGAGGGGCTCGCCTGCATCTCTGTCACGCTCTCTGTCACGCAGCAAGGCTACCGACCGTGACCGGGTACGCCACGCACTCGCTTACCCTGGTGACCATGACATCGCTCAAGCCGAAGACCACCCAGACCATGAAGCCGGCCACGGCGGCCAAGAAACTGGGCATCTACCTCGACGCCGCCCCCGCCGAGTTCCAGGAGGGCGTGGTCTCCCGCGAGGAGCTGAACGCCCTGCAGACCGAGCCGCCGGCGTGGCTCTCCGACCTGCGCCGCAACGGCCCGCACCCGCGCCCGGTGGTCGCCGCCAAGCTCGGCGTCTCCGTCTCCGGCCTGGCCCGCGGCGGCGTCACCGAGGCCCTCACCACCGCGCAGATCGACGCGCTCAAGGAGGAGAACCCGTCCTGGCTGGAGCGGGAGCGCGCCGTCCAGGCCGAGGTCCGCAAGGAGACCGTGCGGATCAAGGAGAAGCAGGAGAAGCAGGCCGCCGAGCAGGCCGCCAAGGGCCGCTGACGCCCGTCGCCGGCCGGCGGTGAGCCGCCACCCGGCCGCCCGGGCCACCCCGGCCCGGGCCGGCGGCGCACCCGCGGTCGGCCGGCGCCCCCGGGGGCGCGCGTCGTGCCCACGCGCCCGGCCCACGCGTCGTGCCCGCCCGCGGCCGGAGCCCCGGCTCACGCCTCCGGCGGGCCGGGCTCCAGCAGGCGGCGCAGCAGCACGTCGAGGTCGACGAACTCGCGCTCGCGCCCGTACGGCACCACGCACTCGGTGTGGCCGAGGAAGGTCCTGACCTCGGCGGCCCGGGCGCGCAGCACGACGGAGCTCTCGTCCCCGCCCAGCGCGATGAACACCGTCCCGGCCTCGCTGCCCACGCCGGGGTGCACCGACACGTCGCCGACCCCCGTCCGTCCCTCCAGCCCGGCCGCCAGCAGCTCGCGGGCGAACATCCAGGTGATCGGCTCGTCCCGGTCGACGTGGCTGTCCAGGTAGACCGCGTACGGCTCGGCCTGGTGGTACCGCAGCCGCGCCCTGACCAGGACGCTGAGGCCGGGGCAGACCACCGTGCGCAGGTCGAGGTCCATGGCGGCGGCCGCCGCGCCGGAGCGCTGCGGGGGCACCTGCGGGGTCTCCCGGTCGGTCATTCCGGCTCCCCCGGGGCTGCGGGGGCCGGGGGGAAGAACCGCGGTGGTTGGAGCAGTTCATGCCACTCGTCGTCGGCCCGGCCGGGGACGGTGCGGCCGCACCGGGCCCAGACCGCGACGAGGTGGGCGAAGATCGGCACCTGCTCGTGCAGAATCGTTTCTTCGTTGGCGATGGCCAGGGCGGGGCGGTCGCTTCTCATGCCTTGGAGAACGACGGACCCCACCGGCGGTAACCCTCCACCGGCTGCACCCACCCCCCGGGGCGACCCCCGCGGTCGCCGCGCAACCGCGCGGTGCGGTGATCAGTCGACGTACTGCACGGCGATCCGGCAGTGGGCGGCCCGGGTGCGCAGCGCGAGCTCGTCGCCCGGCTCCGCGGCGGCCGCGATCCGCTCGGGCTCATCCTCGGACCAGGCCTCGTCCCGGGCCACGGCCCGGTCCCGGCGCACGGCCCTGCTCGGGACCGTCGCGAGGACGGGGGCGGCGACGCGGCGGCGCAACGGCAGGGCGTTCGGCTCGGCGACGGCGACGACGGTCCGGTTCTCACTCATGGCGGGCGCTTCCTTCCGGATGGCTGCGGGCCGCAGGTCCGGGCCCGTGACTCCAGTGGAGCGCGCACCCGCCGCGGATGCGGCCGCCCTTGACGCGGGCCGTACGCCCGGCGGCCGCTCCTTGACGGCTCCCTGACGCCCGGGCGGGTGCTCCCCCGCCGCCCGGGCCGGCCCGGGGCGTCGGCGACGCGCGCCCGGGACGGGGCCCGGGCGGGCCGGGACGGTCCCGTGCGGCGGCCGGGCGCGGGGCCGGGACCGATCCGGGCGGTAAAGGCGGCCGGTGCCCCAGGTGTTCGGGACAGCGGGTGGCGGAGCGTGGACGGCAGTCCGGTTCGCCGGGCGATCTTCCTCCCGTCCGCACCCACCACCGAGGTCCCACCATGACCGCACAGTCCGCGCTGCTCGCCCCGTACGACACCCGCACCGCCGAGTGCCTGCCGGACCTGCTCCGCGCGCAGGCCGCCGAGCGGCCCGACGCCACGGCCGTCGTCGCCGACGGCGAGCGCCTCGGGTTCCGGCAGCTCGAAGCGGCCGCCGACGCGTTGGCCGCCCGCCTGCACCACCTCGGCGTGCGTGCCGACGACTGCGTCGGCCTGTTCGTGGAGCCGTCGCTGGAGCTGATGACCGGGGTCTGGGGCATCCTCTGCGCGGGGGCCGCGTACCTGCCGCTCTCCCCGGAGTACCCGGAGGAGCGGATCCGCTACATGATCGAGTCCAGCCGGACCGGAGTGGTGGTCACCCAGGAGCACCTCCGGGCCCGGCTGGCCGACCTCGCGCCGCACGGCACCCGGATCCTCGTCGCGGGTGCGCACCCCGGAATCCCGGCCGGCCGCACCGCGCCGCCCGGGCCGGGCGCCCCGCCGGACGCACACACCGAGCCCGGCGCGCACCCGATCCCCGGTCAGAGCCACGGCCCCGGCGAGCCGGCCCCCGGCCCCCACCCCTCCTCACTGGCCTACGTCGTCTACACCTCCGGCTCCACCGGCCGGCCCAAGGGCGTGATGATCGAGCACCGCAGCATCGTCTCCCAGCTGCGCTGGCTGGGCGCCCACGACCACCTCGGCCCCGGCACCACGGTGCTGCAGAAGACGCCGATGAGCTTCGACGCGGCGCAGTGGGAGATCCTCGCGCCGGCCGCCGGCGCCCGGGTGGTGATGGGCGCACCGGGCATCCACCGCGACCCCGAGCGCCTGGTCGCCGTCGTCCGGGAGCACGGCGTGAACACCCTGCAGTGCGTGCCCACCCTGCTCCAGGCCCTGGTGGAGAACGAGGAGCTGGCCGGCTGCACCTCGCTGCGCCGGGTGTACTCGGGCGGCGAGCCGCTCTCCCGCCGCCTGGCGCGGTCGGTGCTCGCCGCGCTGCCGCAGGCGTCCCTGGTCAACCTCTACGGGCCGACCGAGTGCACGATCAACGCGACCGCGCACCTGGTCGACCCCGACGAGCTCGGCGGGGAGGCCGGATCGGTGCCGATCGGGCTGCCGGTCGACCGCACCCGCTGCTTCGTCCTGGACGAGGACCTGGCACCCGTCGAGCCCGGCGCGACCGGCGAGCTCCACCTCGCGGGCGTCCAGCTCGCCCGCGGCTACCTGCACCGGCCCGACCTGACGGCCGAGCGGTTCGTCTCCTCGCCGCACCTGCCCGGCGAGCGGCTGTACCGCACGGGCGACCTCGTCCACTGGAACCCGGACGGCACCCTGCAGTGCACCGGCCGGGCCGACAACCAGGTCAAACTGCGCGGTTACCGGGTCGAGCTGGACGAGGTCGCGCTCGCCGTCGAGGAGCACACCTGGGTGCGGCGGGCCGCGGCCGTGGTCACCGGCGATCCGCGGACCGGCCGGCCGACCCTGGTCGCCTGCATCGAGCTCAACCCCCGCGAGGCGGCCCTGATGGACCAGGGCAACCACGGCGGCCACCACCAGTCCAAGGCCGGCCGGGTCCAGGTCCGCGCCCAGCTCTCGGACCCGGGCGTCCGGACCGCGGACGACCTCGCCGGCCGGCCCGTGGTGGCACTGCCCGGCCGCCGGGAGACCGAGCGGCAGCGCCGGGAGACGTTCGCCCGCAAGACCTACCGCCGCTACCAGGACGGGCCGGTCACCCGGGACGAACTGCTCGCGCTGCTGGCCCCGCGCCCGGCAGCCCCGGCCGCGCGCCGCACCGACGGGCCCGACCTCGCCGAACTCGGCACGATCCTGCGGTGGTTCGGGCAGTTCCACAGCGAGGAGCGGCTGCTGCCGAAGTACGCCTACGCCTCGCCCGGTGCGCTCTACGCCACCCAGCTCTACCTGGAGACCGACGGCACCGGCGGCCCGGCCGGGCTCCCCGCGGGCGTGTACTACCACCACCCCGTGGAGCACACCCTGGTGCGGGTCGGCGACGCCGCCGCCGGCGGCCCGGGCCTGGCCGTGCACTTCCTCGGCCGGCGCGGGGCGATCGAGCCGGTGTACCGCAACAACATCCGGGAGGTGCTGGAGTTCGAGGCCGGCCACATGGTGGGCGTCTTCGAGGAGGTGCTGCCCGGGTACGGACTGGCGATCCGGCCGCTGGGCCACCACCCGGAGGTCCAGGACCGGCTGGACGTCGCGCCGGAGGACCACTACCTCGGGAGCTTCACGATCGCCCCGGAGGACGGCCTCGCCCCGCCGCGCCGCACCGAACTCCTCCTCCAGGCCCATCCGGGCCGGGTCGAGGGCCTGCCCGCCGGGCAGTACCGTTACGCGGACGGCGCCCTGGCGCGGATCTCGGACGCGCTGGTGGAGTCGCGGCAGGTGATCGCGATCAACCAGCAGGTCTACCGGCGGGCGGCGTTCGGCATCACCGCGCTCGGCCGGGCCGGGCAGCCCTGGCTGGCCTACCTCGACCTCGGCACCGAGCTGCACCACCTGCAGCGCCGGGGCGTGGCGCTCGGCCTCGGGCTGATGTCCTCGGGCTACAGCTCGAAGTCCGGGCACCCGCTGCCGTCGGCCCGGCGGATCGACGCCGTGCTCACCGAGTGCGGGATCCCCACCGGCCCGTCGTACTTCTTCCTCGGCGGGCGGGTCGGCGAGGAGCAGATCCGCAGCGAGGGCATGGTGGAGGACGCCGTCCACATGAAGGGCCCGGCCGAGATCGTCCGGGACGACCTGGCCACGCTGCTGCCCGACTACATGGTCCCCAACCGGGTGCTGGTGCTGGACGAACTGCCGCTGACCGCCAACGGCAAGGTCGACCTGAAGGCGCTGGCCGCCCGGGAGGAGGTCCGCGGCACAGCGGTGGGCGGCCCGTTCGTGGCCCCCGCGACGCCGACCGAGCAGCGGCTCGCCGAGGCCTGGGCCGCGGCGCTCAAGTACCCGGACGTCTCGGCGGAGGACGAGTTCTTCGCCGTCGGCGGCAACTCGCTGAGCGCCGTGGCGCTGATCAACCGGGTCAACCGGGAGTTCGGCACCCACCTGCCGATGCAGGTGCTGTTCGGCAGCCCGAAGCTGGCGGACCTCGCCGCCCGGATCGACGCCGGAGCCGGGGAGCCTGCCTCGCGGCTGGTGCCACTGCACCGCGAGGGCGCCGGCGCTCCGGTGTTCTGCTGGCCGGGGCTCGGCGGCTACCCGATGAACCTGCGGCTGCTCGGCGGCCGGACGGGCCGGCCGTTCTACGGCGTCCAGGCGTACGGCCTGAACGCCGGCGAGACGCCGTACCCGACCGTCCGGGAGACGGCCGCCGCCGACCTCGCCGAGATCCGCCGGGTGCAGCCCGCAGGCCCTTACAGTCTCTGGGGGTACTCCTTCGGGGCCCGGGTGGCCTTCGAGACCGCCTGGCAGCTGGAGCAGGCCGGCGAGCGGGTCGCGGACCTGCTGCTGATCTGCCCCGGCAACCCGGAGGTGCGCCGGGCGGACGGCGAGCGGTACGGGCGCGAGTCGTCGTACCGCAACCCGGCCTACCTGACCATCCTGTACTCGGTGTTCGCCGGCTCGATCAGCGGGCCCGGGCTGGAGGCCTGCCTCGCCCAGGTGCGGGACGAGAACGGCTTCACCGCCTTCGTCCACCGCCGCTTCCCGGAGCTGGACGAGGAGTTGATCCGCCGGATCACCCGGATCGTCGGGGAGACCTACGAGTTCGAGTACAGCTTCCGCGAGCTGGCCGAACGGCGGCTGGAGGCCCCGGTGACGATCGTCAAGGCGACCGGCGACGAGTACGCCTTCCTGGAGGGCCGGTCCGGCTACTCCAGCGCGCCGCCGACCGTGCTGTCGCTGGCCGGCGACCACTACGGCGTGCTGCGGGAGCAGGGCATCGACGAGCTGGTCAAGGCGATCCACGGCCGCCCGGGCAGCTGAGCCGGGCGCGGGTGCGGCGCCGCCGGGTGGCTCCCGGCGGCGCCGCGCCGTTCAATTCGCTGTTTCAGAGCCTCGATTGACAGCGAGTTGACATGGTGTACGACGGTGCGGCCGAGGGGGAACCGGGAGCATCGCGCTATGCGTCCGAACCGGGCGACGGCGAATATAGGCTCTCGCAAGGAAGACCATATGGGTCAAGGGAAACCTGAGGGCGCGGGGGCACCATGGGAACGGCGCCACTTTCAGGAGGAAACTTTGAGCGACGACCGCTTCGACCCCGTCCAGATCCCGCACCCGCTTGCCGTCCTGGAACAGATCGAACAGGACCACGACGCCGAGCAGGAAGCCGAATTGCGGGCCGGCGACGCGCCCTGGGGAGAGGTGCTGGCCCGGTACATCGACGTGCTCACCGAGCTGATCGCCTCGCAGCCGGCGCAGCCGCCAGAGGCCGAGGATGAGTGAGCCGTGGGCGGGGGGAGCCCCGTGAAAGAGGAGCGAAAGAGTCGTGAAACCGGGTGCCCCTAGCATGCCGCGCATGACGTCGCAGGCACCGGGAACCCGCACGCGGGCGGGGCAGCGGTCGGCGGCCCGGCGGTGGGCCGCCGGGCCGGCCGCGCTACTCGCCGCTGCGGGTCGGCGCCCGCCCGTCCGGGCCGGACGGGGGCAGCAGGCCCAGCTCGGCCGCTCTCACCCCTGCCTGGAAGCGGGAGTTGGCCCCGAGCAGGGCCATGATCTCCGCCACGTAGCGCCGGTAGGTGCGCACCGAGACGGTCAGGTCGCGGGCGGCGACCTCGTCGGTGACACCGGCCCGCAGCGCGCCGAGGATCTGGCGGGCGAAGGCGGCCCGCGCGCGGTCGCCGAAGACGATCCGTTCGTTGGCCGGCACGGCGGTGCGCCAGACGTTGTCGAAGAGGATGTGCAGGGTGTGGATCACCTCGGGCACCCGGATCACCGAGGCGCGGCGGGCGACGGCCGTGCCGGTGACCACCAGCGCGGTGGTCCCGTCGGCGATGATCGCCTGCAGCGGCGGGACCCTCGCCACGCGCACCGCGACCGGGCGCTCCCGGCCGAGCTGCTCGCGGACGAACTCGTCGTCGAGCATCTCGGGCGAGCTGAGCAGCCGCACGCCGACGGCCGGATCGGCACTGTAGAGCAACTGCCGCTCGGAGCGCCCCTGTCGGCCCTCGCCGGCGACGCGCCGGGCGTGCACGATGTCGATGCTGGTCGAGGCCCCGACGATGATCTCGTGCGCGGTGTCGAGCACGGCGTCGTAATCGCCCTCCACATTGCTGAGCATCCGGTCGGTGGAGTAGCGGTCCCGGTGCATGGCGACGGTCGATTCGATCATCGCGCTGACTTCGAGCAGGGCCTCCTCCAGCTCGTCCTCCGCCTGGTTCGACACCGTGCTCCTCGTCTCCCCGACGGCTGTGCCAGTCGGCTCTCCCGCGCCGCGGGCCTGTTCCCCACCGTTTCGGGGGCCTGCTCCGGTCGTCTCAGCCATGGGTGGACAACAGCCCCAGTTCGACGGCCCGCACTCCCGCCTGGAAGCGGGAGTTGGCGCCCAGTTCGCGCATGATTTCGGCCACGTGGCGGCGGTACGTCCGCAGCGAGACGTTCAGTTCCTGGGCGGCGGCCTCGTCGGTGTGGCCCTCGCTCAGCATCTCCAGGATGCGGCGGGCCGGGTCCTTGACCAGCCGGGGGCTCAGGCCCAGGTGGTCGACGAGCGGGCGGGCGCGCGTCCAGGCGCTGGCGAACATCAGGTCGAGCGCGCGGACGACGGCCGGGTCGTTGACCGTGACGGCATTGCCGCCACTGTGCTCGGCCCCGGAGCGGACCAGCGCGCCGCGGCCGTCGACGATCAACGCCTCGCGCAGCTCGGTCTCGGAGACCCTGATCTCGACCCGGGGGCCGCGCAGCCGGCGGGTCAGGGCGATGGCGGTGTCGATGCCGCTGCCCACGCAGAGCACCCGGACCACCAGTCCCTCCTGGACGGACGGGGTGGCGGGACCGCCGCCGGAGGCACGCGCCTGGTCCGCGGACCACTGGGCGGCCAGTGCGGCCAACGCGGGTGCGGCACGAACGGCGAACTCGCCGGTGGTGGGGAGCGCCAGGCCCACGGAGCGCCGGGCGCCGCTCACCAGTTGTTCGAGCGCCTCGCCGAGCGCCTCGGCCTCCGTCCGCGCGACGGGCGGTGGACCGCCCGACCGTCGCCGGTGCAGCGAGACCGTGGACTCGATCAGGGCGCGGGCCTGGAGCAGCGCCTGCTCCACCCGCTCCGCATGGACCTGCGAAATCGCCGCCTCCAGGGCAGCCGCGTTCTTCTGTTCCACCATTCCTCGCCCCCGTTGATCCACCCCGTACTACTCCCTGCGCACGACCCGGGCCGGCGGCGCCGGCCGTGCGGTACACCGGCCACCGGATCGGCACTTGACAGTTCGTCACGAATGACAAGGGTCGTGCGACGGGACATAGATCATCGCTGACACTAGTTCTTCCGTCCCTGAGCGTCAACGAATGTGCGCAGGCTGAAACCGGTCGCTACACCAGGCCCTTCGAGGGGCGCGCAGTCCTGTCACACGCGAGGCAAGAAGATGCCACCGCATGCCCGAACAGATGGTCGACCACTCCGCTTCCGCCACCGCGGGCAACCCCCCACTCACCACCCGTAGCGTCCCGAGCCGTTTCAGGCCACCGCCCACTCGGGCGGTGGAGACTCGCCCTACGTTCTCACCGTGACCCCGGCGGCCACCTCCGGTCCGACGGTCACCGTTCCGCCCCTCGCCCCACCCGGTCCACCGCTGCGCCGGCATGCGCCGACGCACGCCCTTCTCCCCCGCTTGACCGCCTTGAGATCCACCGAGCCATGGAGAGAACGATGGACATCCCCACCCAGACCATCGCCGATCTGCTTCTCACTGCCGCCGAACGGCAGCCCGACCACGGTGTCCGCTACTGCTCCGGCGGCGCCGGCACCGGCCACCGCGACCAGACCCACCCCGAGCTCCTCGACGAGGCAAGACTTCTGCTGGCCGGCCTGCGCGCCCGCGGCCTGCGCCCCGGGGACAACGTCGTCCTGCTGCTGGAGCAGCACCCCGACTTCCTGCCCGCCTTCTGGGCCACCGTGCTCGGCGGCTTCGTCCCCTGCCCGATGGCGCCGCTGCGCGGCGACCAGGACCGCTGGGCCGCTCAACTCGCTCACGTGAAGGACCTGTTGGATCAGCCGCTGGTCATCACCAGCGAGGCGCTCGCGGCCGAACTGCCGCGGGTGGACGGTCTCTGCGTCACCACGCTCACCGCCCTGCGCGAGGACGGCGGGCAGGGCGGCGGCGCGGCGGCCGACGAGGAGCCGCACCGGGCACAGCCCTCCGACGTCGCCGTCCTCGTGCTGACCTCCGGCTCGACCGGCAACTCCAAGGCCGTGGAGCTCAGCCACGCCAACCTGCTGGCGTCGATGTCCGCGAAGAACGGCTACCACCGGCTCACCGCCGCCGACACCAGCCTCAACTGGGTATCGTTCGACCACGTGGCCGCCCTGCTGGAGTGCCACCTGCTGCCGCTCTCCGTCGGCTGCCGGCAGGTCCACGTACCGGCCCAGGTGGTGCTCGGCGAGCCGCTGGAGTTCCTGCGACTGATCTCCGAGCACGGGGTGACCATGACCTTCACCCCGAACTTCCTGCTGGGCCTGCTGAACGCGGCCGCCGACCGGATGCCGGCGGCGGACCGGGAGCGGCTGGACCTCTCCCGGCTGCGGCACATCGTCAGCGGCGGCGAGGCAGTGGTCTGCTCCACCGGCACCGCCTTCCTCGACCGGTACGCGCCGTACGGGCTGAGCCGCGACGCCCTCTGGCCCGCGTTCGGGATGACGGAGACCTGCGCCGGCAGCATCTACTCGCTGGGCTTCCCGCACAGCGACGAGGGCCAGGAGTTCGCCAACCTCGGCACGCCGGTGACCGGCCTGCGGATGAGGGTCGCCGACCCGGAGGACCGCGCGCTGCCCGAGGGCGAGGTCGGCGAACTCCAGCTGAGCGGACCGATGATCACCCGCGGCTACCACAACAACGAGGCGGCCACCCACGGGGCCTTCACCGCCGACGGCTGGTTCCGCAGCGGCGACCTCGGCCGGATCGACGAGGGCCGGCTCACCCTCGTCGGCCGCAGCAAGGACAGCGTGATCGTCAACGGGGTCAACTACTTCAGCCACGATATCGAGACCGCTCTGGAGCAACTGGACGGCGTTGCAAGGTCGTTCGTCGCAGCCTTTCCCACCCGCCCGGCCGGTGCCGACACCGAGCAGCTGGTGGTGGCCTTCCACTGCGAGGTGCCCGAGGAGGACGAGGCCGGCCGCTACCGGGTGCTGGCCGCGGTACGCAGCACCGTGGTGATGCACTGGGGCTTCCGCCCGGCGCTGATCCTGCCGCTCCCGAAGGACGCCTTCCCCAAGACCAGCCTGGGCAAGATCCAGCGGGCGCTGATGCGCCACCGCCTGGAGACCGGCTGCTACGCGCAGCAGATCGGCGCGGTAGAGGAGTTGACGGATCGTCGGCTCGGCGGCTACACCGCGCCGGAGGGCGAGACGGAGCGGGTCCTCACCGAGATCTACGGCGAACTGTTCGACCTCGACCCGGCCCGGATCAGCGCCACCGCCAGCTTCTTCGACCTCGGCGGCACGTCGCTGGACATCCTGCGGCTGCGCAGCAAGGTCGCGGAGCGGCTGGGGGCGGACGGCCTGCAGATCATCACGGTGCTGACCGCACCGTCCGTACGCTCGCTCGCGCGCGCTCTCGCCGGGCTGCGGGGGCCCGACGAGACCGCCTACGACCCGATCGTGCCGATGCAGCTGAGCGGCGACAAGACGCCGCTGTTCTGCGTCCACCCGGGGGTCGGCGAGGTGCTGGTCTTCGTCAACCTGGCCCAGTACTTCGTGGGGGACCGGCCGTTCTACGCGCTGCGCGCCCGCGGGTTCAACGAGGGCGAGAAGCCGTTCCGGACCTTCGAGGAGATGGTCGACACCTACGTGGCCGCGATCCGCGCCCGGCAGCCGCACGGCCCGTACGCCGTGGCCGGCTACTCCTACGGCGGCGCGGTCGCCTTCGAGATCGCCAAGGTGCTGGAGTCGGAGGGCGAGCGGGTCGACTTCGTCGGCAGCTTCAACCTGCCGCCGAACATCAAGTACCGGATGGACGAGCTCGACTTCGCCGAGACCGCCGTCAACCTGGCCTTCTTCCTGGCGCTCGTCGACAAGAAGCAGGCCCGGGAGCTGCCCGCCCGGCTGCGGGGGCTCCCCCGGGAGCTGCAGCTGGACCGCCTGCTGGCCCTCGCTCCGGCCGACCGGATCGCCGAACTCGACCTGGACGCGGAGAAGTTCGCCGCCTGGGCGGAGCTCGCCGACCGGCTCACCGACCTGGGCCGCAGCTACCGGCCGGAGGGCAGCGTCCGCCGGATGTCGGTCTTCTACGCGATCCCGCTGCGGGGCACCAAGGAGGACTGGCTGGAGAACGAGCTGCGACGCTGGGACGACTTCACCGAGGAGCCGAACCGGTACGTCGAAGTACCCGGCGAGCACTACACGCTGATGAGCCCGCAGCACGTGGCGGCGTTCCAGGCGATTCTGCGCAAGGAGCTGGACCTGGCGATGGGAGAGGGCAAGTGAAGGGCAGCAAGATCCTGGTGACCGGCGGTACCGGTCAGGTCGCCCGGCCGGTGGCGGAGGCGCTCGCCGAACAGGGCAACGAGGTCTGGTGCCTGGGCCGCTTCGGCACCCCGGGCGTCGAGGACGAGCTGCGGGCGCGGGGCATCACCACCTGGCGCTGGGACATGGAGGACGACAGCGAGTACGCGCTCAAGGGCGTGCCGGAGGACTTCACCCACGTCATCCACTCGGCGGTCCGGCGCGGCGACGACGGCGACTTCAACCGGGCGATCGACGTCAACGTCTCGGCCACCGGCCGGCTGATGGCGCACTGCCGCACCGCGGAGTCCTTCCTCTACGTCTCGACCGGTGCGCTCTACGCCCGGCAGACGCTGGACCACGCCTACACCGAGGACGACCCGATCGACGGCGTCGCGGACTGGCTGCCGGCCTACCCGGTGGGCAAGATCGCCACCGAGGGTGCGGTCCGCGCGCTCGCCCGGGTGCTGGGCCTGCCGACCACCATCGCCCGGCTCAACATCGCCTACGGACCGGGCGGTTACGGCGGGGTGCCGATGCTGTACTTCCAGCGGATGCTCGCCGGCCAGCCGATCCCGGTCCCGCTGGAGGGCCAGAACTGGTGCTCGCTGCTGTACACCAGCGACCTGGTCCGGCAGGTGCCGCAGCTGTGGGCGGCGGCCTCGGTACCGGCGACCCTGGTCAACTGGGGCGGCGACGAGGCGGTCGGGATGACCGACTGTCTGCGCTACATCGAGGAGCTCACCGGAGTGCCGGCCGACCTGGTGCCGAGCGAAGTCACCCGGGAGACCTACCAGTTCGACCCGAGCCGGCGCCGCGCGCTGACCGGCCCGTGCGAGGTCGACTGGCGCGAGGGAATCCGCCTGACCCTCGAAGCCCTGTACCCCGAGCACATCCGCCGCTGAGGAGAGCCATCCTGATGAGTGTCGACCACGCCGCCCCTTCCGTCGCCGATGACCTCGACGGCACCGACCGCCACGGCGCCGACGACAACCTCGCGGTCGTCCGCGCCGCCTACCGGGCCTTCCACGACCGGGACCTCGCCGCACTGCTGGCGACCATGGACCCGGGCATCGAGTGGGTCCACCCCGACGGCCTGGCCCCGTACGGGCTCGGCGGCACCAAGCTGGGCCACGCGGGCGTCCGCGAGTTCCTGGCCAAGGTGCCGACCGTCCTCGGCGGGATGCGGCTGGAGCCGCAGGAGTTCATCCGCTCCGGCGACCGCGTGGTGGTCTTCGGCGTCCGCGCCGTCACCTCGCTGAGCGGGCGCACCGAGACCCTGTCGTTCGTCCACTCGTGGACGTTCCGCGACGGCCGGGCGGTGCGGATGGAGGACATCTTCGACACCGTCGTCTTCGCCGGGCTGATCGACGGCTGACCGACGGCCGATCCACGGACGGGCGACGGCGGAACGGGCCATCCGGGCCGCGGTCGGGGGGCCGCCCCATCCGGGGCGCCTCGCGGCGCACCGGCCCGGACGGCCCCGCCGAAACCCTGCCTCAAGTCTCCATAGAATTTCTATATTCGCGCTCTCACCGGATCCGCCGAACGACAGAGGCGATCCGCAGAGGATAGATAGGGGCGCCATAGCCGCCGGACCCATGCTCTCTCCACCGAGAAGCACGGAGTCCGGAGGCGACGATGGAGACCACGAGCACCGACACCGCCGTCGAAGAACGGCAGTGGCCGCAGTACCTCGATCTCGAACTGCTGCTCAGCGAGCCGGATCTACTGGCCGTCGCGCTGCCGGCACGCAGTCTGGACGTCGGCCACGCCGGCGGCTGCGGGTAGGGCCTGCCCTGCCCCGCAGGGGGAGGCCGGGCCGTCCGCCCCGCGCGGTGCGGGGCGGACGGCCCGGGCGGCCGCTCAGACCGCCACGGCCGTCCGGCACTCCTCCAGGGCGATGAGGCGCACCAGCGGGGCGAAGCGGTAGCGCAGCTCGGCGCGGTCCTCGGCGGCGGTGAGCAGCCTGGCCCCGGTCAGCGCCTCCAGGACCTCCTCGGCGTCCCGCTCGGACGCGCCGAGCAGGGCGGCGGCGTCCGCGGGGGTCCAGCTGTCGGCGCCCGCCCGGGCGAGCACGCCCAGGGCGGCCCGGGTGGCCGGGTCCAGACCGGGCAGGCCGTACCGCAGCCGGGCCCGGACGTCGAGGTCGCCCAGGCGCAGCTCGTCCAGCCGGTGCTCGGCCGGGGTGAGCCGGTCGGCGAGCCGGGCGGGCGACCAGTGCGGGTGGGCGGCCAGCCGGGCGGCACAGACCCGTAGGGCGAGCGGCAGGCGCTCGCACAGCTCGACGATCCGCGCGGTCGCGGCCGGGTCGGCGGACACCCGCTCGCGGCCGGCCGCCGCGAGCAGCTGGTAGGCGCCGGGGAAGTCCAGCGGACCGACCTGGAACCGCCGGGCCCCTTCCAGCACGCCGAGCGCGGCCCGGCTGGTGACCAGGGTCCGGCTGCGGCTCTCCGCCGTGAGCAGCGGGCGGACCTGGCGGTCGTCGGCGGCGTTGTCCAGCACCACCAGGACGTGCCGGCCGGCGAGCCGGCTGCGATAGAGCCGGACCCGCTCGTCCAGGGCGTCGGGCAGCTCGGGCTCGTCGGCGCCGAGGGCGCGCAGGAAGCCGCCGAGCACGGCGCCGGGGTCGCGCGGGGTGCCGTCGGGGGTGCTCAGGTCCGCGTAGAGGTGCCCGTCCGGGAAGTCGTCCCGGACGAGGTGGGCGGCGTGCACGGCGAGCGCGGACTTGCCGGTCCCGGCGCCGCCGGTCAGCACCACCGGTCCGGCCGGGGCGGCCGGGTCCTCGACGGCGGCCGCGGACGCCGGGCCGTCGGGCCGGACGCCGCGCAGGGCGGCCGCCAGGGCCGCGAGGTGGCGCTCCCGGCCGATGAAGTCGGCGGTGGCGGGCGGCAGCATCGCGGGCACCAGCCCGCCGCGCTCCTCCCCGCCGTCCGGTACGGCGCCGGCCGGGCGGGTGCCGGGCGGCGGCGCGGCACCGGACCGGGCGGCCGGTGCCAGCACCGCGGCCGGCCGCTCGGGCACCCCGGGGTGGGTGAGGTCCCCGGTGAGCACCTGGTGGTGGAGCCGGCGCAGTGCCGGACCCGGGTCCACCCCCAGCTCCTCGGCGAGCAGCCGCCGCCCGGCCTCGTACACCTCCAGCGCGTCGCCCTGCCGGTCGCAGCGGTACAGGCCGATCATCAGCTGCCCGCGCAGCCGCTCCCGGGTGGGGTGTTCGGCGACCAGCCGGAGCAGTTCGGGCACGGCCGCCCGGTGCCCGCCGAGGGCGAGCTCAGCCTCGATGCGGTCCTCCAGCACGGCGAGCCGGCTCTCCTCCAGGCCCGGCAGCTCCTTCTCCGCGAGCTGCGGGGTGACGCCGGTGAGCGGCTCGCCCCGCCACTGCCCGAGCGCGGCGGACAGCAGTTCGGCCGCTCGGGCGTAGGAGCCGTTCTCCAGGGCGCGGTGACCGAGGTCGGCGTCGCGCCGGAACTCGCGCAGGTCCAGCCGGGCCGGCCCGATGTCCAGCCGGTAGCCCGGGCCGCGCCGGACCAGATCGACGAGCGGGCCGAGCCGCCCGCGCAGCCGGGAGGCGTAGGTGTGCAGTTGGGCCGTCCAGGTGGCCGGCGGGTCCCAGCCCCAGATCAGGGTGGAGAGCCGTTCGTCGGGCAGCAGCCGGCCGTCGGCCAGCAACAGGGCGGCCAGGACGGAGCGCTGCTTGGCGCCGTCCAGCGGGATCTCCCGGCCTCCGGCGGTCGCCTCGACCGGCCCGAGCAGCCGGAACTCCAGTGCGGACGCGGCCGGTTGGACGTTCTGCGGGGACCGGGCGGGCGGGACCTCGCCGGGCCCGGAGCGCCGGTCCGTGCCCCGGGTCCTGGCCGCCGGGACGGCGGGCTGCCGCGGGCGGCCGCGGCGCTGTGAAACGGGCTCGAAAGCGGAATGGAATCCTTTCCGTTCCGCACCGGGGTCCGCGGGGCCTGCGACTGCCGCAGAGCCGGGCCGCGGGCCGCCGACGGCCGACGGTCCCGGGTCCGGGGCCGGGGCCGGGGCCGGAGCCGTTCCCCCGGCCGTCGGCGCGACGGCCGGCGCGGCCAGCCAGGCCTCGTCGGCGAGCACCGCGTCGTGCAACTGCCGCAACCGCGGGCCGGGTTCGATGCCGAGCTCGTCGGCGAGGAGCCGGCGGGCGTCCCGGTAGGTCTCCAGCGCCTCGGCCCGCAGGCCTGAGCGGTACTGGGCGAGCATCAGCTGGGCCCGGGACTGTTCGCGCAGCCCGTGCTCGGCGAGGAACGAGGTCAGCTCGCCGATGAGCTCGCGGTGCCGACCGAGGTCGAGCCGGAGTGCGGTGAGCTCCTCGTGGACGCCGAGGCGCTGCTCGTCGAGCCGGGCCGCCTCGGCGGCCACCCGCCCGGCGGCCACGCCTTCGAGCGCGCGGCCGCGCCAGAGGCCGAGCGCCTGCTCCAGCAGCCCGGCCGCCGCCGCGGTGCGCCCGCGCTCGCGCGCGTCGCGGGCCTCGGCCACCAGTTCCTCGAACTCGGCCGCGTCGATCCGGTGGCCGCCGGTGGCGAGCAGGTAGCCGGGGTGGGAGGTGACGATCAGGTCGTCCGCACCGACCGCCGCCTTGAAGGCCTTGCGCAGCCCGGAGACGCAGATGGCGATCTGGTTCACGAACGTGGTCGGCGGCGAGCCCTGCCAGACGGCCTCGGCGAGGGTGTCGACCGAGACGACGTGGTTGGCGGAGAGCAGCAGCATGGCGAGGATGGTGCGCTGTCGGGCTCCGGAGAGCGGGACCGGTCGGCCGTCCACCTGGACGTCCAGGGGGCCGAGGATCCTGAAAACCACCTGGAGCATCAGTCCCCTCCCCTCGGGCGCAGCCGTGTGGTGAGCCGCCCGCATCCGTTGTTGATCTTCCAAGATTGGTCGTTCTTACCAGCCGCTTCTCCGCAGCGACAAGCGGACCTGCAGGAACGTGTCACAGTCGGTGCACCGGCCGCGGCTCGGCACGCTCCCAGCGCACCGGCGGTGCCGGCCGCGCCGGCGGCACGGTCGCCGCCCGGCGGGCGGCCGGTGCCAGCACCACGGCCAGCACCGCCGTGAGGACGGCCAGTTCGTCGCCGGTGGGCCGGCCGCGGAGCACCCGCAACAGCGGTCCGCCCGGGGCGCGGCCGGCGGGGGCGTGGCCGGCGGGGGCGTGGCCGGCGCTCACTGCGGCGGGTTCCCGTGCTTGCGGGCCGGCAGCAGCGCGTGCTTGGTCGCCAGCATGTCGAGCGCCGCGATCAGGGTGGCCCGGGTGTCGGCGGGGTCGATCACGTCGTCCACCAGGCCGCGCTCGGCCGCGTAGTACGGGTGCATCAGCTCGGCGGTGTACTCCTTGACCAGCTGGGCGCGGGTGGCGTCCGGCGAGTCGGAGGCGGCGATCTCCCGGCGGAAGACGACGTTGGCGGCGCCTTCGGCGCCCATGACGGCGATCTCGTTGGTCGGCCAGGCGAACGAGAGGTCCGCGCCGATCGATCGGGAGTCCATCACGATGTACGCGCCGCCGTAGGCCTTGCGCAGGATCAGCTGCACCCGGGGCACGGTGG
Source organism: Kitasatospora sp. NPDC090091 (assembly GCF_044747365.1). NCBI lineage: Bacteria > Bacillati > Actinomycetota > Actinomycetes > Kitasatosporales > Streptomycetaceae > Kitasatospora > Kitasatospora sp. NPDC090091. The sequence goes on from NZ_JBIVDY010000022.1 coordinate 20,858, forward strand.
CGTTGCAGTACGCGTACAGCAGCTTGGCGCCGTGCCGGATGATGCCGCCGTGCTCCTGGTCCACCCCGGGCAGGAAGCCGGGGACGTCGACCAGGGTGACCAGCGGGACGGTGAACGCGTCGCAGAACTGCACGAAGCGGGCGGCCTTCTCGGAGGCGTGGATGTCCAGCACGCCGGCCAGCGACTGCGGCTGACTGGCCACCACGCCCACCAGCCGGCCGCCGAGCCGGGCCAGCACGCAGAGCACACTGGCCGCCCAGTGCTCGTGGACCTCCAGGTACTCGCCGTGGTCGACGATCTCCTCGATCACCTTGCGCATGTCGTACGGGCGGTTGCCGTCGACCGGCACCAGGTCGAGCAGCGCGTCGTTGCGACGGTCCGCCGGATCGTCCCGGGGCCCCGCGGGCGGGGCCTCCCGGTTGTTCTGCGGCAGCAGCGAGAGGAGGTAGCGCACGTCCTCGATGCAGGACTGCTCGTCGTCGTAGGCGAAGTGCGAGACGCCGGAGACCCCGGAGTGGACGTCGGCGCCGCCCAGGCCGTTCTGGCTGATCTTCTCGCCGGTCACGGCCTGGACCACGTCCGGGCCGGTGATGAACATCTGCGAGGTCTCGCGGACCATGAAGACGAAGTCGGTCAGGGCCGGGGAGTACGCTGCGCCGCCGGCGCACGGGCCGAGCATCACCGAGATCTGCGGGATGACGCCCGACGCCCGGGTGTTGCGCTGGAAGATGCCGCCGTAGCCGGCGAGGGCGGTGACGCCCTCCTGGATGCGGGCGCCGGCGCCGTCGTTCAGCGACACCAGCGGCGCACCGGCCGCGATGGCCATGTCCATGATCTTGTGGATCTTCTGCGCGTGGGCCTCGCCCAGCGCACCGCCGAAGATCCGGAAGTCGTGGGCGTACGCGAAGACCGTCCGGCCGTGCACCGTGCCCCAGCCGACGACCACGCCGTCGGTGTGCGGCTTCTTCGCCTCCAGGCCGAAGCCGGTGGCGCGGTGCCGGCGCAGCGGCTCCACCTCCTGGAACGAGCCCTCGTCGAAGAGCAGGTCGAGCCGCTCACGGACGGTCAGCTTGCCCTTGCCGCGCTGGGCCTCGGTGGCCCTCGGGTCTCCCGCACGGATCCCGGACCGCAGGCTCCGCAGCTCCTCGACCCGGTCACGCATGGTGGATGCGGCGGCCGCGGTCATCGTGGTGTCCGGCACCGGTCATCCCCCCTTCTGCTCCTCGACGGTTCCCCGACGGTAGGCAGCGCCCGCGGCGGCACGCCACGGTTCACCCGGCGCCGGTCCGCAAGCTGAACCGGCGGGCCCGCTCCGTGCCCCCGCGCCGCCCGGAGTGGCCACAAGCTGCCACGGCGCAGGTGCGCGATCGGGTGACGGTGCGATGCTGCATCCCCACGCACTGCGATCGGGGCATTTCGATCGCACACCACCCACCAGTCCGAACCGTCCCCACGGGCCCGCCCCGGCCGGGGCCGTCGGACCCCGCCGGACGCCAAGGAGTGTCATGTTCACACGGATCGGACGGTTCGTCGTCCGTCGCCCGTGGCTGGTCGTCATCGCCTGGCTGGTCGCGGCGGTCGCCCTGACCGTCCTCTCGCCCAAGCTGGAATCGACCACCGACCAGGCCGAGTTCCTGCCCTCGCACTACGAGTCGGTCCAGGTGGCCGACCTGGAGAAGCGCGCCTTCCCGGGGCAGGACCAGCCCGCCGCGCTCGGCGTGTTCCAGCGCACCGACGGCGGTGCGCTGACCGACGGCGACAAGGCCGACGTCCAGAAGGTGGCCACCGGCCTCCAGGCCAAGCAGTACCCCCACCTCAACAAGGTCCAGGCCGACCCGAGCGCCGTCTCCCCCGACGGCCGGATCGGGCTCGCACAGATCTACGCCGACACCAAGAACGTCTACGAGCCGGCCGTCACCGATGACGTCAAGCAGCTGCGGACGGACGCCAAGGAGCTGCTGAGCGGCACCAGCCTCAAGCTCGGTGTGACGGGCGCGGCGGCCAGCGCACTGGACGCCCAGGAGTCCGGCAGCAACACCGACGGCATGATCATGATGGCCACCCTGCTGCTGATCGTCGTCCTGCTGGGCGTCATCTTCCGCAGCCCGCTCATCGCCCTGCTGCCGGTGATCGTGATCGCCCTGGTCTACCTGACCGCCATCGGCCTGATCTCCACCGCCAGCGAGGTCTTCGGGCTGACCGCCGACGCCTCGGTCTCCACCATGCTGATCGTCGTGCTGTTCGGCGTCGGCACCGACTACCTGCTCTTCCTGCTCTTCCGCTACCGCGAGTTCCTGCGCGCCGGGCTGGAGCCGCGGCCGGCGATGGCCGAGGCCGTCGCCCGCGTCGGCGAGACCATCGCCTCCGCGGCCGGCGCCGTGGTGGTGGCCTTCCTGGCGCTCACCCTCTCCACCATGGGCATGCTGCGCGCCATGGGCCCGGCCCTCGCGATCGCCGTCGCGGTCAGCCTGGTCGCCGGCGTCACCCTGGTGCCGGCGGTGTTCGCGCTGCTCGGCCGGGCCGCCTTCTGGCCGTCCAAGGCCTGGAAGCGCGAGCCGAAGAACGCCCTCGCCCAGCGGGTCGGTGGCCTGACGGCCCGTCGCCCGGGCCTGGTCGCCGGCGTCTCCGGCGGCCTGCTGGTGATCCTCGCCCTCGGCGCCCTCGGCTTCAAGGCCGACTTCGACACCGGCGGGTCGATGCCGAAGAACCTGGAGTCGGTCCAGGCCATGGACGACCTGCAGTCCGGCTTCTCGGCCGGGCGGGCCGAACCGACCCTGGTCTTCCTTGAGAACACCTCCGGCGGCAAGCTGCCGGAGGACCAGCTGGCCGCCTACCGGGACAAGCTCGCCGGCATCGAGGGTGTCGCCCAGGTCGCGGCCGCGGCGCCGAACGCCGACGGCTCGGTCGTGCAGTACAGCGTCTCGCTGAAGTACCGGCCGATGGAGGACAGGGCGATCGACCTGGTCGACGGCACGCTCCGGGACCAGGCGCACGCGGCCGCCCCGGCCGGCAGCCGCGCCCTGGTCGGCGGCACCACCGCCGTGATGGCCGACATCCGCACCGCCGTCGAGCGCGACTACACCGTGGTCTTCCCGGTCGCCGGGCTCGCCATCATGCTGATCCTCGGCCTGCTGCTGCGCAGCGCGGTCGCGCCCTGGTTCCTGATGATCTCGGTCGGCCTCGGCTTCGCCGGCACGCTCGGCGCGACGGTCTGGCTGTTCCAGGGCATCAAGGGCGACGACGGCGTGCTATTCAGCCTGCCGGTGCTGGTCTACCTCTTCGTGGTGGCCATCGGCACCGACTACAACATCCTGATGGTCGCCCGGCTCCGCGAGGAGATCCGCGGCGGCAGCGAGCCGCGGGCGGCGATCAAGCACGCGGTCGCCCGGTCGGCCCCGACCATGGGCGCGGCGGCGGTCATCCTGGCCGGCACCTTCGGCGTGCTGATGCTCGCCGACAACTCGATGCTCCAGCAGATGGGCTTCGCGGTGGCGTTCGGCATCCTGCTGACCGCCTTCGTGATGGCGCTCTTCCTCGTCCCCGCCACCACCACGCTGCTCGGCCGCCGCGCCTGGTGGCCGGGGCTGGCGGAGCCGGACCCGGCCCAGGCCGGTGAGGAGCCCGTTCTGGTCGGCAGCGGCCGCACGACGGGCTGAGCCCCGCACGGTACGGCGAAGGGGGCCACCGCACCGGTGGCCCCCTTCGCCGTACGTTGCGTTCGGGAGGGTTTCAGACGCCCCCTCGGCCCGGGCAGGGCTCAGGCGCTGCGGTGCTCGACCAGGCCGACCAGGGCGGCCAGGGCCGCGCGGGCCGGGACGTCCGGCAGGGCGGCCAGGGCGTCCCGGGCGTCCGTCGCGCAGGCGTGCAGCAGCTCCCGGGCGCGCGCCTCGGCGCTGGAGTTGCGCATCAGCTCCGCCGCCCGCCGCCGGTCGCTGTCGTCGGCGAGCGGTCCGGCCTCCAGCAGGGCGCGCAGCTCGGCGGCGCGCGGCCCGTCCTCGCTGAGTGCGAGCAGCACCGGCAGGGTCCGCACGCCGACCGCGAGGTCGAGCGCGGCGTCCTTGCCGGAGTCCGCCGGCTCGGAGGCGAAGTCGAGCAGGTCGTCGGAGAGCTGGAAGACGATGCCGAGCTGCTCGCCGTAGGCCGCCAGCGCCCGGACGGCCGGTTCGGGCGCGCCCGCCACCTCGGCGCCCAGGCGCACCGCGAGGGAGAGCAGCGAGCCCGTCTTGTCGGCGATCACCGCGAAGTGGTGGGTCACCGGGGACTCCCCCGCCTCCGGTCCGGTCAACTCCCTCAGCTGGCCGCGAACCAGGCGCTCGGCGGCCTCGCCCTGCAGCCGGATCGCACCGTCGCCGAGGTCGGCGGCGAGCTGCCCGGCCTTGACCAGCAGCCGATCGCCCAGCAGGACGGCCGTCCGGTTGCCCCAGCGGGCCGGGGCGCTCGGGACGCCGTGCCGGCTGCGGGCGCCGTCCATCACGTCGTCGTGGTGCAGCGAGGCGACGTGCACCAGCTCGACCAGGGCGGCCGCGTCCGATATCCGGCCGGCCGCCGCCCCGTCCGCCCCGTCCGCCCCGTCCGCCTCGTCGGACTTCGCGCCGAACTCGGCGGCGAGCAGCACCAGCAACGGCCGCAGCCGCTTGCCGCCGGCCTCGATCAGATACCGGGACCACTCGGCCACCAACGCACTGGGGACGTCGGCCGCCGTCTCGCGCAGCCGTGACTCGGCGTCGGCCAGGCCGCCGTGGAGCCGGGCGGTGAGCCCCGGGTCGGCGAGGTTCAGGCGGCCCACGAGGGAGTCCGGCCGTGGCTCGGCGGTCAGGGTGGTCATCGTTCCTCCAGGCGGAGCGTCAGCACGGTCGTTCGAACCCGACCCTACGAGCCCAGCCAACCGGACCGGGCTGTCTCACCGGCAGGGTGGCAACAAGCTGTCAGCGGACCGACGACGAAGACGGCCGCCGGGCCGCGGTCCGTGTGGGGACGGACCGGGGCCCGGCGGCCGTGGTACCGCGGGTGGCCGTGCCAGGGCGTCGACGACGGCCGGCGGCTGGGGCGGTGCCCGGTGCTCGGGTGCTCAGCACCTGGAGCCGGCTACGGAGTGACTGGCGGTCAGGCGCCCATCGCCTCCACCAGGCTCTTCGGACGCATGTCCGTCCAGTGGGTGTTCACGTACTCAAGGCAGGACTCGCGGCTCTCCTGGCCGTGCACGACGGTCCAGCCGGCCGGCACCTCGGCGAAGGCCGGCCAGAGCGAGTGCTGGTTCTCCTCGTTGACGAGGACGTAGTAGGAGGCGCTGTCGTCCTCGAACGGGTTGGTCGCCATGATGCGGAACTCCTGTCGGTCGGTTGGGGATGGAACGTGATCCGGCTGAGTAATCGTCAGAACAGTGTGCAATCAGGGTGGAGCGGTCGTCGGCACGGTCAGTGCGCGCCCGCGGTGGCGGCCGCCATGCGGTGGCGCACCGCGGATACGAAGCCCGGCAGCCGGTCGACGCCCCAGAAGCGCTGGAAGCCGTCGATGAAGTACGGCACGCCGAAGACACCGTCCCGGTATGGGGAGTTGAGCGCCTCCAGACCTCGGCTGCGCACCTCCGGGTCCTGCCAGGCACCGCCCAGCAGCCCGGGGTCGAGGCCGAGTCCGGCGCCAAGGCCGGCCACCACCTCGGGGTCGGAGATGTCCCGCCCCTCCTCCCACCGGGCCCGGTAAGCCGCGTCGATGAACTGTCGCCCGCGGCCGTGCTCCTCGGCCACCAGGTAGGCCAGGTGCGAGACCTCCCAGCGGGGCTCGCGGTCCACCGGCCAGACCATCCGCAGCTCGCGCTCCCGGGCCAGCCGGCGGACGTCCTGCAGGACGTAGAGGTACTTCTCCCGGGACATCTCCACGTACGGCAGCTGGACGCCGGTGGCCTCCAGGTGGTCGTGGTGGGCGTCGTCGGGCTCCCAGAACGGCCGCCAGTCGATCGCCTCCGCGACATCGGGGTAGCGCGTGACCAGGTCCCGGTAGGCCATCCAGGAATACGCGCTGCCGAAGGAGAAGTACCACCGCGGTGGCTTTCTCGCCATCACCGCCTCCAAGGAATTCGCGAGGAATTGCCGAACTGATTTCTATCGAGTCACGGAGAGCCGGACAACCCGTCCGGCAACTAACTGCTAGGAATTCCCGGACGGCCCGCCGGGCTCAGGTGAGCCCGGCGCCGAGCCGCGCCGCCGCGTCGATCAGCAGGCCGCCGTGCATTCGGCCGGGGGCCCGCGAGAGCAGGGTCACCGGCCCGTCCAGCACCAGCGCCGCGACCACCCGGCCGGCCGCGCCGCGCACCGGCACGGCGACGGCGGCGAAGCCCAGTTCGCCGGCTCCCAGGCTCTGTGCCCAGCCCTGCCGGCGCACGTTGGTCAGGGTGACCGCACCGAACCCGGCGCCACGGATGGCCCGGCCGAGTTCGTCCGGCTCCTCCCAGGCGAGCAGGGCCTGCGCGCCCGCACCGGCCTTCATCGGCAGTGCCACGCCGAGCGCCGAACGGGCCTGCCGCCCGGTGCCCGGCCCCTCGGCGGTGGCCACGCAGATCCGCAGGTCCCCCTGCCGCCGGAAGAGCCGGGCACTCGCCCCGGTCCTGATCCGCAGGTCGGCCAGCACGGTGTCGGCGTCCTGGAGCAGCCGGTCGCGCCCGGCCTCGTCGGCCAGCTCGCCGATCCGCGGGCCGATCAGGAAACGCCCCTGGGCGTCCCTGGTCAGCAGCCGGATGCTCTCCAGGGCCAGCGCCAGCCGGTGCACGGTGGCCCGGGAGAGCCCGGTGACGTCGCTCAGCGTCCGCAGCGAGGCCGGCCCGCCGGCCAGGACGCCGAGCAACAACGAGGTCTTGTCCAGGACGCCGACGCCGCTGCTCGGCCGCCCGGTCGCGGTGCCGGTCACGTCAGACGAGCCGGGCGGCCAGGTCGCGCAGCAGCGCGTCCCGCTCGCCCAGCAGGTAGAAGTGGTCGCCGGGGAAGACCGTCAGGTCGAAGGAGGCGGCGGCGACGTCCGCCCAGGCCGCCATGTCGACCGGGCTGATCCCGCCGTCCCGGTCGCCGACGTAGCCGACCACCGGGCAGTGCACCGGGTGGCCGGGCTGCGCGCGGTAGGTGCCGACGATCTCGAAGTCGGCCCGCAGCGCGGGCATCACCAGCTCGAACAGGTCCGGGTCCCGGATCAGCTGCGCCTCGGTGCCGCCGAGGCCGAGGACCTCCTGGATCAGCGCCTCGTCCCCGCCGAGGTAGGTGGGTTCGGGGTTCACCCGGTGCGGCGCCTTGCGGGCCGAGACGAACAGGCCGGCGAGCCGCACACCGTGCTCCCGCTCCAGCCTGAGCGCGACCTCGTAGCCGAGCGAGGCGCCCATGCTGTGGCCGAACAGGTACACCGGCACGTCCAGGAGGGGCAGCAGCGCCTCGGTGACCGCGTCGGCGAGCTCCGGCATCCCGGTGATGCACTCCTCGGCGATCCGCTCCTGCCGGCCGGGGTAGCGGGTGGCCAGCACCTCGACCCCGGCCGCGAAGTGGTCGGCCCAGCCGTGGAAGGCACTGGCGGCACCACCCGCGTGGGGCAGGCAGACCAGCCGCCTGGCCACGTCCCCGTCCGGCGGCGGGTAACGCCGGAACCAGCGGCTGTCGACCGCACTCTCGATCATCTCTTCCTCTCCTGTCGGTCCGTCAACCGCGGGCGTGCTGCAGGGCCGGAGCGGCCGCCGCGAGGGCCTCCGGGCTGTCGACGGAGAGCACCTCGGTCTCCGGTGTGATGCGGCGGACCATCCCGGCCAGCGTCCGGCCCGGGCCCAGCTCGATCAGCCGGCGGCAGCCCAGCGGGCCCACCAGCGTCCGGACCCCCGCCTCCCAGAGCACCGGGGAGACCAGCTGGCGGCCCATCAGCTCCGGCCAGTCGGCACCCGAGGTGTGCGGGCGGGCGTCCACGTTGGCGACCACCGGCGTGTGCAGCGGGGCGAACCCGACGCCCGTGAGCGCCGCGCGCAGCCGTCCGGCCGCGGGCGCCATGTACGGGCTGTGGAAGGCCCCGCCGACCGGCACGCTGATCAGCTTGGCGCCGATCCCGGGCGCCTCGACGGCGGCCGCCGCCACCCCGTCGGCGGAGCCCGAGAGCACCACCTGGCCGGGCGCGTTCACATTGGCCACCCAGACCCGGTGGCCGGCCTGCCGGGCGTCCTCCACCAGCGCCTCGACCGCCGGCAGCGGCGCTCCGACCAGCACGCCCATGGTGCCGTCGGACAGTTCGGCGGCCTCCCGCATGGCGCGGCCGCGGACCGCGACCAGCCCGGCGGCGTCCGCCAGGCCGAGCGCCCCGGCGGCCACCAGAGCGGCGTACTCGCCGAGGCTGTGGCCGGCGCAGGCGGCCACCGGCGCACCGGCCGTCAGACCGGCCCGGTCCGCCTCCTCGAACGCCATGACGGCGACGGTGAAGACGGCAAGCTGCGCCAGGTCGGTCCGGCGCAGCCGTACGGCGTCGGTGTGCAGGAGCAGTTCGGCGACGTCCTGGCCGGACTGCTCGGAGACCGTCTCGACGAGGGCCCAGGCGCCGGTCTCCCGCCAGGGCTCGCCCATGCCCTGCTTCTGGGTCCCCTGCCCGGGGAACAGCAGCGCGATCGGTTCGGGGGTCATGGATGCACCTTCGGTCGGTGGAACACCGGCGTCCCGGGCTTCGCGGCGGAGCCGGACCCGCCGGGGGAACGGCCCCGGCTCCGCCGAGTGCCGCCGCCCGGCCCGTCTCCCACCGGGACGGGCCGTGTCTGGCGGCGGATCCGGCAGCCCGCCCGGGGAGGTGGCTGCCGGAGGCTCTGCTGTGCTGCGGACGCGGCCCGTGCGGGGGCCGGTCCCGGTCGGCGGCGGGCCGGGGCACGGGGTGCCCCCTCCGCTGCCGACGCGGTCGCGGTGGTGCTGCGGCCGCGGTGCCGTGGCGCCGCGGTTGCGGTCGTGCCGCGGTTGCGGTCGTGCCGCCCGCCGGAGCCCGGTCGGGCGCTCCGCCGGGCCGCCCCTCGGGGCCGTCCGCGGCCCGTGCGGTGCGGCCGCGAACCGGCCGGTCGGCGCGGCCCCCGGCCTTCCGCCGCCCATTCTTTCCACCCCCCGGAGCCGGCGGCAACGCCCGTTTCAGGAAGCTGCCACCGCCTCCCCCGGCGGCCGGCGCTGCCGGCCGCGCCGCAGGTCAGGCGGTGCGCCGGGCCGGCCGGGCGGCCGGGCCGAGCGGCAGCAGTCCGAGCTCGGCGGCCCGCGCGCCGGCCTGGAAGCGGGAGTTGGCGCCGAGCAGTTCCATGATCTCGGCGACGTAGCGCCGGTAGGTGCGCACCGACACCGAGAGCTCCCGGGCGGCCACCTCGTCCGTCACCCCGGCGTTCAGCCGGTCGAGGATCCGCCGGGCGAACTCCGCCCGGGCCCACCCGCCGAAGTCGAGCTGCTGGTCCACCGGGATCGCCCGACGCCAGACGCCGGCGAACAGGTTGTGCAGGGTGCGGATCACCGAGACGTCCCTGACCACGGCCGCCTGGCGGTTCCCGGTGATCAGGTCCGCGCAGGCCAGCACCACCTGGTTGTCCACCAGGACGGTCTCCATCCACGGCAGTTGGGCCGTGCGCACCTCCAGCTGGCGGCCCGCCTCCAGCTGCGTGCGGACGAACTCCCGGTCCAGGGTCTCCGGCACGCACAGCAGCCGCACCGTGACGGCGTCCCCGCAGGCGGCGAGCATCTCGCCGAGCGCCCGGTAGATCCCCTTGGCCCGGGGCACGTCCGAGGCCAGGACCACCTCCAGACCGCGTCTGGTCCGCCCGATCAGCCGGGCCGCCTCGGCCGAGAGCACCGCCTCGTCCGGCTTCACGGAGGTCACCACGGCGCCCCGGGACACGAAGTTCCGGTGCCGCGCCACGGCGTCCTCGATCAGTGCTTGTACCTCCAAGAGCCCTCGCTCGACCTGGTCCCCCGGTCGGCGGCGGGTGAGCGGTGCCGGGACCGGCACCGCCGAAAGTTCCCTCATGGTCTCCCCCATGACATGCGACTCCGTCCACCGCCATCGAACAGCGCGGTGGCGCGGCCCCCCTACCGCCCTGTCAGCAAGCTGCGCGGCCGACCCGCCGATCCCCGCCGGCACCCCCGGATCGGCCACGGTCCGCGCACGGCCGCCCACGCGCGGTGGCGATCCGCCGGATCCTCCCCCGACACCTGACCGATTCCGGTCATGACAGCTACTGGCCAATTCCGAATTCCCGGACCCCGGCAGGCACTACGTTCGAGCCAGCCTTTCGAGGGAGGTAATTCCGTGAATAGCAGTCAGCTCACGGACCCGACCGAGCACGGCATTTTCCACCGGCTCCTGACAATGATGTCGGAGACCGGGGTGCCGTTCCGTCTGATCCACCACCGGCCGGAAGGACGTACCGCCGAGGCGAGTGAAGTACGCGGGCACGCGCTGCGGCAGGCCGCGAAGTCCATCGTGGTCCGGACCAGGACCGCCGGGAGCCCGCCCCGGCACAGTGTCGTCGTCGTCCCCGGTGACCGCCGGGTCGACCTGGAAGCCGTCGCCCACCACCTCGGCGGCGATCGAGCGGCCTTCGCCGACCGGCAGACCGCCGAGCGGCTCACCCAGTGCCGCAGCGGGTCCATCGTCCCGTTCACGTTCGACCGCGATCTCGGGCTACTGGCCGACCCCGGCCTGCTCGAACACGAGGAGATCTTCTTCAACGCCGCCCGGCTCGACCGTTCGCTGGCCGTGGCGCCGGCGGACTGGGCCGCACTCGCGCGACCGCTGATCAAGCCGGTCGCGCAGCGCGATCCGGTGGCCGCCGGCCGCTGACCGGGCGGTCGACCCCACCGGGCGACCCGTACGGGCAGGCGCAACAGGCCGAGCAGGCCGACGCAAGGCGGCGGAGCTCCGGTGGTGCGGCGATCCCGCACCACCGGAGCTCCGCCGCGTCCGGGGTCAGCCGACGGCCGCCATCACCGCGTGCTCCGCCATGGCGTTCTCCGCGACCGTCCAGCCGCCCGCGTCCAGCAGCCGCGACAGCGCCGGTGCGGACCCCTGCTGCACCAGCAGCTCGACCAGGCCGCGCGGCCGGTCCATCGAGTGCTCGATCCGGACGTCCTCGATGTTCACGCCGATCTCGCCCACGGCGGTGAACAGCCGTGCCAGAGCACCTGGTTGGTCCGGCACCAGGACCGGCACGGCGGTCAGGTCGGTGAGCGGCGTGCCCGACTTGTGGGCGACCCGCGCCCGGCCCTCGTTGCCGTTGCGCAGCAGGCCGTCCAGGGTGGACGCGGCCGCCTTGCGCCGTACGGCGTCGGCGCCGCCCAGGGCCCGCAGCGCGCCGATCGCCCGGCCGAGGTCGGCCGCGTAGGCGTCGAGGACGTCGGCCACGGCGGTGGCGTTGGCGTCGAGGATCTCGTTCCAGAGGCCGGGGTCGCCGGCCGCGATCCGGGTGACGTCGCGCAGCCCCTGCCCCGAGATCCGGATGCTCTCCTCCCCCGCGCCCGCCAGCCGGGCGGCCAGCAGCGAGGAGACCAGGTGCGGTGCGTGCGAGACCAGGGCGACGGCGCGATCGTGCGCCGCGGCGTCCATCACCACCGGCGTCCCCCCGCAGAGCGAGGCCAGCTCCAGCGCGCGGTTCAGCGTCTCCTGCCCGGTGCACGGGGACGGGGTGAGCACCCACGGCCGGCCCTCGAAGAGGTCGGCCCGGCCGGCCAGCGGCCCGGAGCGCTCGGTGCCGGCCATCGGGTGGCCGCCGATGTAGCTGGCCGGGTCGGCCCCGGCCCGGTCGATCTCGTCGTGCGGCTGGGCCTTGACGCTGGCGACGTCGGTGTAGGCGCGGGCCAGCCCGGCGCGCTGCGAGCGGGCGAGGACGGTACCGATGTGCGCGGGCGGCACCGCGAGGACGGCGAGGTCGACCGGCGCGTCCGGGGCGGCCAGCGAGCCGGCGCCCATGGCCTCGGCGGTCCTGGCGGCGGTCCGGTTCACGTCGTCCAGGTACACGGTGACGCCGTGCCGGGCCAGCGCGAGCGCGACGGAGGTGCCGATCGCCCCGGTTCCGATGACGGCGGCGCTCCTCATCGGCCGGCCGTTCGGCTCGCACCGGCGGCCGGCGCGTGGGCCTCGGTCTCGGCCTGCACGAAGCGGGCCAGCCGGGCCATGCCGTCCTCGACGTCCGCGCGGGTCAGGTAGCTGAAGGAGAGTCGCATGGCGTGCTCGCCGCCTCCCTGGGGGTAGAAGTACGACATCGGGGTCCAGATCACGCCGTGCTCCTCGGCGGAGCGCAGCAGGGCCGCGTTGTCGGCGGGGAACGGCACGTTGACGGTGAGGAAGAAGCCGCCGCTCGGCACGTTCCAGGAGATGCCGAGCGAACGGCGCCGCTCCTCGGGGAAGTGCCGCTCCAGCTGCTCCAGCACGGCCGCCAGGATGTCCCCGTAGTGCGCGGCGGGCCCGGCGTTGAGCTCGGAGAGCCGGCCGTCGGCGGCCAGCAGCAGACCGGCCACGGCGGCCTGGCTGAGCGGCGGGGTGTTCACCGTCACCATGCTCTTGATCCGGACCAGCTCGTCGGCGAGCAGGCCGGTGCCGCCCCGGGCGTCCTCGACGGTCTGGTCCGCGACCACGAAGCCGATCCGGGCCCCGGGGAAGGCCGTCTTGGAGTACGAGCCGAGGTGGACGACCCGGCGCCCGGTGTCGAGCGCCTTGAGCGTGGGCAGCCGGGTGCCGGTGCTCATCAGGCGGTACGGGTTGTCCTCGATCAGCAGCAGGTCGAGCCGGGCGGCCAGCGCGAGCAGTTCCTCGCGGGCCTGCCGCGGCATGGTGTTCCCGGAGGGGTTGGAGTGGTCGGGCACCAGGTAGAGCGCGCGGGGGCGCCGCCCCCGGGCCCGCTCGGCCAGGACGGCCGCCTCGACCGCCGCGGCGGCGATCCCGTCCGGGCCCTCCTCGACCGGGGTGACCGGGATGCCCAGCAGGGCGGCGGCGCCGGTGATCCCCACGTAGCAGGGGCTGGCGGCCAGCAGCACGTCCTGCGGGCCGGCGAACAGCGCGCGCAGGGTGAGGAACATCGCCTCCTGGCAGCCCACGGTGACCACGATCGAGCCGGGGGCGGCGTCGATGCCTTCGTCCGCGCGCAGCGAGTCGGCGATCAGTCCGTTGATCAGCCCGGCGGTGGGGCCGTACTGGAAGAGCTTGGTCCGGACGGCCTCGGGGGTGTCGCCCTCGGCGGCCAGGTGGTCGAGGTAACGGCGGACGTGGCCGAAGAGCTGCTCGGTGTCGAAGAAGCCCTCGTAGGGGCGGCCCGGTGCGAAGGAGACGGCCCCGGGGTAGCGGGTGGTCACCTCGTTGAGGAAGTTCATGGTGTCCAGCACCGGGTCGCCGAGGCTGGCGTGCAGTTCCTCCTTGCGCAGCACGACCGGGGCGGCCGGGTCCGCCACCGGCCGGACCGGAGCCGGCAGCCCCGGTGCCGCGGTCGGCGCGGGGCCGGCGCCGGCCGGACGCAGCAGCGCGGGGCCCGCGGCCCCGGCCGAGGGCGTGCCGGTGAGCAGCAGCGCGTCCGCCAACTCGCCGACCAGGATGTCGAACACGTCGGCGACGCCGCTCTGCCCGCCCACCGCCAGCCCGTGCAGCACCGGGCGGCCGAGCAGGACGGCGTCGGCGCCGAGCGCCAGCGCCGTCAGCACGTCGGTGCCGCGCCGCACCCCGCCGTCGAGCAGGACCGGGCAGCGGCCCGCCGCCGCGGCCGCGACCTCCGCCAGGACGTCCACGGTGGCGTGGGCACCGTCGAGTTGGCGCCCGCCGTGGTTGGAGACGACGATGCCGTCCGCGCCGGCGTCGAGCGCCCGGGCGGCGTCCTCGCCGGTGGTGACGCCCTTGAGCAGCACCGGCAGCGGGCTGACCGACTTCAGCCAGGAGACCACCGACCAGTCAAGCGTGGGGTCCAGCTCGGTGCGCGAGTGACCGCTGGGCGAGGAGTAGTCGCCCGGCGGCAGGTTGGCGGGCACGATGCCCGCCGGCAGCCGGAAGCCGTTGCGCTGGTCGCGCAGCCGGCGGCCGAGCCGGGGCGTGTCCACGGTGAGGACCAGTGCCTCGAAGCCCGCCTCGGCGGCGCATTCCACCAGCCGGCGGGTCACCGACCGGTCGCGGAAGCAGTAGACCTGCAGCCAGAGCGGGGAGTCGGCGGCGGCGGCCAGCTTGTCGAAGGGCTGCCCGGCGAAGGTGCTCACCACCACCGGCAGGCCCGCCACCCCGGCCGCCTGCACGGTGGCGGTCTCGCCGCCGGGGTGGACCAGGGTGTGGTAGGCCATCGGGGCCACGCCCACCGGGGCGGCCCAGCGGCGGCCGAGCACGGTGACGGCGGTGTCGGCCTCGGCCACCCCGGTCAGCACCCGGGTGCGCAGCCGACGCCGGTCGAAGGCGAGGAGGTTCTCGGAGAGCGTCCGCTCCTCCCCGGCGCCGCCCTGGAGGAAGTCCCAGACCGCCGGGTCCATCCCCTCTCGCGCCAGGGCCGCGTAGTCGTCCAGCGTCAGCGCCTGCCGCGGCGCGGTGCGGGGGGCGGCGGCGCTCATGCGGCGACCGCCTTCGCGCCTTGGTGTCCTTCGGTTGTGACGTCGCGTTCGAACATCGTGCATTCCCAATCGACGGGGCCAGAGCCGGTCTCCATTGGACGCGGTCGATCGCCCGCGGAGCGGCCCCGGCGGCCCGGTTCGTCAGGTTGCTGACACGCGGCGGGCCCGCGCGGGGCGCCGCGCGGGCCCGGCCCGGCGGCCGTGGCCCGCCGTCAGCGGGCGACGGCCGCCCCGGCGTGCCAGGCCTCGGCCGGCGCGGCGGCGGGCGCACCCGCCGGGACCGCAGCGGTCGCGGTGGCCGCACTGGCCTCGGTCGCGCGCCGGCGCCGGTAGTACTGCACCGTCAGGGCGCCGACCAGCGGCCCCCAGGCGACCAGCGGACCGTAGGCGACCCAGAAGACCACCGTCTGCCACCCGTGCGTGACGGTGCCGTCCGGGCTCCCGTTGATCATCAGGCCGAGGGCGGACATCAGCAGCCCGTACGGGAAGATCATCAGGAGGGTGGCGCCGATGCCGGCCGGGACGACCGCGGCCTTGATCGGCACCCGGCGACCGCGCAGCATGGGGACCCAGCGCGGCCACACCTCGCCCCAGCGGGCGATCAGCCCGAAGCTGAGGAAGGCCAGGACCTCGCTGAGCACACTGAGCGCGACCACGTACTGCGGCCCCTCGAAGATCACCGGGCCGTGCCCCTCCGGAGGCGCCGCGCGGTGCTCCAGCAGCGGCGCGCCGCCGGCCACCCCGGCGATGCGCCAGATGCAGGAGGGCGTGGTGGTCAGCGGGACGGCATAGGCCGCCCACACGGCCCAGCGGGGCACGCCGGCCGCCGTCCGGCCGTGCAGCTTGCTCAGAATGGTGCGAGCGGTCATCGGGAGTCTCCCCTGGTACGTGCGTCCGGCCGGTGGGCGGATCCTCCGAACTCCACTGGCGCGACGGGCAGTTCATGCCTTCGTGTGATCAATCCTGGCAGCCCGCCGGGCTGCTCGCGTCCATCGTGCGGAGGGACCGGCTCACCCGCGCGGGGGAGCCGCCACTGCGCCCGGCGGAGGACGGCCGGACGGCAGCGGGTCACCGGTCGCGCTGGGCCGGGATCGCCGCCGCGGCCGGCGCGGGGCTCCGCAGCGAGCCGAACCCCTCGATGGGGATGGTGTCCCAGGGGCGGTAGGCGATCGTCATCCGGCCGACGGAGAGCACCGGCTCGCCGTCCACCAGCGTCTCGCCCTCGAAGACCGTGGTGTCGTTCACGGCCAGGGCGACCCTGATCCGGTGCTCCAGCACCACCCCCGGGTGGACCGGCCGGTGGAACCGGACGTCGCCGACCCCGCCGAGCAGCATCACGGCCTCGGGCGCGTCGCCGGCCGCCATGCTCGCCAGCAGGCCCGCGGTCTGGCCCCACGACTCGACGAGCAGCGCCGGCGGGTAGGCCAGCCGCTCGGCCGGGGTGCCGAAGGGGAGCCTCAGGTAGCAGGGCTCGTTGCCGGTGACCGCCTTGACCGCGGTGATCCGCTCACCCGGTACGGCCTCGACGATCCGGTCCACCAGCAGCATCGGGCGCCGGCGCGGGAGCAGCCGGGCGATTCCGTCCAGCCCGATCACCGTGGGGCCTCCGTGCCGTAGCGCAGCCGCGCTGACGAGGCCGGGCCACGCGGGGTGGCGACGGTGACCGCGCAGGTCCACTCGTCCGGGCCCTGCTGCTCCCAGGCGAGTTCGACGCTCAGTTCGTCGCCGGGGAACGCCGCACCGGTGAAGCGGGCCCGGTCGACCGTCCGCAGGCACAGGCCGGGCACCGGCAGGTTCGCGTCGGCGCTCGCCCAGGCGTAGTCCAGCAGGGAGACCCCGGGCAGGATCGGAAAGCCCTCGCAGGGGCCGGAGAACACCGGCTCCAGGCTCGCGACGTACCGGATCGGCGTGGGCGCCGGTCCGGCCGCGCCGGTCCGGGCGGCCGTCCCGAGGCCGCTCCCCGGGGTCATGCCCGGCCTCCCGCCGGGCGGGCGCCGCGGCCGCGGCGGGTGTGGCAGGCGGCGGCCGGGCGGCCGCGGTCGGCGGCCGGGTGCGGGGCCGCGGGTGCGGCGGTCCGCCGCGCGGTGCTGGGGTGTGCCGGGCAGCGTCTGGCCGACGGTGTGCGGGCCATCCCTGTCTCCTGTCCTCGGAAGGTGGTCAGGCCGGTACCGCCGCGCCCGCGTGGTGCGCTGCGCAGCGGCCCGGGCCGTCACGCGGTGCCGGTGGACCGCACCGCTCTCTCGGTGAAGCATTCACCTGGAGAGCGGTGCGGCGGTACGCCATGTCGAACAATTCGAACCCTCCAGGTGAAGCCGCCGTGGAGGAGGCGGGGAGGCGGCGGGAAGACAGCGGGAAGGCGGCGGGAAGGCGGCCGGACCGCACGGCGGGGCGGCCGCCGGACCACCGTGGCGTTCCACGGCGCCGGCGACCGCCCCGGACCGGACCGGTGGCGCCCGTGCCTCACCCGGCCAGGGCGGCCTCCGGCTTCCGGCTGCGGCCGCCCGCCTCGGCGGCCCGGCGGCGCCGGTAGTAGTGCACCGTCAGAACGGCCAGCAGCGGCCCCCAGGCGGCCAGCGGCAGGTAGGAGACCCAGAACGCGACGGTCTGCCAGCCGTGGGTCATCGTGGTGTCCGGATTCCCGTTCACCATACGGCCGTTGGCGAACATCACCATCGCGTACGGGAAGACCATCAGGAGCGCCGAGCCGACACCCGCGGGCACGACCGCCGCCATGATCGGCACCCGGCGCCCGGCCAGCCCGGGGATCCACCGCGGCCACACCTCGCCCCACCGGGCGACCAGGCCCACGGCCAGGAAGGCCAGCGCCTCACTGACCACACTGAGCGCGATCACGTACCACCAGGAGCCCTCGCCGCTCACCAGGACGGCGCCGTGGCCCTCCGGTGGCGCGTCGTTGTGGTCGATCAGCGGCGCGTTCAGGTTCATCGCCGCGATGCGCCAGATGCACGAGGGCAGCGCCGTCAGGGTCGTCGCGTACGCGGTCCACACCGCCCAGCGGGGCACGCCCGCCGCTGTCGGGCCGTGCAGCTTGGTCAGGATGGTGCGAGCGGTCATCGGGAGCTCTCCTCGTTCGGATACCCGATCGGTGCGGGGCGGCCCGGCAAGATCTGTAAGACACTCCCCAGGGCCTCCACCGATCCGGCGGGCGGTACCTGCCTCTTGCTGATTCAACGGTGACGGACGGACCGGGCCCCGCGCATCTGCCGCGAGAAGGGGAGCACTCCCCCGCGCGGGGGAGGCGGTCCCTCCACCGCACGCAGGACGGGCCCGGCCGGCCGGCGTCCCGACGCACGACGGCGCCCGGCCCGCGGGGGCCGGACGCCGTGGTGGCCGGACTCGCACCGGCGGACGGCCGCGGGCTCAGCCGACGCGCAGCGGGAGCGCGTCGAGCAGCCGGGCCGGGAACACCTTGTGGGTGAGCTCGCCCGCCGGGACAGCCAGTTCGATCGTCTCGTAGCGGTCGAGCAGCGCCGCCACCACCGCCTCGGCCTGGACCTTGCCGAGCGCGGTGCCCAGGCAGTGGTGGATGCCGTGGCCGAACCCGAGGTGGGCGGCGGTGCTCGCCCGGATGTCCAGCACGTCGGGGTTGGCCCGGTACTTCGGGTCGCGGTTGCCCGCACCGGTCGCGACCACCACGAAGTCGTTCTCCTCGATCAGCACCCCGCCGAGCTCGACCGGCTCCGCGGCCACCGAGAGCATCGCCAGGTGCACGGTCGTGTCGAAGCGGGCGAACTCGTCGACGGCGGCCGGGATCAGCGAGCGGTCGGCCCGCAGCAGGGCGAGCTGGTCCGGGTGCACCATCAGGGCCCGGACCCCGTTGGAGATCAGGTGGCTGGTCGGCCCGAAGCCGGCGCTCTGGATCTGGAAGACCATCGAGACGAGCTCCTCCAGGCTGAGGACCCCGTCGACGTCGTGCGCCCGGACCAGCTCGCTGAGCAGGTTGTCCCCGGGTTCGCGACGGCGCAGCTCCACCCAGGTCAGCACCAGCTCGGCCAGCTCCCCGGCGACCTCGCGCATCCGCTCCGGCGGCTCGAAGTTGAGCGCGTTGGCCAGCCGGGTGAACTCCGCCTGGTCGCCCACCGGCACGCCCAGCAGCTCGCAGAGCACGGTGATCGGCAGCGGGTACGCGACGTCCGCGAGCAGCTCGATCTCGGACTTGTCGGCCACCGCGTCGAACAGCTCGGCCACCACCTCGTTCACCCGCGCCCGCCGCGCCTGGACCTTGCGGTTGGTGAACGCCTTGCCGACCAGGCCGCGCAGCCGACCGTGGTCCGGCGGGTCCATGGAGAGCAGGTGGCTGGTCAGCACCCGCTCGCCGAAGGTCTGCTCCTCGGGCTCGGGCAGCGCCTCGACGCCCATCAGCGCCGCGGCGGCCCGGGCGATTCTGCCCTGGTCCTTGACCAGGCGTGGATCGGCCAGCGCGGAGCGGCCCTCGGCGTACCCGACGACCAACCACACCGGCGTCGGGCCGAAGCGGACCTTGACCACGGGGCCCTGCTCGCGCAGTCGTGCGTAGACGGGGTACGGGTCCTGGTAGAAGTCCGGTCCCAGCTCCTCCAGGTCCGCCCCGGGTAGTTCCAGCTCTTCGACGGCGGTCTGCGTCATGGTGGTGCCTGCCTCTCGGGTACGACTCGCCAACGTTCAGGCGACAGCTCTATCAGCATCACGAGCCGGCGGTCCCCCCCGCATCGAAGAATCGAGAGCGGCCAATTCCGGGCGGCGCCGGGGCGGCACTGTCCCATGTCCGGGGCGCCCTCCAAGGCCCCTTCCCGGCCCTGTCAACAACCTGACAGTCCGGTGGACCACATTCCGGGCCGACGGAATACTCGTCGG
Source organism: Kitasatospora sp. NPDC090091 (assembly GCF_044747365.1). NCBI lineage: Bacteria > Bacillati > Actinomycetota > Actinomycetes > Kitasatosporales > Streptomycetaceae > Kitasatospora > Kitasatospora sp. NPDC090091. The sequence continues at coordinate 40,255 of NZ_JBIVDY010000022.1, forward strand.
AACTTGGTAGGAATGGGCGGCACTTCACGACATTCCCACGACGGCGAGGAAGGATTCCGGCGGCCGCGGACACAACTGTCGATGCAGCACTCCGCACCTTCCATTTATCGATAGGTGACTGAGAAATGTCGCGTGGATTCTCGATCGGCATCGTCGGAGGTGGCGCGGCCGCAGTCTGCCTGATCGACGCGCTGGCCCGGGCCCGCGGCGGACCGGGCAGCGTCACGGTGTTCGAACCGTCGCCCGATCTCTGGCGCGGCCGCGCGTACCAGGTCGACACCGAGACGCTCCGGGTGAACGCCACCCCCGACGACATGTCGGTGCGGGCCGGCGACCCCGGGCACTTCGAACGCTGGCTGGCCGCGCGGGACCGTGCCGTCGGCGGCCCGGCCGAGTTCGACGCCCGGTCCGGCGTCCGCTTCGCCCCACGCCCCGTCTACGGCGAGTACCTGGAGCAGACCGCCGCCGCGGCCCTGGCCGACCTGCGCAGACAGGGCTGGCAGGTGAACCTCATCGGGGAGCCCGTGACGGCCGCCGACCGCGGCCCGGACGAGGTCGTGCTGCGCTCCGGCCGGGGCGGCGTCCGGTCCTTCGACCACGTGGTCCTCTGCGTCGGCGGCGACCGCCCCGAGGACGGCTACGGTCTCGCCGGTGCACCGGGCTTCGTGGCCGACCCGTACCCGGCCGTGGGCCGGCTCCGGCAGATCGACGCGGACGACCACGTGGCCGTCCTCGGCAGCGGCCTGACCGCCGTCGACATCGTGCTCTCGCTCGCCGCCCAGGGCCACCGCGGCCCGATCAGCCTGCTCTCCCGGCGCGGCGTCCTCCCCGGGGTCCGGCAGCGCCCGATCCCGTTCGAGCTGCGGCACTTCACCACCGAGCGGCTGCGGTCGCTGGCCCGGCGGCGGCACCACCTGTCGATCGACGACCTCGGCGCCCTGATGCGTGCGGAGTTCCGCGACGCCGGTGCCGACCTCGACGCCGCGGTGGCCGACCTCGCGGCGATCGGCCGGGAGGACCCAGTGGCGCGGCTGCGCCGCCAGCTCGGCGAGGTCGACTCACCCGGGATGGGGCTGCGCATCCTGCAGCGAGCCGTCCCGGAGACCGGGCCCGACGTGTGGCCGCTGCTGCGGCCGCGGGACCAGGCCGAGGTGCTCCGCCGCCACTACCGCACCACCATGAGCCTCTGCTGCCCGATGCCGCCGGGCAGCGCCGCCGCCCTGCTGCGGATGTTCGACAGCGGGCAGTTGGCCAACCGTTCCGGGCTGCGCGGCATCACCGTGCGCCCCGACGCGCGCTTCGACGCCCTGACCGGGACCGGTGCCGCCCTCACCGCCGACACGGTGGTGAACGCGGTGAACGCCGCCGCGGACCGGATCCCGGCCGCGGCGCGCCCGCTGGTCGACTCGCTGGTCCACGGCCGGGCCGCGGCCCGGCACCCGTACGGCGGGCTGCACCTGGAGCGCGCCACCAGCCGGCTCACCGTGGACGGCCGGCCCGACCCGCGCCTGTACGGGCTCGGCAACATCGGGGCCGGCGCGCTCTTCTTCACCTGGGGCGTGCCGTCCCTGGTGGACCGCAGCGTGGACATCGTCGCCGCGATCCTCGACCACGCCGCGGAGTCGGAATCCGCGCGGGCCGAGGACGTCCTGGTCTCCACCTGAGCGGGCCGGTCCGCGCCCGCCCTTCCCCCAGCCTGCGACCCGAGAGGAACGATCCGTCTTGACCACCACTGTCCCGCGGCCGGAGGCCGAGTTCCTGGCCGACACCGCCACCGGCCTGCCGATCCCCGGCGAGCCCGAGTTCGCGACCCCGGAGGAGACCCGGCGCCACCGCAAGCAGCGGCTCGCCGCCGCCCTGCGGCTGTTCGGCAAGTACGGCTTCGGCGAGGGCATCTCGGGCCACATCTCGGTCCGCGACCCCGAGCACCCCGACCGGTTCTGGGTGAACCCCTTCGGCGTCTCCTTCAAGCGGGTCAGGGTCGCCGACCTGATCTGCGTCGACTCCACCGGCCGGGTGGTGGAGGGCCGGTACCGGGTCAACCCCAGCGCCTTCGTGATCCACTCGCAGATCCACGAGCTCCAGCCCGGGGCCACCGCCGCCGCACACGGCCACACCGCACACTCCCGGGCGCTCGGTGCGCTCGGCCGGCTGCTGGAGCCCATCGACCAGGAGGCCTGCGCGTTCTACGGCCGCCAGGTGCTCTACGACGAGTACGAGGGCCCCTCGGTCTCGCTGGCCCAGGGCCGGGACATCGCGGAGAAGCTCGGCGACAACCGCGCCATCCTGCTGCGCCACCACGGACTGATCACGGTCGGCGGCTCGCTGGACGAGGCGGTGCACTGGTTCTTCACCTACGACAGCTGCGCGCAGGTCCAGCTGCTCGCCCACGCGGCCGGGACGCCGAAGGCGTTCAGCCACGAACAGGCGCTGGCGGCCGGCGCCGGGTTCGGCGACTCCCAGCTCGGCTGGTTCAGCTTCCAGCTGCTCTGGGACGAGATCGTCGCCGAACAGCCGGACCTGCTGGAGGAGTAACCCCGGGGTGGTCCCCCGGCCACGACCGGCCGGGGGACCACCGCCGTCGGTCCGGCGGTCCGTCGGTCCGGCGGTCCGTCACGGGGTGGCCGGCGCCCGGCCCGCACAGTCGTAGAGCCGGCTCGGCGCCGCTCCCCCGGGTCCGGCCGCCGCGTCGGCCGCCGGTGCGCCCGCGCCGTAGTCGGCCGGATCGACGGGCGCGCAGTTCGCCGCCACCCACTCCAGGTTCGCGGTGGTCGCCGTCGGCGGGCCCGGCTGGGTCGGCGGGACGGCCAGTACGTAGCGCAGCTCCCCCGCCCGCAGCAGGGCCAGGAAGTGCTCCCGGTCCGGGAACGGCACGCGCCCGGTGAATCCGCCCATGGGCAGCACGGAGGCGCCCGAGTCGGCGATGAGGTCCGCGGCCCGCACCGCGTCGGAGACCGCCAGCGCGTACCGGCGCCCGTCCGAGCGACCGGCCGCGTACCACAGCGCGGCCAGGTCCGCCTCGGCGGGCACCGGCGGGCCGAGCACCCGCCCGAGGTTCTCCGGCCGGAGGAACTCGGCGGCCGCCGCGGAGAGCTGTGCACGCACCTCGGGTGGCGCGTCGACGAACTCCCAGTCCGCGAAGAGCGGCCCGGCCTCCGGACTGGTCGAGATCCCGGTGTACTCCCGGGCCGCGGTCGACACGGTCCAGGTGGCCGGGGCGGCCAGCACCGCCGCCACCCCCAGCAGCACGCCGCCCGCCGCGACGCGTTCCCGCGCCCGGCGCAGCCGCGGCCCGCCCTGGTCGACGCCCGGCGGGGCCGTGCCCGACGGGAGCGGACCCCGGAACACTGCCAGGAGCAGGCCCAGGAGCAGCAGCACCGCGAGGGCGGCCAGGGCGGTCACCAGGCCGGGCAGCCAGGGCCGGAAGCCGGGCGCCCGCCGGGTGAGCACGACGGCCCAGGCGGCCGAGGCCGTGACCAGCACCGGCAGCACCCAGGCGCGCCGGCCGCGCTCCCGGACGCCCTCCCGGAAGCCCCGTGCGCACCCGGCCAGACCCACGCCGGCCAGCGCCGCCAGCGGCGGCCCGAGCACGACCGCGTAGGCGACGTGGTTGATCTGGGCGACGCTGAAGACCGTGGCGTAGGTGCCGAGCCAGCCGGCCCAGAGCAGCACCCCGGCGCGTGCGGGGTCGGTGCGGTCCGCGCGGCGGTGCCGGAGCAGCGTCCACACCACGGCCGCGGCCGCGGCCGGGAACAGCCACATGACCTGAGTGCCGAGCAGGCCGAAGACGGCGTCGAACAGGCCGCTGCGGTAGGGGTACGTGCCGGCGGACTGGGTCTGTGCGTTGAAGCGGTCGAGCCCGTTGTAGTCGAACACCATGCTGAACGGGTCGTTGTCGGAGGTCGCGTCGACGTAGGGGCGGTCCTCGGCCGGGACCGCCCACACCACCGCCATCCAGGCGCAGGAGACCGCGGCCGTGACGGCGCCGGCGAGGGCGAGGTCGCGCAGCCGGCGGGCCAGGGCGGTCGGCGCGGCGAGCAGGTGGACGGCGGCCAGCGCCGGCAGCACACCCCAGGCCTCCAGCATCTTGGCGTGCACCGCCAGCCCGACCCAGACCCCGGCCATCAGCAGCGGGCCCGTCCGGCCGCCGTCCACCGCCCGGAGGGTCGCATCGGCGGCCAGCACCAGCAGGAGCGTCAGCAGGGTGTCCGGCCAGGCGAAGTGGGCGAGTGCCGCGGCCACCGGGGTGCAGGCCATCGCGGCCGCGGCGAGCAGGGCCGCGGGCGGTCCGGCGTGCCGGCGCACGGCCCGGTGCAGCACCAGCACGGTGAGCACGGCGAAGACGGCCTGCGGCAGGAAGACCGCCCAGGGGTGGAACCCGAACAGCCGCACCGACAGCGCCTGCGGCCAGAGCGCCCCGGGGATCTTGTCGACGGTCAGGGAGGAGGCCGGGTCCAGCGCGCCGAAGAGGAAGGCCTTCCAGGAGTGCGCCATGCTGCGCACCGCGGCGGGCGCGTACGGCGAGAGCGCCCGGCCGTCGAGGTCCCAGCAGACCACCAGCGCGCAGGCCGCGGCGATCACCGCCAGGACCGGCCGCTCGTAGGGTGGACGCGCGGTACGGGGCCGCGCCGGACCGGGCGCGGCGGTGCTGCCGTCCGCACCGGGTCGCTCCGATCGCTCTTTCGTTATGGACATGTCAGAAGCATCGGCGACCCGGGACGGATCGCCAACGATCCATCAAAAAGTTCGAAGTATGGTTCGCACTCAGACGGTGGCCGGGTCCAGCGCCACCGGGCGCTGGAACGAGCGGTCGCAGTAGACCAGCGGGGCGTCGGGGCCCACTGCGGCCGCCTCGACCCGGCCGATCAGGATGGAGTGGTCGCCGCCGTCGAGGACCTGGTGCATGGAGCACGCCACCCGGACCGCCGCCTCCGGGATGCCGGGCAGCCCCAGCTCCAGCGGCAGGGTGTCGCCGGCCTCGAAGCGGTCCACGCCGGAGCGCGCGAACCGCTGGGCGATCCCGGACTGCTCCTGGGCGAGGACGTTGACCATGAAGGAGTCGGCGGTCACGAACGCCCGGTGCGTGCTGGCGGACCTGCCCAGGCAGACCAGCACCAGCGGCGGCGTCATCGACAACGAGCTGAACGAGCTGGCGGTGAACCCCCAGCGGCGGCCGGCCCGGTCGACCGTGGTGACCACCGCCACCGGGCCGGGCACCCGCGCCATCGTCCGGGTGAACTCCTCGGGTGCAAGGGACATCTGTGCCTCCGGTCTCAGAGAGGGGGGCGGCGGTGGGCGGGTCCCACCGCCGCCGAACGGCGTACCGGCCGGGCCGGTCAGCCTGGGGCTACCACTCGCCCTCCAGCAGCTCGATCTCCGCCTGCTCCAGGCCCGCGAGCGGCAGGTCGGACGCGGTGTGGCCGCCCGCCCCGGCGCTCGCCGCGTGGGCGACCAGCGCCTCCAGGGCCCGCAGCCAGCCCGCGCCCAGCTCCCGCGCATCCGGCTCGGAGAGGACGTCGGGCGCGAACGTCAGCGTGGCGCGCAGCTCCGGTCCGGCCGCGCGGTCGACCGTGACGACGTCGAGCTCCACGTCGTGGGCCGGGTCGGGAGCGGCCGCACCGAGGTCCAGGTCCAGCGCCTCGGGCGCCACGTCCCAGCAGCCCGCGGGGTCGGCGCCCACCGCGATCCGGCCCAGGTAGTTGAAGCCGATCCGCGGGACCGCGGGGCCGGCCGGCTCCGCGCCGGGCCGGCTGCCGAGGTGGCGCAGCAGGCCGTAGCCGATGCCGGTGCCGGGCACCGCCCGCAGCTGCTCCTTGACCCGCTTGACCACGCGCCCCACGGCGGGGCCGCCGGACCACACCTCGGCCCACGGGAGCGGTCCGAGGTCGAGCCGCACCGGGTGGAGGCTGGTGAACCAGCCCACCGTGCGGGAGAGGTCGGCGCCGCCGATGCTCTCGTCGCGGCCGTGGCCCTCGACCGCCACCAGCAGCGAGGTCGCCGAGCCGCCCAGCCGGCGGCGCCGGTCGACGACCGCCAGCCCGAGCGCGGTCAGCAGGACGTCGTCCACCCCGCAGTGGAACTCCGCGGGGAGGCGGGTCAGCAGTGCCTCGGCGGTGCCGGTCGGCACGGTCAGCGCGACCCGTCCGGCCGGGGCCGCGGCGGCACCGGCGCGGGCCGCTGCCGTGCCCGGCGGGACGTCCGCCGCGCCCAGCGGGGCGTCGGGGGTGCTCAGCACCTCGGCCCAGAAGCCGAGTTCGGCCTGCCGGTGGTCGGTGGCGGCCTCGGCGGCCAGCAGCTCGCTCCACCGCCGCACCGAGGTGCCCACGGCCGGCAGCGCCGCGTCCCGGCCCTCGGCGGCCGCGGCCCAGAGCGCGGCGAGGTCCTGCGCCAGGATCCGCCAGGAGACACCGTCGACCACCAGGTGGTGGGCGACCAGCAGCAGCCGGCCGGGCCGGTCGGGGCCGGCGTCGAACCAGACCGCCCGCAGCATCTCCCCGTCCCGCGGCGCCAACCGGGCGACCGCGGCGGTGAGGTGGTCCGCCACCAACGGCGCGAACCCGGCCGCGGTGGCGGCGTCGACCCGGTCGAGCCGGTCCGCCGCGTCCACCGCCCCGGCCGGCGGCACGCTCAGCCGCCACCGGCCGTGCTCGTCCTCGACCAGCCGTGCGCGGAGCACGTCGTGCCGCTCGTGCACCGCCCGCAGCAGCGCGGTGAGCGCCGGCAGGTCCAGGCCGGCGGGGGTGCGGAGCAGCATCGGCTGGCTGTAGCCGTCGATCTCCCCGCCCCGCCCGCGCAGCCGGTGCATGATCGGCGTCGGTGCGAACTCGCCCACCGCGACGTCGGGTTCGGCCGCCGGGGCGCCGACGAGCAGCGCCGCGGTGCCGGCCAGGCCGGCCACCGTCCGGTGCTCGAAGACGTCCTTGACCGCGACCGCCACGCCCGCCGCGCGGGCCCGGGCGACCAGCTGGATCGAGACGATGCTGTCCCCGCCCAGCTCGAAGAAGCTGTCGTCGATGCCCACCGACGGCAGGCCGAGCACCTCGGCGAAGGCCGTGCAGAGCACCTCCTCGACCGGGGTGCGCGGGGCCCGCGACCCCTCGGCGGCGCGGAAGTCGGGGGCGGGCAGCGCCCTCCGGTCGAGCTTGCCGTTCGGGGTGAGCGGCAGCGCGTCGAGCGGCACGAAGGCGGCCGGCACCATGTACTCGGGCAGCGACGCCAGCAGATGCGCCCGCAGCTCCTCCGGCCCGGGGGCCGGCCGGCCGGCGCGCGGCACCAGGTAGGCGACCAGGTGGACGGCGCCCTGCTCGGTGCGGCGGTCGACCACCACGGCCTGGCCCACGCTGCCGTGCGCGGCGAGCACCGCCTCGATCTCGCCGAGCTCGATCCGGAAGCCGCGGACCTTCACCTGGTGGTCCACCCGGCCGGAGAACTCCAGCCGGCCGTCGGCCGACCAGCGGACGACGTCGCCGGTGCGGTACATCCGGTCGCCGGCCGGGCCGAACGGGCACGCCACGAAGCGCTCCGCGGTGAGCGCGGGCCTGCGGTGGTAGCCGCGCACCACGCCGGCACCCGCGAGGTAGAGCTCGCCGGAGACCCCGGGCGGCACCGGGCGCAGGCCCTCGTCGAGGACGTACACCCGGGTGTTGGCGATCGGGCCGCCGATCGACGGCGCCCCCTCCGCCGCGCCGAGCTCGGCGGCGGTCGACCAGATCGTGGTCTCGGTCGGCCCGTACAGGTTGGTCACCGGGCCGGCCAGCTCGCGCAGCCGGGCGGCCAGGGCCGCCGGCAGCGCCTCGCCGCCGACCAGGACCCGTAGCCCGCGCAGGGCCTCCGGCGCCGCGGTCACCATCGCCTGCCAGAGGGACGGCGTCGCCTGGACGATCCCGGCCCCGGTGGACGCGGCGGTGCGCAGCAGCGCGGCCGGGTCGCGGACGGTGTCCCGGTCGGCGATCACCACGCCCGCGCCGCCGAGCAGCGGCAGGTACAGCTCCAGGGCGGCGATGTCGAACGAGACCGTGGTGACCGAGAGCAGGCGGTCCCCGGCGCCGAGGGCGAAGCGGTCCGCCATGTCGGCGAGGAAGTTGGTCAGCCCGCCGTGCGGGACGACCACGCCCTTCGGCCGGCCGGTCGAGCCGGAGGTGTAGATGACGTAGGCGGGGTGGTCCGCGGAGACCGCCACCCGGGGCGCCGGAGCGCCGGGCCCGGCGTGGTCGCCGTCCAGGGCCAGCAGCGGCACGTCCGTCCCGGTGAACAGGCCCGCCGTCGCGGCGTCGACCAGCGCCAGCGCCGGCCGGGCGTCCTCGACGATGTAGCCGATCCGGTCCCGCGGGTGGTCCGGGTCGAGCGGCAGGTACGCCGCCCCGCTCTTCAGGACCGCCAGCAGGGCGACCAGGAGCTCGGCCGAGCGCGGCAGCGCGATGGCCACCAGGCGCTCCGGCCCCGCGCCGCGGGCGCTCAGTACGGCGGCCAACCGGTCGGAACGGGCGTCGAGTTCGGCGTAGCTCAGCTCGGTGCCCGCGGAGACCACGGCGACCGCCTGCGGGGTGCGTGCGGCCTGTTCGGCGAAGAGCTCGTGCACCCGCAGGGCCGGCACCGGCCGGGCGGTGTCGTTCCACTCGGCCAGGACGCGTCCGCGCTCGGCCGGGGACAGCACGTCCAGCGCGCCGATCCGCAGCTCCGGGTCGTCGGCCACCGCCTCCAGCACCCGGACCAGCCGGCCCACCAGCAGCTCGACGGTGCCCTCGTCGAAGAGGTCGGTGCTGTACTCGACCACGCCGAAGAGCGCGCCCGGCTCGCCGGGGCCCTCCGGGCGCTCGCCGAAGGCGAAGCTCAGGTCGACCTTGGCGACGCCGGTGTCCACCAGCTCGGGCCGGAGGGCGAGGCCGCCCAGGGTGGTCCCGGTGGCCGGCATGTTCTGGACCATCAGCATGACCTGGAACAGCGGGTGGCGGGCCAGTGAGCGCTCCGGGTCGACCGCGTCGACGATGCGCTCGAACGGCACGTCCTGGTGCGCGTAGGCGTCCAGGGTGGTCCGCCGCACCCGGTCCAGCAGCTCGGCGAAGGTCGGGTCGCCGGAGGTGTCGGTGCGCAGGACCAGGGTGTTGAGGAAGAGGCCGACCAGGTCCTCCAGGTCCGCGTCGGTGCGCCCGGCGATCGGGCTGCCGATCGGGATGTCCTCGCCCGCGCCGAGCCGGGTCAGCAGCACGGCCAGGGCCGACTGCAGCACCATGAACAGGGTGACCCCGCGGGAGCGGGCCAACGCGGCCAGCCGCCGGTGCAGTTCGGGGTCGAGCGAGCACTCCGCGGTGCGCCCGCGGTAGCTCGCCGCGGCCGGCCGGGGGCGGTCGGTGGGCAGGGACAGCTCGTCGGGCAGACCGGCCAGGGCGTCCCGCCAGTGGGCGAGCTGGCGGGCGATGCCGCTCTCCGGGTCGGACTCGTCGCCCAGGTGGGCGCGCTGCCAGAGCGTGTAGTCCGCGTACTGGACCGGCAGCGGCGCCCAGTCGGGTGCGGCGCCGGTTCGGCGCGCCGTGTAGGCGGCCGACAGGTCGCGCACCAGCGGCGCCTCGGACCAGCCGTCGGTGGCGATGTGGTGCACCACCAGGGCGAGGACGTGCTCGGTCGCGCCGAGTGCGAACAGGGTGGCCCGCAGCGGGAGCCGCCCGCCCAGGTCGAAGCCCTGGGTAGCGACGGCCCGCAGCCGGTCGGGCAGGGCCTCCTCGGTGGTGTCCACGACGGCCAGCGGCAGCCGCGCGTCGGCGGCGTCCAGCACCTGCTGCCGCGGCGTGCCGCCGGTCTCGGGGAAGACCGTGCGCAGGGTCTCGTGGCGCCCGATCAGGTCGCCGAGCGCGAGCTCCAGCGCGGCCCGGTCGAGCTCACCGGACAGCCGCAGCACCACCGGCACGTTGTAGGTCGCGCTCAGCCCCTCCAGCCGGTTGAGGAACCAGAGGCGGCGCTGGGCGTGGGAGAGCGGGAGGGGGTCGGGCCGCTCCTGGACGACGAGCGGCTGCCGGGCGGCCTCCGCCCCGTCCAGGGCGCGGGCCAGTGCGGCCACCGTGGGGGCCTCGAACAGGGTGCGGACGGAGAGTTCGACCGAGAGCGCGGCGCGGATCCGGTTGACCAGCCGGGCGGCCATCAGCGAGTGCCCGCCGAGGTCGAAGAAGCCGTCGTCCACCCCGACCGCGGGCACGCCCAGCACCTCGGCGAAGAGCCCGGCGAGCACCTCCTCGCGCGGGGTGCGGGGCGCCCGGGCCGCGGTCGCGGCGTCGCGCTCCGGCGCCGGCAGGGCCTTCTGGTCGAGCTTGCCGTTGGCGGTCAGCGGCAGCGCGTCCAGCAGCACCACGGTGCTCGGCACCATGTACTCGGGCAGGCTCCGCCGCAGGGCGGCGCGGATGTCCGCCGGATCCGGCGCGGCGCCGGGCTCGGGCACCGCGTAACCGACGAGCCGCTGGTCGCCCGGGGAGTCCTCGCGGACCAGGGCCGCGCCCCGGGCGACGCCGGGCAGCGCGCCGAGGGCCGCCGCGATCTCGCCGAGCTCGACGCGGAAGCCGCGCACCTGGACCTGGTCGTCGACCCGGCCGAGGTAGACCAGGTTGCCGTCGGCCTGCCGACGCACCACGTCGCCGGTGCGGTACATCCGGCTCCCGGCGGGGCCGAACGGGTCGGCGACGAACCGCTCGGAGGTCAGGCCCGGTCGCTGCCAGTAGCCGCGGGCCAGGCCGGCGCCGGCCAGGTAGAGCTCGCCCGGGACGCCCGGGGGGACCGGCCGCAGCGCGCCGTCGAGCACGTGGGCGCGGGTGCCCCGGATCGGCCGGCCGATCACCGGCCGGTCGGCGGCGCCGAGCGGTGCGGAGAGCGCGTCGACGGTGAACTCGGTGGGGCCGTAGAAGTTGTGGCTCGTGGTGGCCGGCGATCCGGCCAGCCGCTCCCAGAGGTCCCGGCCGAGCGCCTCGCCACCGAGCATCAGCACCGCCGGGGCGGTGTCGGTCCGGTCGAGCAGGCCGGCCTCGACCAGCTCGGCCGCGTACGAGGGGGTGATGTCGAGGAAGTCGACGCGGTGCTCGGCCAGGTAGGCCACCAGGGCCTGCGGGTCGCGGCGCACGTCGTCGTCGACGATGTGCACCTCGTGGCCGGCCAGCGCCCAGAGCAGGCCCTCGACGGAGGTGTCGAAGGAGAGCGAGGCAGTCACGCCGGCACGGAACCTGCGGCCGCCGGCCGCCGCCACCGCGGGCTCGAACAGGTCGCGCCGGTGCGCCGTGAAGAGGTTCACCAGGCTGCGGTGCTCGACGGTGACGCCCTTGGGCAGGCCCGTCGAACCAGAGGTGTAGATCGCGTAGGCGAGGTTGTCCGGGCGCACCGCGCCGTTCAGCTCGCCGGGCTCCGGGGCGTGCCCGGGCAGGGCCGCGAGCGTGGCCTCGGTGGCCGGGTCGTCCAGGAGCAGCAGGGCCGTCCCGTCCGGCAGCGGGGGCAACGCGGCGGCCAGCCGGCGGGTCGTCAGCACGGCCGCCGGGCGGGTGTCCTCGACGACGAACCGGATCCGCTCGGCGGGCAGGCCGGGGTCGATCGGCAGGTAGGCGCCGCCGGCCGCGGTGACCGCGAGCGGGGCGACCGCCATGTCGAGACCGCGCGGCAGCAGCAGGGCGACGAAGCGCTCCGGGCCGACGCCTCGGCCGGCCAGCAGCCGGGCCAGGCGGTTCACCCGGGCGGCCAGCTCGGCGTAGCCGAGCCGCTCGGTGGCGGTGCTGACCGCGACGGCGTCGGGCGTCCGCTCGGCCCAGTGGGCGAGCTGATCGGCCAGAGTGGCCGGGCCCTCGATCGCCTCGGCGCCCTGCCACGGGCCGGCCAGACCGGCCCGCTCCTCGTCGGCGAGCAGGTCGGCCGCGGAGACCGGCAGCGCCGGGTTGGCCGCCACCGCCTCCAGGAGCCGGACGAACCGGGCGGCCAGCGCCTCGGCGCCGGTGCGGTCGTAGAGGTCCGTGTTGAACGACAGCGTGCCGGTGATCCCGGCCGGGGCACCCGCGGCGTCGAAGGTCTCGCCGAGGGAGAAGTCCAGGTCGAACTTGGCCGCGCGGGCGTTGGCCGGGTGGAGCCTGGTCTGCAGCCCGGGGAAGCGCAGCGTCAGCTCGGGCATGTTCTCGAACGTGAGCATGGTTTGGAAGAGCGGGTGCCGGGCCAGCGAGCGCTGCGGGCTGAGGGTCTCCACCAACAGGTCGAAGGGCACCTCCTGGTTGGCGAAGGCGGCCAGGTCGGCCTCGCGCACCCGGTCGACCAGCTGGCGGAAGGTCGGGTCCCCGGACACGTCGTTGCGCAGCACCAGCGTGTTGACGAAGAACCCGATGCTCTCCAAGAGGGCCTCGTCGTTGCGCCCTGCGACGGCGGTGCCGAGCGGGATGTCGGTGCCCCCGCCGAGCCGGGACAGCAGCGCGGCGAGCCCCGCCTGGACCACCATGAACAGGCTGGCGCCGCTGGTGCGGGCCACACCGGCGAGCGCCGCGTGCAGCTCGGGGCCGAGGGCCAGCGGGACGATGTCGCCGCGGTTGCTCAGCACCGCCGGCCGCGGCCGGTCGGTGGGCAGGTCGAGCTGTTCGGGCAGGCCGGCCAGGGCCTGCCGCCAGTGGTCGAGCTGGTGGCCGAGCCGGCTCTCCGGGTCGGTCTCGCTCCCGAGCGACCGCGCCTGCCACAGCGTGTAGTCGGCGTACTGGACGGTCGGCGGCTCCCGGTCGGGCGCGCCGCCGGCCCGCCGCTCGGCGTAGGCCGCGGCGAGGTCGGAGACCAGCGGGGTCATCGACCAGCCGTCGGAGACGATGTGGTGCACCAGGACCAGGAAGACGTGCTCGGTCGGGCTGATCACCAGCAGGTCGGCCCGGATCGGCAGGTCGCGGGCGAGGTCGAAGCCCTGTCGGGCGGCCCGGGTCAGGGCGTCGTCCAGCTCCTCCTCGGCGATCTCGGTGACCCCGATCTCCGCCCGGGCCTCGGCGGCGGGCACCACGTGCTGGCGGGGCACACCGTCCTCGGCGGGGAAGACCGTGCGCAGGCTCTCGTGCCGGGCGATGACGTCGTGCAGGGCCGCGTACAGGGCGTCGCGGTCGAGCTGGCCGGTGAAGCGCAGCGAGACGCCGAGGTTGTAGGTGGGGCTCGGACCCTCCATCTGGTTGAGGAACCAGAGGCCGCGCTGGGGGAAGGCCAGCGGCACCGCGGCGGGCCGCTCCACGGGCGCGAGCGGCGTCCGGGTGGCCCCGGCGGCGCCGGCGATCAGCTCGGCGAGCTCGGCGACGGTGGACGCGTTGAACAGGTCCCGGACCGCCACCTCGACGCCGAGGACGGCTTGGATGCGCAGCACCAGGCGGGTGGCGAGCAGCGAGTGCCCGCCGAGGTCGAAGAAGCCGTCGTCGATCGTGACCGAGGAGGTCTCCAGGATCTCGGCGAACAGGCCGCAGAGCACCTGCTCCTCCGGGGTGCGCGGGGCGCGGCCGCCGGAGCCCCCGCCCGGGGTCCCGGGCTCGGGAAGCGCCCTGCGGTCGAGCTTGCCGTTCGGGGTGAGCGGCAGCGCCTCCAGGGCCACCACGGCGGCGGGCACCATGTAGTCGGGCAGCGTCCGGGCGAGACCGGCGCGCAGGGCGTCGAGGTCGAGCTGCTGCCCCGCCGCGGGCACGGCGTAGGCGACCAGCCGCTTGTCCCCGGGGCGGTCCTCGCGGACCACCACGGCCGCCGAGCCGACGCCGGGGTGGCGGGCGACGGCCGCCTCCACCTCGGCCGGCTCGATCCGGAAGCCGCGGATCTTCACCTGGTCGTCGGCCCGGCCGGCGAACTCCAGCACGCCCTCGCCGTTCCAGCGGGCAAGGTCCCCGACGCGGTACATCCGGCTCCCGACGGGGCCGAAGGGATCGGCGAGGAAGCGCTCGGCGGTGAGCCCCGGCGCGCGCCAGTAGCCACGCGCCAGGCCCTCGCCGGCGAGGTACAGCTCGCCGACGACGCCCGGCGGGACGCGGCGCAGGCCGGCGTCCAGCACGTAGGCGCGCATGTTGTCCAGCGGGCGCCCGATCGGCACCGCGTCGGGCACGGCGCCGGGGTCGGTGACGCGGTGGTGGGTCGCGAAGGAGGTGGTCTCGGTGGGGCCGTAGGTGTCCTTGAAGACCAGGCCGGGGAAGCGCTCCAGCAGTTCGCGCACGGCGGTGCCCGGGACGACGTCGCCGCCGGCCAGGAGCTCGCGCACACCGGCGAGGCAGTCGAGGTCGTTCTCGGCGACCACGCGGAACAGCCCGGCGGTCAGGTGCAGGCCGGTGATGCCGTGCTCGGCGACGGCGCGCCGCAGGGTGGCGACGTCCATGTCGTGCGGCGGGGCGACGACCACCGTGCCGCCGCTCAGCAGCGGGACCCAGATCTCGTAGTTGGCGGCGTCGAAGGCGTGCGGCGCGTGCCAGAGCACCCGGCGGTGCGCGTCGGCGGCGAAGCAGCCGTCGAGCGCGAAGGCAAGCAGGTCGCGGTGGGTGACGGCGACGCCCTTGGGCCGGCCGGTGGAGCCGGATGTGAACATCACGTACGCGAGCCGCTCGGGGTGGCCCGCGACGGCGGGCGCGGTCGCCGGGAAGGCGTCCAGGCCCTCGTCGGCCACCAACTCCACGGCGCCGTGGGTGAACTCCCGGTCGGGCTGGGCCCGGTCGAGCAGCAGCACCGAGGCCTCGGTCTGCTCGACGACCAGCTGCCAGCGGGTCTGCGGGGCGCGGGCGTCGAGCGGCACGTACGTGCCGCCCGCCTTGAGCACGGCGAGCAGCGAGACGACGAGGTCCACCGAGCGCTGCTGGAGGACGGCGACCCGGGACTCCGGGCCGACGCCGGCGGCGAGCAGCCGGTGCGCCAGCCGGTTGGACCGCTCGTCCAGCTCGCGGTAGGAGACTTCGGCGCCGTCGGCGGCGACCAGGGCGGTCGCCGCCGGGGTCGCCGCGGCCCGGGCCGCGAAGCGCTCGGTGACGGTGCCGGTGAGCGCGGGGACGTCGCGGACGGCGCCCGCCCAGCCGACGGCCAGCTGCTCGGCCTCGGCCGGCCAGAGGAGGTCGATCCCGGCGATGCTCGCGGCCGGCCGCGCGGTGGCCTGTTCCAGGACCCGGACCAGCCGCCACACCATCAGCCGGACCGTTTCGGCGTCGTACAGGTCGGTGCTGTACAGCACCTGGCCGGCGATGCCGGCGGGGGCGCCGTCCGCGTCGAACCGCTCGCTGAAGTCGAACTGCAGGTCGAACTTGGCGATCGCCAGGTCGCCCGGGGCCACCGAGGCCTCGACGCCGGGCAGGTCGAGCGCGCGGTCGGGGTGGTCCTGCATGCTCAGCAGGATCTGGAAGAGCGGGTGCCGGGCCAGCGAGCGGTCCGGGTTGAGCACCTCGACCAGCCGCTCGAACGGCACGTCCTGGTGGGCGTAGGCGGCGAGCGAGCTCTGTCGCACCCGCTCGACCAGCTCGGCGAAGGCCGGGCGGCCGGAGGTGTCGGTCCGCAGCACCAGGGTGTTGACGAAGAAGCCGACCAGGTCGTCCAGCGCCTCGTCGGTGCGCCCGGCGATCGGGCTGCCGACCGGGATGTCGTCCCCGGCGCCGAGCGCGGAGAGCAGGGTGGCGAGGGCGGCCTGGAGGACCATGAAGACGCTCGCGCCGCCGGAGCGTGCGACGGCGACGACGGCCCGGTGCAGCTCGGCGTCGAGGTCGCAGGCCAGCACCGCGCCGCGGTGTCCGGCCACGGCCGGCCGGGGGCGGTCCGCGGGCAGCTCCAGCTCCTCCGGCAGGCCTGCCAGGGCCTGCTTCCAGTAGGCGAGTTGCTGCTCCAGCGGGCTGCGGTCGTGCGACTCGTCGCCGAGCAGCGCGCGCTGCCAGAGGGTGTAGTCGGCGTACTGGACCGGCAGCGGCGCCCAGTCGGGTGCGGCGCCGCCGTGACGGGCGGTGTAGGCGGTGGCGAGGTCCCGCACGAGCGGGGCCAGGGACCAGCCGTCGCCGGCGATGTGGTGGACCACCACGGAGAGCGCACACTCGCCCTCGCCGGTGCTGAACAGCTCTGCACGCAGCGGGAGTTCGGAGTCGAGCGCGAAGGTGTGCGCGGCCGCGGCGGCGAGCGCGGCGGGCAGCCGGTCGGCGTCGGTGCGGGTCACCGTGAGCAGCGGCGGCAGTTCGTCGGCGGTGAGGATGCGCTGGCGCGGGACTCCGGCGGTGGCCGGGAACACGGTGCGCAGGCTCTCGTGCCGCAGCAGCACGTCGCGCAGGGCGGCGTGCAGGGCCTCGGTGTCGAGCTCCCCGGTCAGCCGCAGCACGAACGGGATGTTGTAGGTCGGGCTCGGGCCGTCGAGGCGGTCGAGGAACCAGAGGCGCTGCTGGGCGAAGGAGAGCGGCACCGGGTCGGGCCGCGGGCCGGGGACGAGCGCGGTGCGGGCCGCGGCGGCGGTGTCCAGCAGCGTGGCCAGCTCCGCCACGGTGGGCCGCTCGAACACGTCGCGGACGGCCAGCTCGACGCCGAGCACGGCGCGGGCCCGGCCGGCCAGCCGGGTGGCGGCCAGCGAGTGACCGCCGAGGGTGAAGAAGTTGTCGTCCGCGCCGACCGACGGGGCGTCCAGCACCTCGGCGAACAGGGCGGCGAGCACCTGCTCGTTGGGCGTCCGGGCGGCGCGCCCGCCGCCGCCCGCGGCGGCCTCGGGCTCCGGCAGGGCCCGCTCGTCGAGCTTGCCGCTGGGCGTCAGCGGCAGCGCCTCCAGGGCGACGAAGACGGCGGGGAGCATGTGGTCCGGCAGGGTCTCGCCGAGCTTCTTGCGCAGCAGCGCCGGGTCGGGTGCGTCGGCGGCGTCCTGCGGCACAACGTAGGCGACCAGCCGCTTCTCGCCCTGGCGGTCGTCGCGGGCCACCACCGCGCAGTTGGCGACGCCGGGGCAGGCGGCGAGCGCGGCGGCGATCTCGCCGGTCTCGATCCGGAAACCGCGGATCTTCACCTGGTGGTCGGCCCGGGTCAGGTACTCCAGCCGGCCCTCCGGGGTCCAGCGCGCGAGGTCGCCGGTGCGGTACATCCGGGTGCCGTCGCCCGCGAACGGGTCGGCGACGAAGCGGGTGGAGGTGAGCCCGGGGCGCTTGAGGTACCCCTGGGCGACGCCGCCGCCGGCCACGTACAGCTCGCCGCCGGCGCCCGGCGGCACCGGGCGCAGGGCGCCGTCCAGGAGGTAGGTCCGCAGGTCGGGGATGGCCCGGCCGATCAGGCTGCCGGTGCCCGCGGCGGCGAGCCCGCGGTCGAGCGGCAGGTGGCTGACGTGCACGGTGGTCTCGGTGATGCCGTACATGTTGACGAGCAGCGGGGAGCCGTCGGGGTGGCGGTCGTACCAGGCGGCGAGCCGGCCCAGGTCCAGCGCCTCGCCGCCGAAGACGACGTAGCGCAGCGCGAGCCGGTCGCCGGTCTCCGGCTCGGCCCGGTCGGCGTGCACCAGCTGGTAGAAGGCCGAGGGCGTCTGGTTGAGGACGGTGACCCGCTCGTCGGCCAACAGCCGCAGGAAGGCCTCCGGGGAGCGCGAGACGTCGTACGGGACGACGACCAGCCGGCCGCCGTGCAGCAGCGGACCCCACAGCTCCCAGACGGAGAAGTCGAAGGCGTAGGAGTGGAAGAGCGTCCACACGTCGTCGGGGCCGAAGCCGAACCAGTGGTCGGTCGCGGAGAACAGCCGCACCACGTTGCGGTGCGATACCACGACGCCCTTGGGGCGCCCGGTGGAGCCCGAGGTGTAGATGACGTAGGCGGGCGCGTCCGGGACGAGCGGGCCGAGCCGGTCGGCGTCGGCGAGGTCGGTGCCGGGCCGGGCCGCCAGGGCGGCGGCGGTCTCCTCGTCGCCGAGGGCGATCCGCCGCACGCCCTCCGGCAGCACCACTCCCCCGCCGGTGTGCGTGACGGCCACCGAGAGCTCGACGTCCGCCACCGTGTAGGCGATCCGGTCCGCCGGGTAGGTGGGGTCGATGGGCACATAGGCGGCGCCGGTCTTCACCACCGCGAGCAGGGCGACGACCAGGTCGACCGAGCGGGGCAGCACCAGCCCGACGAACCGCCCGGGGCCGGCGCCGTGCGCGACGAGCATCCGGGCCAGGGCGTTGGCCCGGGCGTTCAGCTCCCGGTAGGTCAGCGCCTCCGCGCCGAGGGTGACGGCGGTCGCGTCCGGGCAGGCCCGGACGCGAGCCTCGAACAGTTCGGTCAGGGTGGCGTCGCCGCCGGGGGCGGCGGAGCCGTTCCACTCCGTCAGCACCTGCCGCAGTTCCCGGTCGGTGGCGGTGTCGAGGCGCCCGACGACCTGATCGGGGCCGCCCTCGGCGAGGGCGCCGACCAGGGCGACCAGCCGCTCGCAGTGCCGCTCGACGTCCTCGGCGGTGTAGAGGTCGGGGTTGGCGTTGAGTTCGAGGCGCAGGGCGCCGCCGCCGGCGCGGGCGTCGACGACGACCGTGAGGTCGTCGTCCTGGCCGATGGTCAGGTTCCGCACGGTGCCCGGGGCGCCGGCGAAGTCCAGGTTGTACTCGAACATGACGAGGTTGACGCGCGGGCCGACCAGGCGCCGGCCGTCGACGAGCGCGCCGGCGTCGCGGCGCATCGCCTCGTACCGGTAGCGCTGGTGGCGGACCACGGTGCGCATCCGCCGGGAGACGTCCCGGAGCAGTTCGCCGACGGTGTCCCCGGGGTGCACGGAGAGCCGCAGCGGCACGACGTTCGACACCATGCCGGGCACCTCGCCGGCCGGCCCGGTGGGGCGGGCCGCGACCGGGAGGGCCAGCACCACGTCGGTGCGGCCGGTGGCCCGGTGGAGGTAGAGGGCCTGCGCGGCGGCGAACACGGCCGGCCAGGCCAGGCCGGCCTCGCGGGCCAGGGAGCGGACCGACTCGACGGTCCCGGCGCCGAGTTCGGCGACGGCCCGCAGCAGCGGGCGGTCCGGGTAGCCGGCGGGCTGCTCGGCGAGCCCGGACACCTCGGTGCGGTCGGCCAGCTGCTCGGCCCAGAACCGGCGGTCCGCCGCGAAGGCCTCCGAGTCCCGGTAGGCGGCGTCGGCCTCGACGAGGTCGCCCAGGCTGCCGGCGGCGGCCGGCGGGCACGGCCGCCCGGCCGCGGCGGCCGAGTAGACGGCGGCCACCCGGCGCGCGACCACGGCGATGCTCAGGCCGTCCAGCACGATGTGGTGGTGCCGCTGGTACCAGACGTGCCGGTGCTCGGCGAGCCGGAGCAGCGCGAAGGTGAACAGCGGCCCGGAGCCGAGGTCGACCGGCCGCTCGTGGTCGGCCGCCACCCAGCGCAGCAGTGCGGCCTCCGGGTCGTCCTCGGCGGAGAGGTCGACCACCGGGAAGGTCCAGGCGGGTGCGGGGCCGACGACCTGGTACGGGCCCTCGGCGTCCTCGCCGAAGTGCGCCCGCAGGGCCTCGGTCTCGTCGACCACCTGCCGGACGGCCGCCTCCAACAGCTCCGCGTCGACCGGGCCGTCGATGTCCACTCGCTCCGCCAGGCAGAACACCGGATTCGCCGGATCGCCCTGCGCCGCGTACCAGATCCCCCGCTGCCCATCGGTCAAGCGGTAACGAACACCCTGCGGGTCAGACATTCACTCACTCCACATTCGATCGATCAACCCGGGTGCCCCGGACAGTGCGGCCCGCGTGAATTCGCTTGGTCGGGAAAGGAAATGCGGCACCGTCGGCCAGGCAGAAATCTCAGGTGCCAGCCTTCCGGCCGCGCGACAACGCCGACAACGGCACTGCAAGGAATTGAGTACGCCGCACGGAATCCGGCCCGGCGCCTCCCCAGGGGCGGCGCCGGGCCGGTCCGTTGCGTGCGGTGCGGTGCGAACGGTGCGGCGGGTCAGGAGCCGGCGGTGGCCAGCCCCGCCTCGTCCGCGGTGAAGCCGACCGGCAGGTAGGACATCCCGGTCATCAGGTTGGAGTGGATCCGGCGCGGCTCGCCGGTGAGCTCGAAGCCGGTGGTGAAGGTGCGCAGCGCGTCGAGCATCTCCTTCACCTCGACCCGGGCCAGGTAGGCGCCCAGGCAGAAGTGTGGGCCGTAGCCGAAGGTGATGTGCTTGTTCGGGGTGCGCCCGAGGTCCAGGCTGAACGGGTCGTCGAAGACGGTGTCGTCCCGGTTCGCCGAGATGTTCCAGAGCGTGACCACGTCGCCGGCCTTGATCGTCTCGCCGTGCAGCTCGATGTCGACCAGGGCGCGGCGGCCGAAGTTCATCGCCGGGGAGGCCCAGCGCAGGATCTCCTCGACGGCCGACTCCAGGCTGACCTCGCCCTGCTTGAGCCGCCGCCACTGTTCGGGCTCGCGGCTGAGGGTGTGGACGGCCTCGATCATGCTGAGCCGGCTGGTCTCGTCGCCGCCGAGGATCAGGCTGTAGCAGTTGAAGACGATGTCCTGGTCGGTGAGCGGCACCCCGTCGATGTCGCTCTGCGTCAGGGTGGTGATGACGTCGTCCTGCGGGTCGGCCCGCCGCTCGGCGACCAGGTCGCTGAAGTAGAGCAGGATCTCGTTGCGGGCCAGGAAGGCCTCCTCGGGGGCCTGGTCGGCCTCGTCGGAGCTGAGCGAGGACTTGGTCAGGCCGAGCAGGTAGGGGTGGTCGCGCTGCGGGACGCCGAGCAGTCCGCCCACCGTGGTCATCGGGATCACCGAGGCGACCTCGGCGGCGAAGTCGCCCGAGCCGCGGCGGACGAAGTCGCGGACCAGCGCCCGCGTGTTGGTGCGCACCAGGTCGGTCACGTGGGCCAGCGCCCGCGGCGAGAACGCCCGCAGCATCACGTTGCGCAGGTCCTTGTGGCGCCGGCCGTCGGTCACCGCCAGCATCTGGCCGGCCGCCGAGTCGCCGCCGGCCAGCAGCGTCACCAGGACGTTGCCCTTCTCCGAGGTGAGCCGCCGGTCGTCCCGGTACAGGGCCATCACGTCGGCGTAGCGGCTGACCACCCAGAACTCGGGGTACGCGCCGTCCCGGCCGTGCCGGTACACGGGGTGGTCGGCACGCAGCCGCCGCCAGTAGGCGTCCATGTCGTTGTCGAGGTAGGACTTCGGGTCCGCCAGGTTCACCGCCGAGATCCCGTCGGGAACCGCGGTCCTGCTTCCGGTCGTCTGCACGGTCATTTCTCCACCATTTCTCGCGCGCCTTCTCGGCGGCCTTCTCGCACGCCTTCTCGCGCACCTTCCGGCCGGCCGGTCCGCCGACCGGCCGGGGTGCGCGTCACCTGAGTTCCCGGAGCTTCTCGTTGACCACCCGGCCGACCTCCGCGGCCCATTCCGGCTGCAGCAGGTACGGGTGGTCGCAGCCGATCACCCGGAACTCGATCCGGCCGCCGACGAATTCCTTCCAGGCACCGACCCGGTCGGCAAGGTCGGAGCCGGGGCGGGAGCGGTCCGGCTCGGCGACCAGCACCAGCAGGTCGCCGTCGTACCTGGGCGGCCGGTAGGCCAGGAACAGCCGCCGGTTGTTGGCGTACACCCGCGCCAGCGCGGCCACGGCCGCCTCGTCCAGGCTGGCGAGCACGCTCTGCCGCTCCTGCAGCACGGCCACCACCTGGGCGTGCTCCAGCCGGGCGTCCCCGAGGGCGTCCACGTCGTGGCCCGCGAAGTCGAGCATCGTCCGCAGCGCGTCCTGCTCGTCCGGCACCCGGTCGGGCAGCGGCTGCGAGCGGTCCAGCGGATACTCGTCGAGGTTGGCCAGCAGCGCCACCTCCTCGCCGGCGGCGCGGAGTTGGGCGGCCATCTCGTGGATCACGGTGCCGCCGAGCGACCAGCCCAACAGGTGGTACGGGCCGACCGGCTGGACCTTGCGGACCTGCTCGACGTAGTCCGCCGCCATCTCCTCGATCGACTCCGGCAGCGGGTCGCCGCCGACCAGCCCGCGGGCCTGCAGGCCGTAGACCGGGTGCTCCGCGTCGACGTGCCGGAGCAGGGCCGCGTACGACCAGCTCAGCCCGCCCGCGGGGTGCACGCAGAACAGCGGCGCGCGGCTGCCGTTCTCGCGCAGCGGGAGCAGGACGTCGAGCGCGTTCTGGTCCGCCTCGCCGCCGAGCCGGCCGGCCAGCTCCGCGACCGTCGGCGCGGCGAGCACCGTGCGGATGCTCGGCTTGACTCCGAACGCCGAGCGGATCCGGTTGACCAGGCCCATCGCCAGGATGCTGTCGCCGCCGAGGTCGAAGAAGCTGTCGTGGACGCCGACCACCTCGGCCCCCAGCACCTCCCGGAACAGCCCGCACAGGATCTCCTCCTGCGGGGTGCTCGGACCGCTCCACTGGGCGGCGCGGTACTCGGGCGCCGGCAGCGCCCTGCGGTCGACCTTGCCGTTGGCGTTCAGCGGGAGCTCGTCCAGCACCACGAAGGCCGCCGGGACCATGTACTCGGGCACCTGGGCCGCCAGCCGCTCGCGCACCGCGGCGACCTCCGGGAGGCCCTCGGCGGGCACCAGGTAGCCGACCAGCCGCGGGCTCCGGCCAGCATCCTCCCGCAGCACCACCACGGCCTGCGCGAGCTCCGGGTCGGCGGTCAACGCGGCCTCGATCTCGCCGAGTTCGACCCGGTAGCCGCGGACCTTGACCTGGTCGTCGATCCGGCCCAGGTACTCCAGCCTCCCGTCCGCGCCCCACCGGGCGAGGTCGCCGGTGCGGTAGAGCCGCCCGCCGGGCGCGCCGAACGGGTCGGCCACGAAGCGGGCCGCGGTGAGGTCCGGCCGGCCCAGGTAGCCGCGCGCCAACTGCGCGCCGCCGATGTACAGTTCGCCGGCGCTGCCGTGCGGCACCGGGCGCAGCCCGGCGTCCAGGACGTACAGCCTGGTGTTCGGCGTCGGCCGGCCGATCGGCACGGCTCCGGCGGGCGCCGGGTCGCCCGGCTCCAGCCGCAGCACGGCGCAGCCGACGGTGGCCTCGGTGGGCCCGTACTCGTTGACCACGGCGACGCCCGGGTGGGCGGTGCGCCACTCCTGCAGCGGCTCGCCGAGCAACTGCTCTCCGCCGACGACCAGTTCGGTGGTCGGGGAGCACTCCCGGTCCAGGCCCGAGAGCAGCGCCAGGTGCGAGGGGGTGGCCTTCAGAAAGGCCGGCTGCCGCCGCTCGCCCTCGGTCTGCTCCAGCTCCGCCACGTGGACGCAGCCGCCGCTCACCAGCGGGGCGAACAGGGTGGTCACCGCCATGTCGAAGGAGGCCGGCGAGTGCAGCAGCGCCCGCTCCCGCACCGAGGGGTAGGCCTCGGCCGCGTAGTCGAGGTACTGGGCGAACGAGCGGTGCTCGATCACCACGCCCTTCGGGCGTCCGGTGGAGCCGGAGGTGTAGATCACGTAGGCCGGAGCCTGCGCGCGCCACCGCGGGTCGGCGCCGGCGGACCGCGTCCGGCCGCCCGGGCTCCGCCGGTCCAGCAGCCGGACCGGGGCGTCCACCGCCGGCAGTTCGGCGGCGACGTCCGACCGGCTCAGCACCAGCACCGGCCGCGCGTCGGCGAGCACGTACGCCAGCCGGTCGGCCGGGTCGCCCGGGTCGACGGGCAGGTAGCCGCCGCCCGCCTTGAGCACCGCGAGCGCGGCGACCAGCAGCTCCGCCGAGCGGGGCAGCGCCAGCGCGACCAGCCGCTCCGGCCCGACGCCCGCCTCGACCAGCTCCGCCGCGAGGTCGTCGGCGGCCGCGTCCAGTTCGGCGTAGCTCAGCCCGGTGCCGTCCGCGAGCAGCACCGCCGGCGCGTCCGGGGTGCGGGCGGCCTGTGCCTCGAAGCGCTCCGGCACCAGGGCCGGGGCGGGCCGCGCGGTGTCGTTGAACTCCTCCAGCAGGGTGCGGCGTTCGTCGTCGGCGAGCAGGTCGGTGCGGTCCACCGGCTGCTCCGGTGCGGCCGTCATGGCGCCGAGCGCCCGGACCAGACGGGCACCGACGGCCTCGACGGCCGAGCGGTCGAGCGCGTCGGGCCGGAAGCCCAGGCGCAGCCGCAGCCGGCGGCCCGGCATCGCGACCAGACTGACCGGGTAGTGGTTGCCGTCCGTCCCGTAGCCGCCGACGATCCGCAGTCCCTCGCCGTCGTCCTGGGCACCCTCGCCCTCGCCGCCGCCCTCGAACGGGAAGTTCTCGGTGACCACGATGGTGTCGAAGAGCCGGTCGGAGTCGACCAGCCGCAGGATGTCCTGCAGGCCCAGGTGGTGGTGGTCCATCACCGCGGTCTGCCCGCGCTGGACGTCGTCCAGCAGGCCGGCCCAGGTCCGGCCGGCCGGGAGCGCGATCCGCACCGGCACCGTGTTGATGAACAGGCCGACCATGTGCTCCACGCCCGGCAGCTCGGCGGGCCGCCCGGAGACGGTGCTGCCGAACACCACGTCGGTGCGGCCGGTCAGCCGGCCCAGCACCACCGCCCAGGCCGTCTGGACCACCGTGTTCAGGGTGACCCCGAAGCGGCGGGAGAGCGCCGTCACCCCGGCCGTGGCGGCCTCGTCCAGCTCGACCAGGACGTCGCCCGGCACGGCGTCCGCGACGTCGCCGGCCTCCGGCGCGATCAGAGTCGCGCCGTCCACGCCCACCAGCACCTCGCCCCAGGCGGCACGGGCCGCCTGCTTGTCCTGCCGCCCGAGCCAGGCCAGGTAGTCCCGGTAGGGGGTCACCTCGGGCAGCACGGACTCGTCACCGCCCGACTCGTAGAGCGCGAAGAGCTCGCGCACCAGCAGCGGGCCCGACCAGCCGTCCAGCAGAAGGTGGTGGTTGGTCATCAGGAAGCGGGAGATCCGCTCGCCCATCCGGATCAGGGTGAAGCGCAGCAGCGGGGGGCGCTCGGGGTCGAACCGGCGCAACCGGTCCTCGTCCATCAGCGCGTCCAGCCGGGCGGCCCGGCCGTCCTCCGGCAGGTCGGTGAAGTCCAGCTCCGTCCAGGGAAGTTCGAGGTCGCCGAGGACCACCTGGACCGGCCGGCTCAGCCCCTGCTGGCGGAAGCCCGCCCGCAGGTTGGGGTGCCGGCGCAGCAGGGCGGCCGCCGCCTCGCGGAGCCGTCCGGCGTCCAGCGGCCCGGCGATGTCGATGCCGAGCTGGATGGTGTAGATGTCCGGCCCCTCCTCGGCCAGCTGGCTGTGGAAGAGCAGGCCCTCCTGCATCGGGGTGAGCGGCAGGACGTCCTCCAGCCGCTCCTGCCCGGCCGACTCCACCGCGTCGATCTCCTCCTGGGAGAGCGGGACGAGGGTGAGGTCCGACGGGCTGTAGCCGCCCGCCTCGGACCGCTCGGCGTGGCGCACCAGGGCGGTCAGGGCGCGGATCCAGTTCTCGCCCAGCGCGCGGGCGTCCTCCTCGCTCAGCAGCTCCCCCGCCCAGGCCAGGTCGGCGACCAGCCGCGGCCCGTCCGGCAGGTCCTGGGTCAGGGCGTTGATGTCGACGACGTGGGCGAGCGGCCGGTCCGGGTCGCTGCCGCCGTCGGCGTCGAAGCCCTCCGGTGCGGTCGCCCAGTCGGTCAGCACCTCGTCGCCGGCGGCGCCGGCCCCTCCGAAGCGGCCGAGGTAGTTGAAGCTGATCCCCGGCTCGGGCAGGCGCGACAGCACCGGCGCGGTCTGCGGGTTGAGGTAGCGCAGCAGGCCGTACCCGATGCCGTTGTCCGGCAGGGCGCGCAGCTGCTCCTTGATCCGCTTCAGCACCCGGCCGGCCGAGGCGCCGCCGGCGGCGAAGTCCGCCCAGTCGTGCGCGCCCGGGTCCAGCCGCACCGGGAAGAGGCTGGTGAACCAGCCGACCGTGCGGGAGAGTTCGACCTGCTCGGCGATCTCCTCGCGGCCGTGGCCCTCCAGGTTGACCAGGACCGGGCCCTCACCGCGGTCGCGGGCGCGGCGCCACTCGGCGACCGCGGCGGCGAAGGCGGAGAGCAGCACGTCGTTGACCCGCGCGTGGAAGGCCGCGGGCACGGTGGTGAGCAGCGCGGCGGTCTCCTCGACGGGCAGCTCCAGGACCATCCGGCGGGTGGTCGAGGTGACGTCCCGCCGCGGGTCCAGCGGCCGGTCGGCGAGCGCCGGCTCCGCCTCGGCGAGGGTCTCCAGCCAGTGCGGCAGCTCCTCGACCCGCTCCGGCGCCTGGGCCGCGTCGGTGAGCAGCTGCGCCCACTCGCGGAAGGAGGTGCCGACCGGATCGAGCTCGGCGGGCGCGCCGCCGGCGGCCGCCGTCCAGGCCTGGGCCAGGTCGGGCAGCAGGATGCGCCAGGAGACGCCGTCGACGGCGAGGTGGTGGACGGTCAGCAGCAGCCGGCCGGGGGCCTGCGCACCGGCGTCGAACCAGACCGCCTGGAGCATCACCCCGGCCTCCGGGTCGAGCCGGTCCCAAGCGGCCTTGGCCTCGTCGAGGATGCGGGCCTGGGTCTGCTCGGCGGAGAGGCCGGTGACGTCGGCGCGGCGCAGCAGGTCGGCGGCGCGGACGGTGCCGCGCTCGGGCACCTCCAGGTTCCACACCACGCCGCCGGTGCGGCCGAGGCGCATCCGCAGCACGTCGTGGTGGTCGAGCAGGGACTGCAGGGCGGTCTCCAGCCGCTGCTGTCCGAGGTCGGCCGGGACGACCAGCAGGTTGGTCTGGCTGAACCGGTCCGGGCGCCCGCCGCGCTCGCGCATCCAGTGGATGATCGGCGTCAGCGGCACCGCGCCGACGCCGGCGCCGGCCGGGACGGGGGCCGCGGCGACCGGCTGCGCGGCCTCCTCGGCCGGGGCCTGGGCCGCGACCGCCCGGGCGAGGGCGGCGACCGTCTTGTGCTCGAAGACGTCCCGCGGGCTCAGGGTGAGGCCCGAGTTGCGGGCGCGGCGCACCAGCTGGATCGACATGATGCTGTCGCCGCCGGTGTCGAAGAAGTTGTCGTGGATCCCGACCTCCGCCACCCCCAGGATCTCGGCGAACAGCGAGGCGAGCAGCTCCTCCTCGGGGGTTCGGGCGGCCACGGCTCCCGCGGCCGGAGCGAAGTCGGGGGCCGGCAGGGCCTTCCGGTCGGTCTTGCCGTTCGGGGTCAGCGGCATGGCATCGAGCACCACGACCGCCGCGGGCACCATGTACTCGGGCAGCTCGGCGGCGACGGCGGTGCGCAGCGCGGCGCCGTCGAGCGGCGCGGCGCCGTTCTCCGCGACGGCGTAGGCGACCAGCCGCTGCTCGCCAGGCCGGTCGGTGCGGACCAGCACCTCGGCCTGGGCGACCGACTCCCGGCGCAGCAGCGCCGAACGGATCTCGCCGAGCTCGATCCGGAAGCCGTGCAGCTTGACCTGCTCGTCGGCGCGGCCGAGGAACATCAGCATGCCGTCCCTGGTCCACCGGGCGAGGTCGCCGGTGCGGTACATCCGGCTGCCGGCCGGGCCGTACGGGTCGGCCGGGAAGCGCTCTGCGCTCTGGCCGGGCCGGCCGAGGTAGCCGCGGGCGAGCCCGGCGCCGGCGATGTAGACCTCGCCGGGAACGCCCGGCGGGACCTGCCGCAGGGCCCGGTCCAGCACGTGCACCCGGGTGTTCGGGACGGGCGTGCCGATGGGCGGTTCGACGGCGCCCGCGAGCGGGGCGCTGATGGTGGCGCAGACGGTGGTCTCGGTCGGGCCGTAGGCGTTGACCATCCGGCGGCCCACCGACCAGCGACCGGCCAGCTCCGGGGGCGTCGCCTCGCCGGCCACCAGCAGGGTGAGGCCGGCCGGGATCTCGTCGTCGGCCATCACGCCGAGCGCGGCGGGCGGGATGGTCGCCTGGGTGACCCGCTGCTCGGCCAGCAGGCCGGCCAGCGGGGCGCCCGGGTCCAGCCGAGCGGGCGGCGCCAGGACCAGCGTCGAGCCGGAGAGCAGGGCCTTGCACAGCTCGGCGAAGGCCGCGTCGAAGCTCGGCGAGGCGAACTGCAGGACCCGGCTGCCGGGGCCGAGGCCGAGCGCCTCGACGTAGCCGGCGAGCAGGGCGGCGAAGCCCGTGTGCGGGACGACCACGCCCTTGGGCCGGCCGGTGGAGCCGGAGGTGTAGATGACGTACGCCGGGTGCTGGTCCGTCAGCCGCACCTCGGGCGCGGTCTCCGGGGCGGCGTCGACCCGGGCGCCGGTCGCCTCGTCGTCGAGCAGCAGCACCGCCGTCCCGGCGGAGAGCGGCAGGCCCGCCGCGATCTCCCGGGTGGTGACGACCACCTCCGGGCGGGCGTCGGCGAGCATGTGGGCGAGCCGGTCGGCCGGGTAGGCCGGGTCGAGCGGCAGGTAGGCCGCGCCGGCCTTGTGCACCGCGAGCACCGCGGTCGGCCAGAGCGGCGAGCGGGGCAGGGCCAGACCGACGAACCGCTCGGGTGCGGCGCCCTCGGCGCGGAGCACGTGGGCCAGGCGGTTGGCGCGGCGGTCGAGTTCGGCGAAGGTGAGCTCCTCGCCCTCGAAGGCCACCGCGACGTCGTCGGGGGCCGCCTCGACCCGGCGGGCGTAGAGCTCGGGGAAGGTCGCCGGCGGGAGGTCGCGCGCGGTGTCGTTGGCGGCCGTGAGCACCGCCTGCTCGCTGTCGGTCAGCAGCGGGAGGTCGGCGACCCGCAGTTCCGGGTCGGCGGCGACCCGCTCCAGCAGCCGGACCAGCCGGCGGAAGAGGTCCTCCACGGTGGCACGGTCGAAGAGGTCCAGCCGGAAGTCGATCAGCGCCTGCATGCCGGCCGGGGCACCGTCGGGCGCGGTGCTCTCGTTGAAGGTGAACGCCAGGTCGAACTGGGTCGCGTTGACCGGCACCGGGTGGGCCGCGGCCTCGACGCCGGGCAGGCCGACCGGTGCGCTGGAGGCGGCCTCCAGGTTCTGGACGTTGAGCCAGATCTGGAAAAGCGGGTGCCAGGCGAGCGAGCGCTCCGGGTTGAGCAGCTCCACCAGGCGCTCGAACGGCACGTCCTGGTTGGCGTACGCGGCGAGGTCGTACTCCCGGACCCGGTCCAGCAGTTCGCGGAAGGTCGGGGCACCGGAGGTGTCGGTGCGCAGCACCAGCGTGTTGACGAAGAAGCCGATCATCCCTTCGAGCGCCTTGTCGTTGCGCCCGGCGATCGGCGAGCCGATCGGGATGTCCTCGCCGGCGCCGAGGGCGGTGAAGAGCGAGGACAGGCCCGCCTGGAGCACCATGAAGAGGCTGGTCTGGGTCTTGCGGGCGACGCCGGCCAGGGCGCGGTGCAGCTCCGGGGAGACGTCCAGCTCGACGGTCTCGGCGGTGTAGTCGGCCTCCGGCGGGCGGGGCCGGTCGGTCGGCAGGGCCAGCACGTCGGGCGCGCCGGCGAGGCGGCCGCGCCAGAAGTCGAGCTGGCGGCCGACCACGCTCTGCGGGTCCGCTTCGTCGCCCAGGACCTCGTGGCTCCACATGGTGAAGTCCGCGTACTGGACGGGCAGCGGCTCCCACGCGGGGGCCTCGCCGGCGGCCCGGGCCAGGTAGGCCGCGGTGAGGTCGCGGGCGAACGGGCCGACCGACCAGCCGTCACCGGCGATGTGGTGGATGATGATCAGCAGCACGTGGTCGGCCGGGGCGAGGCGCAGCAGCGTGACCCGCAGCGGGGTCTCGGTCGCCAGGTCGAAGTCGCGGGCCGCCTGCTCGGCGACCGCCGCCTCCAGCTCCTCCTCGGCGAGGTCCCGGACGACCAGCTCGGCGGTGCCCTGCTCCGGGGAGAGGATCAGCTGCCGGGCGGCGCCGTCGGTCTCGGGGAAGACGGTGCGCAGGATCTCGTGCCGGGCCGTGACGTCCCGGACGGCCGCCCGCAGCGCCTCGTGGTCCAGCTCGCCGGTCATCCGCAGACCGATGCTGATGTTGTGCGCGGCGGCGCCGTTCTCGAAGCGGTTGAGGAACCATAGCCGGCGCTGCGCGTAGGACAGCGGGATGCGCTCGGGCCGCTCCACCGCCACCACCGGCGGCCGGGCGCTGTCGGCCTCGCGCAGCCGGGCGGCGAGCTCGGCGACGGTCGGCGCCTCCCAGAGCACCCGCAGCGGGAGTTCGACCGAGAAGGCGGTGCGGGTGCGGCTGACCACCCTGGTGGCGTGCAGCGAGTGGCCGCCGAGGTCGAAGAAGTTGTCGTGGACGCCGACCGACGGCAGGTCCAGGGTCTCCATGAAGAGGCCGCAGAGGATCTCCTCCTGCGGCGTCCGCGGCGCGACGGCCGCCGCGGCGGCGGTGAAGTCGGGCGCGGGCAGCGCCTTGCGGTCGGTCTTGCCGTTCGGGGTCAGCGGCAGGGCGTCCAGGACGGTGAAGGCCGCGGGCAGCATGTACTCGGGCAGCCGCTCGGCGAGACCCCGGCGCAGGGCGGGGACGGCCACCGCCGCCCCGGGGGCGGGCACCACGTACGCGGCCAGGCGCTTCTCGCCGGAGGCGTCCTCGCGGGCCACCACGGCGGCCCGGGCGACCTCCGGCAACGCGCAGAGCGCCGTCTCGATCTCGCCGAGCTCGATCCGGAAGCCGCGCACCTTCACCTGGTCGTCGGTGCGGCCGGCGAACTCCAGTTGCCCGTCCGCGGTCCAGCGGGCGACGTCGCCGGTGCGGTACATCCGGCGGCCGGCCGGGCCGTACGGGCAGGCCACGAAGCGCTCGGCGGTCAGGTCGGGGCGGCCGAGGTAGCCGCGGACCACGCCCTCGCCGGCGATGTAGAGGTCGCCGGGAACGCCGGGCGGAACCAGCGACAGGCCGGCGTCGAGCACGTAGACCTGGGTGCCGGCGATCGGACGGCCGATCACCGGAGTGCGGCCGGAGGCGTCGAGCTCGGCGGCGGTCGACCAGACGGTGGTCTCGGTGGGGCCGTACAGGTTGGTCACCCCGGCGGACAACTCGACCAGCCGGTCGGCCAGGCCGGCCGGCAGTGCCTCGCCGCCGGCCAGCACGCGCAGGCCCGCCAGGGCCTCCGGCCGCTGCGCGACCAGCGCCTGCCAGAGCGTGGGGGTGGCCTGCATGACGGAGGCGCCGGACTCCCGGAGCAGTTCGGCCAGCCGGTCGACGTCGCGCACCTCGTCGCGGTCGGCCAGGACCACCGTGGCACCGGAGACCAGCGGGACGTACAGCTCCAGGCCGGCGATGTCGAACGAGATCGTGGTCACCGCGGCCAGCCGGTCCCCCGGCCGCAGGGCGAAGCGCTCCCGCATGTCGACCACGAAGTTGGCCAGGTTGTCGTGGGTGACGACGACGCCCTTGGGGCGGCCGGTGGAGCCCGAGGTGTAGATGGCGTACGCCGGGTTGGCCCCGGTGGCCGGCGCGGCGGCGACGAGGGCTCCGCCCGGCAGGGCGGCCAGCCGCTCGCGGACCGCGGGGTCGTCCAGCAGGACGCGTTCGACGCCCGCCCGCTCGGGCACCGACGCCACCGTGGAGTCGGTCAGCACGACCGCGGGCGCGGCGTCCGCCAGAATGTGGTCGATCCGCTCCGCCGGGTACTCCGGGTCGAGCGGGATGTAGGCGCCGCCGCTCTTCTGGACGGCGAGCAGGGCGGCCACCAGGTCCGCGCCGCGGGGCAGCGCCACCGCGACCGGCGTCTCCGGGCCGACCCCGAGGCCGGCCAGCAGGTGGGCGATCCGGTCGGCGCGCGCGTCCAGCTCGCCGTAGGAGAGTTCGGTGCCGCCGGTGACCAGCGCGACCGCCGTGGGGTCGGCGGCGACCGCGGCCTCGAACAGCTCCCGCACCGACGCCGCCGGCGGCCGGCCGCCGGCCCGGTTCCACTCCTCCAGGACGCGGCGGCGCTGCTCGGGGGCGAGCACCTCGGCGCGGCTCACCGGCAGCGCCGGGTCCGCCTCGATCTGCTCCAGCAGGCGGTGGACGGCGTCCAGCACCTGCTGGGCGCCGTCCCGGTCGTACAGGTCCGGCCGGTACCCGAGGCGCATGCGCAGCGTCGGGCCGGGGGTCGGGAAGAGCGTGAGCGGGTAGTGGGTGGCGTCCTGCCCGGTGAGGTCGGTGATCCGGGGTCCCTCGGCGGCGGGCTCCTCGCCGGCCCCCTCGGTGAGCGGGTAGTTCTCGAAGACGACGAGGGTGTCGAAGAGTTCGCCGGTGACCGGGGTCAGCGCCTGGATCGCCGAGAGCGGGAGGTGGTGGTGGTCCAGCAGCGCGGTCTGCCGCCGCTGGACCTCCGTCAGGAGCTCGGTCCAGGAGCGGGTGGGGTCGATCTCCACCCGCACCGGCAGGGTGTTGATGAACAGGCCGACCATCGACTCCACGCCGGGCAGGTCCGCGGGGCGGCCGGAGACGGTCGCGCCGAAGACCACGTCGGTGCGGCCGGTCAGCCGGCCCAGCAGGACGGCCCAGGCGCTCTGCACCACCGTGTTGAGCGTGACGCCGGTGCGCCGGGCCAGCTCGGTGAGCCGGCGGGTGAGGTCCTCGGACAGCTCGCCGACCAGGTCCTCGGGCGGGACGGAGGTGCTGCGGTCGCCCTCCGGGACCAGCAGGGTCGGCGCGTCGACACCGGCCAGCGCGCCGCGCCAGGCCTCCTCGGCCGCGCCCCGGTCCTGCTTGGCGAGCCAGGCGAGGTAGCTGCGGTACGGGGTGACCGGCGGCAGGCCGGTGTCCTCCCCGCCCGCGCGGTAGTGCTGGAACAGCTCCTGGACGACCAGCGGCGAGGACCACCCGTCCAGCAGGATGTGGTGCGAGGTGAGGATCAGCCAGAAGGCGTCCTCGGCAACCCGGACCATGGTCAGGCGCAGTAGCGGCGGGCGCTCCATGTCGAAGCCCCGGGTGCGGTCCCCGGCGGCGAACGCGCGGACCCGCTCCGGCTGCTCGTCCACCGGCACGTCCCGGAAGTCCACGACGTCCAGCGGAAGTTCGACGCCGCGCTGGATCACCTGCATCGGCTCGCCGCTCTTGCGGCGGCGGAACGAGGCGCGCAGGCCGGCGTGGCGGCGGACCAGGCTGTTCGCGGCCGCACGCATGGCCGGCACGTCGACCGGGCCCTCGATCCGGACGGCCAGCTGGGAGAGGTAGACGTCGAGACTGTCCTCGGCGAATTGCGCGTGAAACAGCAGCCCCTCCTGAAGCGGGGACAAAGGCAGAAGGTCCTCGATGCGTGACTGCTTCACGACACGTGCTCCCTGGCGTCTTCGTGGTTCGGAGAATGTGTGGTCCGCTTCGGCGGACGGATGATTCCGCGTCGGTGAACGGGAATTGAGGAACTGCGACGTGGATCTCGACCGTACCGGCGAAACTCCGCCGCGCCGGACGTGCATCAACAACTCGGATATGGCCCGCCACCGGCGCGTGGGCCGGAGCCGGGACGGGCCCGTGCGGGGGTCTCGTCCCGGCTCCGGCGACTATCGGGCGGTGGCGGTCATCAGTCGTCCAACTCGGCGAGGAGGTCGTCCAGTTCGTCCTGGCTGACGTCGATCAGATCCATGTCGGACGGGGTGTGGCGGACCGCCTGGGGGCTCTCGGCGTGCCGGGCCAGCGCCTGCAGCATGCGCGCCCAGGCGTCGGCGAGCTCCTCCACCACCGCCCGGTCGAGCAGCGCCGCCGGCCACTGCCAGACCACCGACAGTTCCGGGCCCTCCGCCCGGTCCTGGGTGGCGGCTGTCACCTCCAGCGCGTGGGCGACCGGCATCCCCGGGTCCTCGCCGCCGATCGCGCCGGCCTCGGGGGCCAGTGCCCAGTCGGCGGCCTCGGGCGCGGCCGTGGTGTCGAAGCGGCCCAGGTAGTTGAAGCCGATCTGCGGCTCGGCCAGGCCGCGCAGCGACGGCGCGGTGTCCGGGTTGAGGTGGCGAAGCAGGCCGTAGCCGATCCCGTGGTCGGGGATCGCCCGCAGCTGCTCCTTGACCCGGGCGAGGATGTCGCCCAGGGCCGCTCCCCCGGTCCCGACCTCAGTCCAGTCGACCCGGCCCGGGTCGAGCACCACCGGGTACATGCTGGTGAACCAGCCGACCGTGCGGGAGAGTTCCGCGTGCTCGACGATCTCCTCCCGGCCGTGGCCCTCCAGCGCCACCAGGAGCCCCTGGGTGGCGCCGCCGAACCGCCGGCGGCGCCAGTCGGCGACGGCGAGCGCCAGCCCGGTCAGCAGCACGTCGTTGACGCTCGCGTTGAACATCGCCGGCAGCCGGGTGAGCAGGGCCGAGGTGACGTCCACGGGCACCGAGCGGCTGATCGTCCGGACGGTCGCGGTGAGGTCCCGGGCCGGGTCCACGGTCAGCTCGGCCAGCGGGGCGGGCGCCCCGGCGAGCCGGTGCCGCCAGCCGGACAGCTCGGCGATCCGCTCAGGCCGGGCCGCCTCCGCTCCGAGCGCCCTCGCCCAGTGCCGCAGCGAGGTGCCGACTGGCTGGAGCTCCGGCTCCCGTCCGGCGCTCACGGCCGCCCAGGCCTGGGCGAGGTCGGGGAGCAGGATCCGCCAGGACACGCCGTCGACCACGAGATGGTGCGCCGCAAAGAGCAGCCGGCCGCGCTCCCCGGGCCCGGCGTCGAACCAGACGAACTGGAGCAGCACGCCGTCGTCCGGGGCGAGCCGGCCCAGCGCCGCGTCCCCGTGCTCGGTCAGGGCGGCCAGGCGGGCGGCCTCGTCCAGCCCGGCGATGTCGACCCGGCGGATCAGCCCGGCCGCGTGGACCTCGCCGGCGGGCGGCACCTCCAGCGTCCACTGCGGCCCGGCCCGCCGCAGCCGGGCGCGGAGGGCGTCGTGGTGGTCCAGCAGCGCCTGGAGCGTGTCGGCGAGCCGCCGCTCGTCCAGGCCGGCCGGGGTCTGGAGCACCATCGACTGGTGGAACCGGTCGATCGGCCCGCCCCGGTCGCGCAGCCAGTGCATGATCGGCGTGGCCGGCAGCTCGCCGACGCCGTCGTCCTGCGCCACCGGTGCGGCCGCCGCCGTGCCGGCGACCGCCGCGAGGGCGGCCACCGTCTGGTGCCGGAACACGTCGCGCGGCGTCAGCACCAGACCGGCCCGGTGCGCCTTGGTGACGAGCTGGATCGAGACGATGCTGTCACCGCCGATGTGGAAGAAGTTGTCCTCCAGCCCGACCTCGGCGAGCCCGAGGACCTCGGCGAACAGCCCGGCCAGGATCCGCTCCGCCTCGGTGCGCGGCTCGGGGCCCTTTGCCGCCTCGCCGAACTCGGGTGCGGGCAGGGCCCGTTCGTCGAGCTTGCTGTTCGCGGTGAGCGGCAGCGCCGGGAGCGCCACGAAGGCCGCCGGCACCATGTGGTCGGGCAGCGACTGGCCGAGGTGCTTGCGCAGCGCTCCGGGCTCGGCCTCGGCCCCGGCCGCCGCGACCACGTAGGCCACCAGCTGCCGGCGGCCAGGCCGGTCCTCGCGGACCCGCACCACGGCCTGGGCGACCTCGGGCAGGGCCAGCAGGCCGGCCTCGATCTCGCCCAGCTCGATCCGGAAGCCGCGGATCTTCACCTGGGCGTCGGCGCGGCCGTCGTAGTGGACGTCGCCGTCCGGGCCAAGGTGGGCGAGGTCACCGGTGCGGTAGAGCCGGGAGCCGGCCGGGCCGAAGGGCTCGGCGACGAAGCGCTCGGCGGTCAGCCCCGGGCGGTTCAGATAGCCGCGGGCCAGGCCCGCGCCGCCGATGTACAGCTCGCCGACCACGCCCGCCGGCACCGGCCGCAGCGCGGCGTCCAGCACGTACACCCGGGTGTTGGCGACCGGCCGGCCGATCGGCGGCACGGCGCCGTCGGCGGTCAGCGGGGCGCTCAGCGTCGCGGCGACGGTGCTCTCGGTCGGACCGTAGGCGTTGACCATCCGCCGCCCGGGAGCGAACCGCGCCACCAGCTCGGGCGAGGTCGCCTCGCCGCCCACCACCAGCGTCATGCCGGCCGGGATGCCGTCGTCGGGCAGCGCGGCCACGGCGACCGGCGGGATCAGCGCGTGCGTGATCCGCTCCCGGGCCAGCAGCTCGACCAGGCCGGGACCGGGGGCCAGCCGCTCGGCCGGGGCGAGCACCAGGGTGGCGCCGGAGAGCAGGGCCATCGAGAGGTCCCAGAACGCGGCGTCGAAGCTGGGCGAGGCGAACTGCAGCACCCGGCTGCCCGGTGCGACCGCGCACCGCTCCAGCTGGCTCGCCAGCAGGCTGGCGACCCCGCGGTGGGTGACCACGACGCCCTTCGGCCGGCCGGTGGAGCCGGAGGTGTAGATGACGTACGCCGGGTGGTCCAGGGCCGGCCGGGCGGCCGCGTCCACACCGGCGCGCGCGCCGAGGTCCGCCCCGGTGTCCGAGCCAGTGTCGAGCAGCAGTCGGGGCACGTCCGCGTCGGGCAGCCGGTCCGCGACCTCGCCGGCCGTCAGCAGCAGGGCCGGGCTGCTGTCCTGGAGCAGGTAGGCGATCCGCTCGGCCGGGTACTCCGGGTCGACCGGCAGGTAGGCGGCCCCCGCGCGCATCACCGCGAGCAGGGCCACCACCAGCTCGGGCGAGCGGGGCAGCGCCACGGCCACGATCGCCTCGGTGCCGATGCCGCGCGCGGCCAGCCGGGCCGCCAGCCGGGCCGCCCGGGCGTCCAGCTCGGCGTAGGAGAGCTCACGGCCCTCGAACCGCAGCGCCGGGGCGTCCGGGGTCTGCTGCACCCAGCGGGCGAACAGCTCCGGCACGGTGGCTGCGGGCACCGCCCGGGCCGAGTCGTTCCACTCCTCCAGCAGCCGCGCGCGCTCGCCGGGGAGCAGCAGGTCGATCCGGTCGACCGGCTGATCGGGGTCGGCGACGGCCGCCGCCAGCACGGCGGCGAACCGCTCGACCAGCCGCTCGACGCTCTCCCGGTCGAAGAGGTCGGTGTTGTAGAGGACCCGCCCGCCGATGCCCGCCGGGGCGCCGTCGGCGTCGTGGTCCTCGGCGAGGTCGAAGGTCAGGTCGACCCGGGCCGCGTTGATGCCGAACGACGGGGCGGTGGCGGTCAGTCCGGGCAGGTCGAGCGCGGGCCGGGCGCTGTTCAACAGGTTGAGCGCGACCTGGAACAGCGGGTTGTGGGCGAGCGAGCGCTCCGGGTTGAGCAGTTCGACCAGCCGCTCGAACGGCAGGTCCTGGTGCGCGTACGCGGCGAGGTCGGTCGCCCGCACCCGGTCCAGCAGTTCACGGAAGCTCGGCGAGCCGGAGACGTCGGTCCGCAGCACCAGGGTGTTGACGAAGTAGCCGACCAGCTCCTCCAGCGCGTGGTCGGTGCGCCCCGCCACGGCGGTGCCGATCGGGATGTCGGTGCCCGCGCCGAGGCCCGAGAGCAGCGTGGCCAGACCGGTCTGGACCGTCATGAAGAGGCTGGCGCGGTTCGCCCGGGCGAGGTCGGCCAGGCCGCGGTGGACGGCGGCGTCGAGCCGGAAGTCGACCACCTCGCCCCGGTTGCTGGGCACCGGCGGACGGCGTCGGTCCACCGGCAGCACCAGCTCCTTGGGCGCGCCGTCCAGCGCCTCGCGCCAGAACGCCGCCTGCCGGGTGATCACGCTGTCCGGGTCGTCCTCGCGGCCCAGCACGTCGTGCTGCCAGAGCGTGTAGTCCGTGTACTGCACCGGCAGCGGCGTGAACACGGGTGCGCGGCCCTCGCGGCGGGCCGCGTAGGCGGCCGAGAGGTCCCGGCTGAGCGGCGCCATCGACCAGCCGTCGCCCGCGATGTGGTGCACCACCACGAGCAGCACGTGGTCCTCCTCGCCGAGGGCGAAGAGCGTGCCCCGGACCGGGATCTCGGTGCCGAGGTCGAAGCCCTCCCCGGCGGCCGCGGTGAGCGCCGCCTCCAGCCCGTCCTCGGCCACCTCGACCACCGGCAGTGCGGGGACCAGGTCGAGCACCACCTGGCGGGGGCGGCCCTCGACCTCGGGGAAGACCGTCCGCAGGCTCTCGTGCCGGGCGACCAGGTCGGCGAAGGCCGCCGCCATCGCACCGCGGTCCAGCGGCCCGGCCAGCCGGACGGCGACCGGGAGGTTGTAGACGGAGCTGCGCCCGACCAGCCGTTCGAGGAACCACTGCCGGCGCTGGGCGAAGGAGAGCGGCACCTCCTCCGGCCGTTCGCGCACGGTCACCGCGCGCCGGGCCCGCTCGGCGGCTCCCGCCGCGGCGGCCAGGCCGGCCGCCGTCGGCGACTCGAAGAGGTCGCGGACGCTCAGCTCGACCGCCAGGGCGGTGCGGATCCGGCTGACCAGCCGGGTGGCCAGCAGCGAGTGGCCGCCGAGGTCGAAGAAGCTGTCGTCGACGCCCACCTCGGGCAGGCCGAGCACCTCGGCGAACAGCCCGCACAGCGCCGCCTCCTGCGGCGTGGCCGGGGCCCGCCGGGCGGCGGCGTCCGGCGCGGGGGCGGGCAGCGCCCGGCGGTCGAGCTTGCCGTTCGGCGTCAGCGGCAGTGCGTCCAGCAGGACGACCGCAGAGGGCACCATGTAGTCGGGCAGCGCCGCGCCGACGTGCCGGCGCAGTCCGGCCGCGTCCGGGGCCGCCGGCCCGGCCGGGACGACGTAGGCGACCAACTGCTGCACCCCGGGGCGGTCCGTCCTGGCGAGCACGGCCGCCGAGGCGACGCCGGGGTGGGCGAGCAGGGCCGACTCGATCTCGCCCAGCTCGATCCGGAAGCCGCGGACCTTGACCTGGTGGTCGATCCGGCCCACGTACTCCAGCCGCCCGTCCCTGGTCCGGCGGACCAGGTCGCCGGTCCGGTACAGGCGCGAGCCCACCGGGCCGAACGGGTCGGCGACGAAGCGCTCGGCGGTCAGCCCCGGGCGGTTCAGGTAGCCGCGGGCCAGGCCCGCGCCGGCCAGGTACAGCTCGCCGACCACGCCCTCCGGCACCGGCGACAGCCGCTCGTCGAGCAGGTAGACCCGGTCGTTCCAGACCGGCCGGCCGATCGGTGCGGTGGCGGGCCACTGATCGGGGTCGGCGGCCAGGGTGGTGGCGGTGACCACGTGGGTCTCGGTCGGGCCGTAGTGGTTGTGCAGCCGCAGCCGCGGCCGGTCCGCGCAGAACGCGCGCAGCCGCGGGGTGAGCACCAGTGCCTCGCCGGCCTGGGCGACGGTGCGCAGCTCCGCGAGGGCGGTCCCGCCCTCCAGGGCGGCCTCCACGACGGCGTCCACCACCAGGTTCGGGGCGTAGAGCTCGTTGATCCGCTGCTCGTCCAGCCAGCGGGCGAGGGCGGCCGCGTCGCGCCGCACGTCCTCGTCGGGGACGACCAGGGTCTTGCCGGTGAGCAGGGTGGCGAGGATCTCCTGTGCGGAGACGTCGAAGCTGATCGCGGTGAACTGGGCGACCCGGTCCCCGGCGGCCCCGCCGACCTCGGCGTGGTGCCAGGCGGTCAGGTTGGCCATCGCGCCGGCGGGCATCACCACGCCCTTGGGGCGGCCGGTGGAGCCGGAGGTGTAGATGACGTAGACCGGGTGGTCCGGGCGCAGCGGCGCCGTCCGCCCGGCGTCCGCCAGGTCGGTGTCCGCGGCGGCGGCCAGGGCCTCGGCGGTCGCCGGCTCGGCCAGGTCGAGCACGGGCGCTGCCGGCCGCCCGGTCAGGACGCCGCCGCGGGTCAGCACCGCGGCGGGGGCGGCGTCGGCGAGCATGAAGTCGATCCGGTCGGCCGGGTAGGCCGGGTCGACCGGCAGGTAGGCCGCGCCGGCCTTGAGCACGGCGACGACGGCGACCAGCAGGTCCACCGACCGGGGCAGGGCGACGGCGACGGTGGACTCGGGGCCGATCCCCCGGTCGGCCAGCAGCCGGGCCAGCCGGTTGGCCCGCGCGTTGAGCTCCGCGTAGGAGAGCTCGGTGCTGCCGTGGACCACGGCCGGGGCGGCCGGCCGGGCCTGAACCTGGCGTTCGAACAGCTCGGGCAGCGAGGCGGCGTCGACGTCGTGCCCGGTCGCGTTGTCCCGGTTCAGCAGGCGGTGGCGCTCGATCGGGTCGAGGACGTCGAGCGCGCCGATCGGCAGCTTCGGGTCGTCGGCCACGGCCGCCAGCACCCGGACGAAGCGGTCGGCGAGCGCCTGGGCGGTCTCCCGGTCGAACAGGTCGGTGCTGTACTCGATCCAGCCGGCGAGGCCGTCCCCGGCGCCGTCGGCGGCGCGCTGCTCGATCAGCCCGACGAACAGGTCGAACTTGGCCGAGCCGGCGGCGTGGTCGTACGGCGCCACCCGCAGGCCGGACAGGGCGAGTTCGGCCGGCCCGCCGTTCTGCAGCGTGAACATCACCTGGAACAGCGGGTGCCGGGCGAGCGAGCGCCCGGGGTTGAGCTCCTCGACCAGCCGCTCGAACGGCACGTCCTGGTTGGCGTAGGCGGCCAGGTCGGTCTCCCGCACCCGCTGCACGAGGTCGCGGAAGGACGGGTTGCCGGAGGTGTCGGTGCGCAGCACCAGCGTGTTGAGGAAGAAGCCGACCAGCCCGTCGACGGCGTCGTCGTTGCGCCCGGCGATCGGGGTGCCGATCGGCAGGTCGTCGCCGGCGCCGGAGCGGTTGAGCAGGACGGCCAGGCCGGCCTGGAGCACCATGAAGAGGCTGGCCTGGGAGGTGCGGGCGAGGGCCTGCAGCTTGCGGTGCAGCTCCTCGCCGAGCTGGAAGCGGACGGTGTCGCCGGCGTAGCTCGCCACCGCGGGACGGGGGCGGTCCACCGGCAGGTTGAGCTCGTCGGGGATTCCCGCCAGGGCGGCCGACCAGTGGGCCAGCTGCCGGGCGACGGCGCTGTTCTCGTCGCTCTCCTCGCCCAGCGCGCGCTGCTGCCAGAGCGTGTAGTCGGCGTACTGCACCGGCAGCGGCTCCCACTGCGGGGCGACGCCGCCGAGCCGGGCCGCGTAGGCGGCCGAGAGGTCGTGGCCGAAGACGCCGAGCGACCACGCGTCGCCGGCGATGTGGTGGAGCACCACGAGCAGCACGGCGGTGTCCGGCCCGGTGCGGAAGAGCCGGACCCGCAGCGGGAGTTCCTCGGCGAGGCGGAAGCCGACCGCGGACTCCTCGGCCACCGCCGCGTCCACCTGCTCGTCCGGCGCGCCGGCGAGGTCGACGACGGCCAGGTCGAGCACGGCCTCCTCGGGGGCGAGCACGTGCTGGTACGGGTCGCCGGCGGTGTCGGGGAAGACCGTGCGCAGGCTCTCGTGCCGGCCCAGGACGTCCTGGAAGGCCTGCCGGAGCGCGTCCAGGTCCACGGCGCCGGTCAGCCGGGCGGTGAGCGGCACGTTGTAGATCGAGCGTGCGCCCTCGAAGCGGTCCAGGAACCAGAGCCGGCGCTGGGCGAAGGAGAGCGGCACCCGGGCGGGGCGCTCACCGGCCGTCAGGGCGGGCCGGCCGTCGGCGGCGCGGCCCAGTTGGGCGGCGATCGCCGCCGGGGTCGGGGTCTCGAACACCGCGCGCAGCGACAGGTCGACGCCGAAGACGGCGCGGATCCGGGTGACCAGCCGGGTGGCCAGCAGCGAGTGGCCGCCGAGGTCGAAGAAGGCGTCGTCGACGCCGACCGCGGCCACGCCGAGGAGCTCGGCGAAGAGCGCGCAGAGGATCTCCTCCTGCGGGGTGCGCGGGGCGCGCCCCGCGGGCTCGGCGGCGCCGTCCGGCTCGGGCAGGGCCTTGCGGTCGAGCTTGCCGTTGGGGGTGAGCGGGA
The DNA here is from genome assembly GCF_044747365.1 of Kitasatospora sp. NPDC090091. Taxonomy (NCBI): domain Bacteria; kingdom Bacillati; phylum Actinomycetota; class Actinomycetes; order Kitasatosporales; family Streptomycetaceae; genus Kitasatospora; species Kitasatospora sp. NPDC090091. The sequence continues at coordinate 81,621 of NZ_JBIVDY010000022.1, forward strand.
GCTCGTCCAGGGCGACGAAGGCCGAGGGGACCATGTACTCGGGCAGCGCGGCGCCCGCGAACTCGCGCAGCACGGCGGGCCGGGGCACCTCCGCCCCGGCGGCCGGTACGAGGTAGGCGACCAGCCGCTTGTCACCGGGGGCGGGCTCGCGCACGACGACCACGGCGCGGTCGACCTGCTCGTGCGCCGCGAGCGCGGACTCGATCTCGCCGAGCTCGATCCGGAAGCCGCGGATCTTCACCTGGTCGTCGGCGCGGCCGGCGAACTCCAGGACGGCGCGGTCACCGTCGGCCGCCCAGCGCACGAGGTCCCCGGTGCGGTACATCCGCCTCCCGTCGCCGGCGAAGGGGTCCGCGACGAAACGCTCGGCGCTCAGCCCGGGCCGGTTCAGGTAGCCGCGGGCGACGCTGGGGCCGGAGACGTACAGCTCGCCGGTGACGCCGACCGGCACCGGCCGCAGCGCGCCGTCCAGGACCCGGAGTTCGGCGGTGGCGATCGCGGTGCCGATCGGCGGCGCCACCGCGCCGGAGAGCGGCTCGCTCATCGAGGCGCAGACCGTGGTCTCGGTCGGGCCGTAGGCGTTGATCATGCGCCGGCCGACGGACCACGCCTCGACCAGCTCGGGCGAGGAGGCCTCGCCCGCGACCACCAGCAGCCGCACGGTCGGCAGGTCGCCCTGGTCGAGCACCGCGAGCGCGGCGGGCGGGATGGTCGCGTGCGTGACGCGCTGCTCGGCGGCCAGCTCCACCAGGGCGGCGCCGGGCTGCAGCCGCTCCGCCGGGGCGATCACCAGCGTCGCCCCGGTCAGCAGACCCATGTAGGTCTCCCAGACCGCGGCGTCGAAGCTGGGCGAGGCGAACTGCAGGACCCGGCTCCCCGGGCCGACGTCGAAGCGCTCGACGTGGGTGGCGACCAGGCCGGCCAGGCCGGTGTGGCTGACCACGACGCCCTTGGGGCGCCCGGTCGAGCCGGAGGTGTAGATGACGTACGCGGGGTGGGCGGGGCGCAGCGCGGCCGTGCGCTCGGCGTCCTCGACGTCGGTGTCCGGCCGGTCCGCGACCTCGCGCCGGACGGCCGGGTCGTCCAGCAGCAGCCGCGGCGCCCGGCAGTCGGCGGGCACCACGGCGGCCGTGTCCCAGTCGGTCAGCACCAGGGCCGGGTCGGAGTCGGTCAGCAGGTAGGCGATCCGCTCGGCGGGGTAGCCGATGTCCACCGGCAGGTACGCGGCGCCGGCCTTGAGGACCGCCAGCATGGCGACGACCAGCTCCGGCGAGCGGGGCAGGGCCAGCGCGACCACCCGCTCGGGGCCCGCGCCGCGCTCGATCAGCGTGCGGGCCAGCCGGTTGGCCCGGCGGTCCAGCTCGGCGTAGGAGAGCTCGGTGCCCTCGTGGGCGAGCGCGGCGGCCTCCGGGTGGCGGCGGACCTGCTCGGCGAAGAGCGCGGGGATCGGGTCGCCGGCGGGCAGCGGCCGGGCGGGCCGGCCGAGCGCGAGCAACCGCTCGCGCTCGGCGGGGGTGGCCATCGGCAGCCGGCCGACCAGCTGGGCGGGATCGTCGGCGAAGGCCGCCAGCAGCAGCCGGAACTGCTCGCCGATCGCCTCGATGTCCGACCGGCCGAAGAGCTCCGGGCGGTAGCCGAAGCTCAGCCGCAACGCGTCGCCGGGCATCGCCGCGATGCTCAGCGGGTAGTGGTTGGCGTCGGTTCCGACGGCGCCGGCCAGCAGGAGGTCCCCGGGCAGCTCCCGCAGGTCCTCGCCGCCCAGCGGGTAGTTCTCGGTGACGGTGAGGGTGTCGAAGAGCGTGGACAGCCCGGCGGCCCGCTGGACGTCCGGCAGGCTGAGGTGGTGGTGCGGCATCATCCCGCCGACCTGGCGCTGCACCTCGGCCAGGGTGGCCAGCAGGCTCTGCTCGGGGCGCACCCGCAGGCGCAGCGGCACCGTGTTGATGAACAGGCCGACCATGGTCTCCATGCCGGGCAGCTCGGCCGGCCGGCCGGACACGGTGGTGCCGAACACCACGTCGTCGCGGCCGGTCAGCCGGGCCAGCAGCAGGCCCCAGCAGCCCTGGACCACGCTGTTGAGCGTCAGTTCGCTGCGCCGTGCGGTCTCCCGGACCCGCGCGGTCAGCTCCTCGGGCATGGTGACCAGCAGGTTGCCCGGCACGGTGGACGCGCCGGGGTCGTCGGGGGCGAGCAGCGTCGGCTCCTCGACGTCCCCGAGCTGCTCGCGCCAGGCGGCCTCGGCGGCCGCGCGGTCGCGCCCGGCCAGCCAGCCCAGGTAGTCGCGGTACGGGGTGACGGGCGGCAGCGCGGACGCGTCGCCGCCGCGCTCGTAGATCTCGAACAGCTCGTGCATCAGCTGGGCGGTGGACCAGCCGTCGAGCAGGATGTGGTGGGAGTTGAACATCAGCCGGGTGAGCCGATCGCCCCGGCGGATCAGCGTGAAGCGCAGCAGCGGGCCGGCGGTCAGGTCGAAGCGGTGGGCGGCGTCCTCGGCGGCGAGTCGCTCCAACTCCCGCTCCTGCGCCGGACCGTCCAGCGCGCTGAGGTCGAACTCCCGCCAGGGGACGGCCACTTCGCGCGGGATCACCTGTACCGGGCGGCTCAGCTTCTCGTAGCGGAAGCTGGCGCGCAGGTTGGCGTGCCGGCGCAGCAGCGCGGCGACCGCCTCGCGCATCGCTCCTGCGTCCAGCACCCCGTCGAGGTCGACGACGAGTTGCGCGACGTAGACGTCGAGATCCTGTTCCCCGTAGAGGACATGGAACAGCATCCCCTCCTGCAGCGGCGACAGCGGGAGGACATCGTCGATGGCTGCACGCGTCATTGAGGAACTCTCCACTCGTCATTCCGGAACCGAACCAGGGCGTGCCGGCGGGGCATTCGGGCCCGCCACCGGCCGCGAGCGGTCAGTCTTGTTCCGGCGCGGAGAGCCGGACAACGGCGCTGCAAAATCTTCGTTCTGCGGCCCGGCCGGGCGCGGGGCACCGGGCCGGACGGCGTATCGAAGTCTTCGCACTGGTGCTGCCCGGGCCGCGCGGCCCGTGGTTGCCTCGGGATCCCGTGCGCGCCGACGAGCGTGCGCGGGCCCGCTGTCGGCACATGGTGAAAGGGGAGCACGGTGACGGGCTCCGGACTGCTGAGCCGCTACTGGATGTTCAGCGACGAGTACACGCAGGACCCATATCCCTTCCTCGCCGAGCTGCGCAAGGAGCAGCCGGTGTGCAAGGTCGAGACCCCGGACGGTGTGCGGGCCTGGGTGGTGAGCCGGTACGAGGACGTCCGTGCCGCGCTCTCGGACCCGCGGCTCGGCCGGGACATCGGCAAGCTGTACCAGGCCCTGGGCCGGCAGCTCGGCCAGGAGATCAAACCGGCCGACGAGATCAGCAACCACCTCGCCAACTCCGACCCGCCCCGGCACACGCCGCTGCGCAAGGCGCTGACCTTCGCCTTCACCCCGAAGCGGGTGCGCGACCTGCGGACGGGCTGGGTGAAGGTGGTCGACGACCTGCTCGACGAGATGGTGCGCACCGGCAACCGGGACCTCGTCTCCGGCCTCAACGAGCCGCTGCCGATCATCACCATCGCGCAGCTCATGGGCGTGCCGGACGCCGACTGGCCCCGGTTCCTGGTGTGGACCAACACGCTGCGCCGGGTGGACGCCTCCGACCCGACCGGCATCATCGCCGAGCACACCCGGCAGTTGTCGGACTACCTGAAGGAGCTCATCGCGCACAAGCAGGAGAGCCCGCAGGACGACCTGCTCTCCGCCCTCGTCCACGCGGACGAGGACAAGCGGCTGGACGCCAAGGAGGCGCTGTCCACCGCGTTCGCCCTGATGACCGGTGGCAACGACACCACCACCAGCCTGCTGAACGGCGCGTTCGCGGCCCTGCTCACCCACACCGACCAGGCCCGGCTGATCACCGAGGACCCGGCCCTGCTGCCCGCCGCGGTGGAAGAACTGCTGCGCTACACCAGCCCGTTGATCAACTCCCTGCAGCGGGTGACCCTGGAGCCGGTGGAGCTGTGCGGGGTGGCGATCCCGGCGGACGAGATCATCATCATCTCGCTCGCCGCGGCCAACCGCGACCCCGAGGCCTTCCCCGACCACCCGGACCGGCTGGACGTCACCCGGGCCCGGCCGGCCCACGTCAGCTTCGGCCACGGCATCCACTACTGCCTCGGCAGCCACATGTCCAAGGCGCTCACCGAGATCGCCGTCCAGCGGGTGTACGAGCGCTTCCCCGGCGTGAAGCTGGCCGTCCACCCGTCGGAGGTCCGCTACCGGCCGGGCCTGATGGTCCGCCCGATGATCGACCTGCCGGTGGTGTTCACCCCGGGCGCATGAGCCCGCCGCTGGGCCCGGAACCCGCCGTGGCGGGGTTCCGGGCCCTCCGTGCCCGCCCCCGGCCTGCGGTGCACCCGGTCTGCGGTGCCCCGGCCTCCGGTGCGCCCGCCCCGCCTCCCCTTTCCAGAATCCGGAGACCCGATGGACTTCAGTCTCTTCTACTTCGCCAACAACGACGCCGAGGAGCGGGACCGCTACCGGCTGCTGCTCGACGGCGCGCGCTTCGCCGACCGGAACGGCTTCACCGCCGTGTGGACCCCGGAGCGGCACTTCCACCCCTTCGGGGGCCTCTACCCCAACCCGTCGGTGACCGGCGCCGCGGTGGCCGCCGTCACCGAGCACGTGGCCGTACGAGCAGGCAGTGTGGTGGCGCCCCTGCACCACCCGATGCGGGTCGCCGAGGAGTGGTCGGTCGTCGACAACCTCTCCAACGGCCGGGCCGGCGTGGCGTTCGCCTCCGGCTGGCACGCCGCCGACTTCGCGCTGCGCCCGGAGAACTACGAGACCCGCAAGAGCGCGCTGATCGACACCGTCGACACCATCCGCCGGCTCTGGCGCCGCGAGGCGGTCGAACTCGTCGACGGTGCCGGCGAGCCGGTCGCCCTGACGATGTTCCCGCCGCCGGTCCAGCCCGAACTGCCGGTCTGGCTGACCACCGGCGGCACCCCGGCGACCTTCGAACTGGCCGGCCGGCACGGGATGGGCGTCCTCACCCACCTGCTCGGCCAGGAGGTGGAGGTGCTCGCCCGGCGGATCGCCGAGTACCGGGCCGCCCACCGTGAGCACCGGGACGGCAACGGGCACGTGGCGCTGATGCTGCACACCTTCGTCGGCACCGACCGCGAGACCGTCCGGGAGACCGTCCGGGAGCCGTTCTCCCGCTACCTGGCCAGCTCCTTCGACCTCCTGGTGAAGGCGGCCGAGGCGGCCGGCGCCGACGGGGCCGCGATGTCGCGCGAGCTGCGCAGCATGGACGAGGAGGACCGCCGCTTCCTGGTGGCCCAGGCGTTCGACCGGTACTTCGAGACCAACGGCATGTTCGGCACCGTCGACGAGTGCATGGTGATGCTGAAGCAGCTGGCCGACGCCGGGGTCGACGAGGTCGCCTGCCTGGTCGACTTCGGGGTGGCGACCGACCAGGTGGTCGCCGGCTTCGAGCACCTCGCCCGGCTGCACGACGCCTGGCGGGCCCACGAGGGCCGCTGACCGCGGCCGCCCTCCGGCGGACCGCCCCGCGGTGGTCTCCGCCGCGAGCCCGACTGTTCGAACCGCGACCCGGCGGGCCCCGCGCCCGCCGGGTCGCGGCGTCTGCGGCACCGCGCCGCACCGGGTGCGGCACGCCGAAGGGCCGGTGCCGGGGGGACAGGAGATGTCCGCCCGGCACCGGCCGCCGTGTTCGCGCGTCTGCACCCGCTCGCCGGCGCGGTCAGCCCTTCCGTGCGGCGCGGTCGTAGGCCCGGGTGGTCAGCGGGATCAGCACCACCAGGAGCAGGCCCAGCATGATCAGCGAGGACGCCACCGGGTACCGCAGCGGGAACGCCAGGTCGGTTCCGTTGGCGGTCGGGTTCCCCCACAACTCGCGCAGGCCGGTGGCCATCGTCGTCATCGGGTTCCACTGGGCGATGGTCTGCAGCCAGCCCGGCAGGTTGTCGAGCGGATAGAAGGTCGCCGAGAGGAACGAGGACGGCATGGTGACGAACATCGCCACCGCGTTGACGCCCTGCGGCTCGCGCACGATCAGGCCGATCAGCGAGCCCAGCCAGGTCATCACGAAGCCGAGCAGGAAGATCAGGAGGAAGCCCTCCAGCAGCTTGAACACGTTGGTGTGGGTGCGCCAGCCGATCAGCAGGCCCACCGAGGCCATCGCGATGCAGGAGGTCGCGTTCAGCAGCACGTCGGCGATGGTCCGGCCGAGCAGTACCGACACCTGCGCCATCGGCATCGAGCGGAACCGGTCCACCAGGCCGTTCTTGAGGTCCTCCGCCACGCCGACGCCGGTGGTGACGACGCTCGCGAGCATGATCTGGATGAAGATGCCCGCCATGATGTACTCGTGGTAGTCGCCGTCGGGGACCGACATCGAGCTGCCGAAGAGGTACCCGAAGAGGATCACGAACATGATCGGCATCAGGGTGACGTGCAGGATCTTCTGCGGCGTCCGCCGCAGGTGCGTCATGTGCCGGCCGAACAGGGCGATGGAATCGCCCAGGATGTAGGACTTCATCGGTGCGAGGCCTCCAGCTTCTTGCCCCGGGTGGTCTTCTCGACCGGCTCCGGAGCGTTCCCGGTCAGCTCCAGGAACACGTCGTCCAACGAGGGCCTGCGGACCAGGAAGTCGACCACCTCGACCGAGGCGTGCTGCAGCTCCGTCGCCGCCGCCGAGACGCCGGCAATGCCGGTCTCCAGGGCCACCGACACCCGCAGGCCGTCCGGGTCGATCACCGGCGGCGCACAGTCCGCCGAGGAGATCCTGGCCAGGGCCCCCTGGGCGGCCTGGGCCATCCCGGGCGAGCGCACCGTGATCTCCAGCCGCTCCCCGCCGACCCGGCGCTTCAGCTCCTCCGGAGCGCCCTCCGCGGCCAGCTCGCCCTTGTTGATCACCGCGATGCGGCCGGCCAGCTGGTCCGCCTCCTCCAGGTACTGCGTGGTCAGCAGCACGGTGACGCCCTCGGCCACCTGCTTGCGCACCAGCTCCCAGAGCGCGATCCGGCTGGCCGGGTCCAGCCCGGTGGTCGGCTCGTCCAGGAAGATCACCGGCGGGCTGGCGATCAGGCTCGCACCGAGGTCCAGCCGGCGGCGCATGCCGCCCGAGTAGGTCCGCACCGGCCGGTCGGCGGCGTGGGTGAGGCCGAACATCTCCAGCACCTCGACCGCCCGGGCGCGCGCCTTCCGGCGGCCCAGGTGCAGCAGCGTGCCGATCAGCACCAGGTTCTCCCGGCCGGTCAACTCCGCGTCCAGCGCTGCGTACTGGCCGGTCAGGCCGATGTTGCGGCGCACCTCGTCGGCCTGGCGCACCACGTCGTAGCCCGCGACGGTGGCGGTGCCGCCGTCCGGCTTGAGCAGGGTCGCCAAGGTCCGCACGATGGTCGTCTTGCCGGCCCCGTTCGGGCCGAGCAGGCCGAAGACCGTACCCGCCTCCACGGAGAGGTCGACGCCCTTGAGCACCTCGGTGTCGCCGTAGCGCTTCCGTAGGCCCGCTACGGAGATTGCGATATCCATCTGACTCCTCATCACGGCGGCGGCGGACCCGTCCGGTCAGCGCCGGGCCGGCGGGGCCCGCGGGGGACGGGCTCCGACCGGCTTCCTGTTCCTTCGGTTTCGACCTGCCGCGGATCAGCCGAGCCGCAGCGGCAGCGACTCCAGCCCGCGGGTCAGGTTCATCTCGTAGCGCAGCTCCTCCGGCGCCACGGCCAGCTCGATCCGGTCGAACCGGTCGAGCAGCGCGCCGACCGCGAGCTCGGTCTGCATCCGGGACAGCGGCGCGCCCATGCAGTGGTGGATGCCGTGGCCGAACGCCAGGTGCCCGCCCGGCCGGCGGCGGATGTCGAAGCGGTCCGGGTCGGCGAAGCGCCCCGGGTCGCGGTTGGCCGCGCCGAGCGCCACCAGGACGAACTCGTCGGCCGGGATCACCGCCCCGCCCACCTCGACCGGCTCCGCGGTGACCGAGAGCGTCGACAGGTGCAGCGAGTTGTCGTACCGGCTGAACTCCTCGACCGCGCCGGCCAACAGGGAGCGGTCGGCCCGCAGGGCGGCCAGTTGCTCGGGGTGGCGGAGCAGGGCCAGCAGGCCGTTGCCGATGAGGTGGGCCGTCGTCTCGTAGCCGGCCACCAGCAGCTGGAAGACCATCGACACCAGCTCGTGCTCGGTGAGCCGGTCCTCCTCGTCCCGGGCCTGGATCAGGCCGGTGATCAGGTCGTCGGCCGGCTCGGCCCGCTTCCGGGCGATCAGGCCGGTGAGGTACGCCGCCATCTCCTCGGCGATCCGGTGCATCTCCTCCGGCTGCACCGCGACGGTCAGCGCGTTCGACCAGCCGCCGAACTCCGCCTGGTCGGCCTCGGGGACGCCGATCATCTCGGAGATCACCGTGAGCGGCAGCGGGAACGCGAAGGCCTTGAGCACGTCCACCTCGCCCTGGTCGGCGAGGTCGTCCAGCAGCCGGGCGACCGTCCGCTCGATCCGCGGCCGCAGCGCCTGGATCTGACGGACCGTGAAGGCCTTGGCGACCAGCTTGCGCAACCGGGTGTGGTGCGGCGGGTCCGTGTTCAGCATGTGCTCCACGAGCATCCGCTGCCCGAGCGTCTTCTCTGCCGGCTCCTCGGGGGCCTCGACGCCGGCCCGGGCGGCGGCGACCCGGGTGGCCCGGTCCGGGTCCTTCACCAGCCGCGCGTCGGTCAGCGCGGCGCGCGCCTCCTCGTGGCCGAGGACCAGCCACATCGGCGTGCCGGCGAGCGCGACATGGGCGACCGGGCCGCGCTCGCGCAGCCGCGCGTACACGGGGTACGGGTCTCGGACGAACTCCTCGCCGAGCTGCTCCAGCTCCTGCGCCGTCTCCTCGGACATGCCGTCGGTTCCTCCCGGTCGGTCCGTCCCCGCGATGCACGGACGTGACGATGTCATCGCCCCCGTTGATATCAGCACCGGGCGGTCCCGCAGATCCGCACATCAAGAATTTCCATGTGCCCCGCGGGACGACCGCGTCTGTTTTCAACTATTTGACCCGGAGTATCGCCGCGGCCGCGCTCCGGGGCATCCTCCGTTCCATGGTTGGCAGTGGCCGGGACCGCATCGGCGGCAAACCGCTGTGCCCGGCCGAGGAATCGTCGGATGGGGAACAAGAACGTGACCGCGCATGACGTCGAGTACATCGAGATCTACACCAACGACTGGCACCGGACCACCGATTACTTCGTGTCCAAGTGGGGATTCCACGAGCAGGCGACGTCCCGGACCGACGACCTCCGCTCGGTCCTGCTCCGCCGCAGCGGCATCCGGCTCGTGGTCAGCTCCGGCCCCGCCACCGCGGAGCACCTCGCGGTGCACGGCGACGGCATCGCCGACATCGCCTTCTCCTGCACCGACCCGGAGGCCGTGCTGGCCGGCGCGGTCGCGGCCGGCGGACGCAGCCTCACCGCCCCGGGAGCGGCCGCGCCCGTGGTCTCCGGCTTCGGGGCCGTCCGGCACACCCTGGTGCACCGCGCCCCCGGCGCGGAGCACCGGCTGCCGGCCGGCCGGGCCTGGACGCCCGCCCCGGCGGAGGCGGCCGCGGCTGCGGACGCGGACGACGCCGACGGGCCCGCCGAGCTGCGCCTGCTCGACCACATCGCGGTCTGCCTGGAGGCCGGGACGCTGCACGACACCGTCGACTACTACCTCGACGGGTTCGGCTTCGAGCGCTTCTACAGCGAGTACGTCGCGGTCGGCGACCAGGCGATGGACTCGATCGTGGTCCGCAGCCCCTCCACCGGCATCACCTTCACCATCCTGGAGCCGGACCCGGCCAAGAAGCCCGGCCAGATCGACGAGTTCCTGCATCGCAACGGCGGTGCGGGCGTGCAGCACCTGGCCTTCCTGGTCGACGAGATCGTGCCGGCGGTGCTGGACTTCGAGTCCCGCGGCATCGAGTTCCTGCAGACCCCGGGAACCTACTACGACGCCCTGGCCGAGCGGATCGCCGACCTCGACGAGACCATCCCCGACCTGCGCAAGACCAACGTGCTGGCCGACCGCGACGAGTGGGGCTTCCTGCTCCAGCTGTTCTCCCGCTCGCCGTTCGAGCGCCGGACGCTCTTCTTCGAGCTCATCCAGCGGCACGGCGCCCAGGGCTTCGGCAGCTCCAACATCCGCGCGCTCTACGAGGCCGTCGAGCGCGCCCGCGAGCAGGCCGCCTGAGGCCTCCGTCCGAGCGGGCGCGGCGGGCTCCGGACCGGTTCCGCACAGCCGGTCCCGAGCCCGTCGCGCTCACACCGCGCAGACCCCTTTCATACTGTCGATCAGGGTCAGCACCGCCTTCGCCGACGGCAGGATCATGCGGCCCTCCCGGGTGAGGTGGGCCCCGGTGGAATCGCGGGTGAAGAGTTTGGTCCCGAGCATCTGCTCCAGGCACTTGATCTGGTAGCTGATGGCCGGCTGGGAATATCCCAGCTCCTTTGCCGCGTGGTCCATGCGGCCGATCTCGGCGACCGATACGAAGGCGCGAAACTCCCGCTCGTGCATTGTTTCCCCTGTCTTTTCGGCGACCGGCCGAACTCCTGCGCCGAAGCAGCTGATCCCGTTGATTTCGACTCCATGACAGCTCATTCGAATCAGCGGGGCAATGGCCGTTACAGGAAGCTGCAAGCCCCGCCCGGCCGCGCCCGGCTTCAGGGCGAGGGCCGGCGGATGGCCGTGTAGAGCGCCCGGAGCATGAGGATGCCGCTGACCGCGATCGACTGGTAGCCGAGCAGCGGGAACAGCTCCAGGTGGGCGGTCACGTGCGGCCCGCGGCCGGTGCCGAACACCATCAGCAGCACGCCCATCAGTCCGGTGCAGGCCGCCAGCAGGGTGACCGTCATCTGGTGGATGAGCCCCGAGACGAACCGCCGCTCGCGCTCGTCCGCGAACACCCGGACCCGCACCGCGAGCCGGCCCTCCTCCAGCGAGGCACTGATCCGGTCGGCCCGCCTCGGCAGCCGGCGCAGCATCGGCAGGACGGACAGCATCTCCTGGACGGCGCCGCGCGCCATCGACGAGAGCTCGGCGCCCAGCCCCTCCTCCCTGGGCGGTCCCCCGTGGTTGCGGAACCTCAGCTGGTCGGCGACCAGCTCCCCGGCGATCGCCCGCCCCTCGTCCAGCAGGTTGAAGTCCGCCGAGAGGGCGCCCAGCGTGCCCTCCAGGGTGGCCAGGGCCCGGAAGGCGGCGGCCACCTGCGGCGGCACCGAGAGGCCGAAGCGGGCCAGGATCTGGAACAGCGCGGCGAACATGTCGGTGTCCGGCCGGGCCGTGACGCCCAGGTGGTGCGCCATGAACTGGGCCAGCTCGCGCTCCAGCACGAGCGTGTCGGGTATCAGGTCCTCGCTGTTGGTGGCCCGGGTGCCGAGCAGGGCGAGCAGTGCGTCGTGCATGGCCGACGGATCCCCGCGGTTGACGGCGAGCAGCAGCTCGCCGATGGCGAGCTGGGTCGCCGGGTCCAGCCGGCCCACCGAACCGAAGTCCAGCAGGCCGATCCGCCCGTCCTCCAGCAGCAGGATGTTGCCGGGGTGGGGGTCGGCGTGGAACACGCCGGCACGCAGGATCTGGTGGATGACCGCGGTGAAGGTGGTTCGGGCGAGCGCCCGGCGGTCCAGGCCCTTCGCGTCGGCGACCGGGCCGGCCTTGTCCAGGGTGACGCCGTCCAACTGCTCCTGGACCAGCACCCGGGCCGAGGAGTACTCGTAGTGGATGCCCGGGATGCGCACCGGGGCGTCCGGCTCCAGCCCGCCGCAGGACGCCGCCACGGCGGTCGCGTTGCGGGCCTCGATCCGGAAGTCCAGCTCCTCGCGCACCGACCGGGCGAAGCCCTCGCCGAGGTCCTTCAGCCCGAGCGCCGGCGCGAACCGGGCCCGCTCCTGGAGGCTCCGGGTCACGGCGACGACGATCCCGAGGTCGCGCTCGACCATCGCGCCGACCCCGGGCCGCTGCACCTTGACCACCACCGTGGGCCCGTCCCGCAGCTTCGCCCGATGCACCTGCGCGATGGACGCGGCCGCCATCGGCAGGTGCTCGATCCACTCGAAGACGTCCGCGACCGGCCGGCCCAGCTCGGCTGCGAGCACCGCCTCGACCTCCGGCCAGGGCGCGGCCGGGACGGCGCTCTGCAGCCGGCTCAACTCGTCGATGAAGTGCGGGGGCAGGAGGTCGCGCCGGGTGGACAGCACCTGTCCCAGCTTGATGAACGCCCCGCCGCACTCCTGCAGCGCCAGCCGCAGCGAGGCGGCCGAGCGCTCACCGAACTCGCCCGGCTGGAGGGCGCGTTCCAGCCGGCCCCGGCCGCTGAACAGCCGGCCGAGACCGTGCCGGATGAAGATCCGGCTGATCTGCGAGTAGCGGCGGGTGCGGCTGAGCCGGCTGCCGACCGCGCGCCACAGCTGCAGCGGCAGGGTCCAACTGCCGTACGGCAGGAAGACCTCGGTGAGTACCAGGGTCACCATCGCGGCGAGCACGGCGAGCGCGAACTTGACGCCGAACACCGCCCCGATGCTGCCGTGCTCCCGGGAGAGCGGTTCGAGGCTCACCATGATGCCGAGCGCGACCAACCCGGCGGCGAGGGCGCGCAGCGGCCCCACCCGGATCCCGAGCAACCGCCGGGAGATCGCCGACACACCGAGGACGAGGACGGCCAGGGATGCCGCCGCTACCAGTACCACCGTCAGGGCCATCACCGGAGTCACGTTAGACCGCGGGCGACCGGGACCGGCATGGGCTTGTCAGCTTCATGCCGCATCCCGCCGTCTGCTCGCCCGGCCGGCCGTCACGCCGCCGCGCGGACCCCCGCGAGGAAGCCGGCCAGGCGGTCCGAGCCCCAGTAGCGGTCCGGGTCGTGGATGAAGAACGGCACGCCGAAGACGCCGTCCCGGCCGATCGTGCGCAGCGCCTCGACGCCGCGGTCGAGCACCGCCCGGTCGTCGGCGGCGTTGCCGACGGTGTCCGGGTCGAGGCCGAGCTCCGCGCCGATCGCGGCGACCACGGCCCTCTCGGAGAGGTCCAGGCCGCACTCGAAGCGGGCCCGGTAGGCCAGGCCGATGAACTCGCGGCCCAGGCCGGCGTCCTCGGCCACCAGGTAGCCGAGGTGGGAGACGTCCCAGTCGGGCTCGGTGTCCACCGGCCAGGCGACCGCGAGGCCGCGCTCGGCGGCGAGGCGCTTGACGTCCTGCAGGATGTAGAGGTGCTTCTCCTTCGACATCGGGACGTAGGGCAGCCGGATGTCCGTCCCGGCCAGGAGCCGGGCGCTCGCCGCGCCCGGCTCCCAGTAGGGGCGCCACTCGATCCGTTCCGCCACGTCGGGGGCGTTCTCGGTCAGCTCCCGGTAGGCGAGCCACGAGTAGGGGCTGCGCAGGGAGAAGTACCAGCGTGCCGGCTCGACCGCCAACTCTGGCTCCAGGGAATCTAGATGGTGATGCCGCCGTCGATCTGCAGGACGGCGCCGGTGATGTAGCCCGCCCGCGGCGAGACGAGGTAGGCGACCAGGTCGGCGACCTCCTCGGCGGTGCCCAGGCGGCCGAGCGGCACCGACTCCAGGGCCTTGTCCTTGACCTTGCCGCTGAGCACGGAGGTCATGTCGGTGTCGATGAAGCCGGGGGCCACCACGTTGGCGCGGATGCCGTAGCGGCCGACCTCCTTGGCCAGCGCCCGGGAGAAGCCGATGATGCCGGCCTTGGAGGCCGAGTAGTTGCTCTGGGTGGCGTTGCCGTAGACGCCCGCCACCGAGGAGATGTTGACGATCGACCCGCCCTTGCGCTTCATCATGCCAAAGGCGACCGAGCGGCAGGTGTTGTAGACGCCGTCGAGGTTGGTGTCGAGCACGTCGTGCCACTCCTCGTCCTTCATCAGGACGAGCGGGTTGTCACGGGTGATGCCGGCCGCGGTCACGGCCGCGTCGATCGGGCCGAGGCGGCTCTCGGTCTCCTCGACCAGGGCGCGCACCGAGGCGAGCTCGCGCACGTCGGTCCGGCGGCTGAGCACCCGCACGCCGAACTCCTGGACCTCCTTCTCCAGTTCGAGCGCGGCCTGCTCGTTGGACTGGTAGCAGAAGGCGACGTCGAAGCCGTCCTGGGCCAGTCGCAGCACGGTGGCGCGGCCGATGCCGCGCGAGCCGCCGGTGACCAGCGCCACCCGGGATTCGTTGTCAGCCATGGGTCTCCCCCAAGAGTGCTTCGGTGTGTGCTCCGTCCGGCCGGTCGGCCGGCGGTTCGGATGCCCCGCGTCAGGCCGTGGCGGCGGCGGCCGGCCGCAGCTCCTCGGCGGGCCGGAAGGCCAGCACGGCGCTCTCCACGGTGAGGACGGGTTCGCCGTCCACCAGGCTCTCGCCGGCGATGATCAGAGTGTCGCCCAGCGTGCGGGTGATGGACGCCCGGTGCTCCAGGACGTCCCCGGGCAGGACCTGCCGGTGGTACGTGAGGCCGGTGACGGCGCCGAACAGCATGACCCGCCCGGTGAGCACGTCCGGGTTGGGGTCGTCCCAGGTGGCCAGCAGGCCGGCCGCCTGGCACCAGGACTCCATCAGCAGGACCTGCGGGTAGGCCCAGTCCCCGGCGCCGTCGGGGACGCCGCGGTACCAGGGCTCGTTGCAGCTCACGGCCTTCAGGGCGGCGATGCGCTCGCCCGGGAGGACGTCGAGCACCCGGTCCACCAGCAGCATCGGGAACCGGTGGGGCAGCGCCCGGCGGATCTCCGGCTGGCCGGCGGTGGACGGCGCGGCGGTGGACGGCGCGGCGGTGGACGGCTCCCTGGCCTGCGCTCCGGCGGCCTGCGGCCGGGCTCCGGTGAAGCGGAGCCTGGTCCGGGCCGCGGCCCCGCGGCCGGTGGCCACCTCGGCCGTGCACCGCCAGCCGTCCGCACCCTCGCGCCACTCCAGCTCCACGGCCAGCTCGTCGCCGGGGAAGACGGGGCTGAGGAACCGCGCCGTCTCCACCCCGGCCAGGGCCAGGGCCCCGGCGCCGGGCGGCGGGGCCGCCAGGGCGCTGAGGCGGACCGACTCGATCACGCAGACCCCGGGGAAGATCGGGAACCCCGGGTAGTGGCCGGGCAGGACCGGCTCGTCCGCCGTGACGGCGACCGCCGTCGCGGCGGACGTCCGGCCCTCGGCACCGGCCGCCGGGGGCCGGACCACCTCGACCGCCGCGACGACCGGGCTGATCGGACCCGGCCGGCTCATGCCGACCGGAGCTTCTCGCTGAGCACCTCGTAGGTGCCGGCCAGCGAGGTGATCCTGGGGAACTGGCTCTCCTCCAGCCGGATGCCGTACTTCTTCTCCAGCACGACCACCACCTCCAGGGCCAGCAGGGAGTCGACGCCGAGGTCGGCGATGAAGCCGGTGTCGTCGGCCAGTTCGGCCACGTCCACGTCGAGGGCGTGCGCGACGGTGCGGCGCAGGTCCTCCTTGTCCAGCACGGCGGCGGCCGCGGTCTCCTGGGTCGTCGTCATGGCGGGTGTCCTTCCGTCGGATCGGTTCTGTTCGGGGGGGTGGGCCGGGCGCCGCGGTCAGCGGAGACGGATCAGGGCGCAGCCGACGGCTCCGTCGCGGTCCACCGAGGTGACCAGGGCCACCCGGCCCGCGGCCGTCGGGTCGTCCTCGGCGTGCACCAGGACGCCGGCCACCTGGAAGGCGGCCGAGGCGGCCACGGTGTCGCCGAGCAGCGCGGTCTGGGTCAGGTGGCGGGGGTTCCCGCCGGCCGTGGCGGCCTCGATCACGGCCCGCTCCTGCTCGCCGAGCGGCCCCGGCGCCTCGCTGGTGGAGACGGCCCACAGCTCCTCGGGCTGGACCTCGGCGCGGCGCAGCGCACGCTCCACGCAGGAGCCCAGGGCGGTGCGGACGTCGCCGCCGAGCGCAATGCCCATGGCGACGGCCAGGACCTCCGCCAGCACCGGCTGGTCCGGGTCGTCCGGGTCCGCGCGCTCGATCAGCAGCAGGCCGCAGCCCTCGCCGGCCGGCTGGGCGGTGCCGTCGGTGCCCGGGTCGTGGGAGTGCTGCTCAAGCCAGGAGCGGGCGTGCGAGAACTCCTCGACCGCGCCGCAGAGGACGGTCCGGGCGCGGCCGAAGTTGAGCAGCCGGCGCGCGTAGTTGAGGGCGTAGAGGCCGGCCGCGTGGCCGCCGGCGATGGTCGTGTTGGGGCCCTTGAGCTGGTGCCAGATGGCGCTCTGGCCGGCGGCGCAGTTCATCACGGCGTTCGGGAACCGCGCCGGGTCGACGAAGTAGGGCTTCTCGCCGGTGAAGGAGTCCCGGGTGAAGTCCATCTGGCTCTGCACGCTGCCGGTGGTGGTGCCGAGCACGAGTGCGGCGCCCTCGCCGGTGGCCACCTCCCGGTTGCGCGGCGCGTCGTCGAGCAGCCGGCCCACGGTGGCGACGGCGAGGCCGGTGGCCCGGTCCATCGACCGGGTGCCCTTCTTGCCGAGCACCGCGCGGATGTCGAAGTCCGGTACCAGGCAGGCCGTTTCGGCGGGCGCCTGCCAGGGCTCGCGGGCCAGCGGCGCCTCGGCCGACCGGCGTTCCCGCAGCCCCTCGGCGAACGCCTCCCGGCCGGTGCCGAACGGCGAAACCGCCGACCAGGCCGTGATGACCATGCGATTCACAGGGGTCGAGGTCGTACTCATGTCTGCTCCGTTGCTCTCCGCGGTTTCGCCTGCCGGATCCGGCAGGGCGGTCAGGCCTCGCCCCGGAGCGCCTTGGAGACGCGCTCGTCGAAGGTGACCAGGTTCCACTCGCGCCGGCTGTCGACGACGGCGTAGCCGTGGGTGACCTTGCCGGTGGCGGTCTGGACGAGCTTGCCGTCGCGGACCACGTAGCAGTCCATCCGCGAGGTGTAGGTGAAGTCCTTGAAGACGTCCTCCACCGTGTAGACGGTGTAGAGCTCCTCCTCCATCAGCGCCTCGTCGACGATCTGGATCTTCGAGTGCGGGCAGGCGGGGATCCAGCGGCGCTCGTCCATCAGGGTCCGCACCGAGATGCCCCGGTCGGCCAGGAACAGGTCGACGACCTCCTCCATCTGCCGCAGGTAGCTGGACATCTGCAGGCGCTCGGAGAAGTGGCAGTACGGGTAGGGGATGCGCCACTTCCAGCCGAAGGAGTTGGTGCCGGCGGTGAGCAGGTCGAGCACCGGGTCGGGACCGGTGGTGCCGCGGCCGGCGGACAGCGAGGTGGTGGCCGCGGTGAGGTCGAGCCCGGAGATGTCCGGCGGCGTCTGCAGGCCGCGCACCGGCGTGCCGAGGCGGTCCGTGACGAAGCGGGCGATCGGGGCCGGCGGCTCGCTCGCCTCCTCGATGTAGCTCTCGCGGCGCAGCACGGCCTTGGCCCGGGCGGCGACCAGCTTGGTCGGCGCGCCGTCGCGCTCGCCGGTCAGGGTGACGGTGAAGGAGACGTCGGTGTCCTCGTCCCCGGCCTTGGGGACGACGTGCGCCTCGACCGTCTCGTCCATGAAGAGGGCGCTGAGGATCCGGGTGTCGAGGTCGACGAGGTCCACGCCGAGGCCGTGCTCCGTGTAGAGCGCGCGGGCCTGCAGACCGGCTTCGGTGAAGTGGAGCAGGATGGCTTCCTCGACGAGGTAGTTGATGTGCTTGAAGCCGATCCAGGTGCAGATGTTGGCGCCCTCGAAGCGTGTGCGCAGCGGCACCGTCGTCTCGCTGGTGAGGAGCGCCTTGACTGCGCTGTCGGTCACGAAGGTCATCGGAGGTGCTCCCCTGAAGGTGTGGGTCCGGGGCCGCCCGACGCGGGCGCGGCCGGCACGGCGCTGACGAAGCGATCGACCACGGCGGCGAAACCGGCCGCCTGTTCGATCATCAAAAAGTGCCCACTGTCGGACATCTGGTGGAACTCGGCGTCCGGCAGGTCGGCCGCCAGCAGGCGCCCCTCGGCCGGAGGGGCGGCGAAGTCGTGCTCGCCGGCGACGACGAGGCAGGGCACGGTGAAGCCACCGGTGCGCAGCTTCGGGGTGGCGAGGTACGTCTCGAAGAACCGGAACCAGCCGTACGCTCCGACCCGGTCCCGCACCCGGCCGCCCAACTCGCGGGCGAGCTCGGGCGGGAGGCGGTCGCCGGCGTGCACCCGGACGCCGTCCTCCATGATCTGGACGAAGTTCCGGACGGCCGTTTCCACGCACTGCCAGGTGAAGTCCTCCGCCGTGCGGCGGTAGAACGGGGACACCAGGATCAGCCCGCGGATGCCGAACTCGGTGAACGGGTCGACCCCGTGGGCCAGCCGCCGGCTGAGGAACTCCAGCAGCCCGTTGGCCCCCATGGAGTGGCCCATGACCACCCCGGCGCCGCCCGGCACCGCGCGCAGCGCCTCGGCCAGGTACGGCACGACGTCGCCCTGCGCGCTGCACCGGGCCACGGCGTCGCCGCGCCAGGGGAGTTCTGCGGCCCAGATCTCGGGCCCGTCGTCCCGCGCGGCGGCACCGAGGTAGGCGTCCCAGACGCTCGCGCTGTTGGCCAGGCCGTGCAGCAGGAGCATCCGGCCGCGGGCCGGGTCGCCGCCGCAGCGGTGCACGGCGACCGGCGGGACGGCGGGGGCCGCGGCGGCGCCCGCCGATGCGGGCCCGGCCGCCGGCGCGGTGCCGGCGACGGGCATCGGGGCGCCGCCGGACATCAGACGGCCGCCGGACGGAGCAGGACGAGGCCGGCGCTGGCGTCGTCGGTGTCGGTGCCGGCGCTGGCGAGCACCGGTCCGGCGCCGCCGCGGGCGAACCAGCCGACGGCCGCGGCGCACTGGAGGACACCGAGCGCGCCGGAGGCGGTGCCGAAGCGCTCGCCGAGGTCGTCGCGGGGCACGCCGTCGAGCAGTTCCGCGGGCAGGGCGTCCGCCCCCGGGTCCGTCTCGGGCACCTGCCAGAGGGCCGGCCGCTCGTCGGCCGGGCCCGCCAGCCGCGCCAGCGAGGTCGCCAGGCCGGCGCCGCGCACCTCGGCACCGAGGACCGCCAGCCCGGGCACCCCGCGCCCGGCCGCCGCCGCCTCGCTCTCCAGGACCACCGCCACCGCGCCGTCCAGCAGCCGGTCGGCGCCGGTGAAGGCGCGCACCGCCGCGTTGTCCGGCTCGACGCCGAGGACCAGCGCGCGGGTGACGCGCCCGGCCCGGATCAGGCCGGCGCCCCAGCGGAGCGCGTCCAGCCCGGAGGTGGCGCCGTTGCAGAGCATCAGGTTCGGGCCACGCAGGCCGAAGCGGATGGCCACCGAGGAGGCGACCACGTTGCTGGAGGCGTTCGGCAGGTCCATCGGGCTGCCGGCGGCCGCGGTCTCCCGGGTGATGGTGTCCATCGCCCGGGTGACGGTGTCGAGGTTGCCGTAGTTGGAGCTGACCACCACCGCGACGCTGCCGGCGGCGACGGTCGGACCGTCCTCGTCCACCAGCGCGGCGTCCAGCAGGGCCGCCCGGGCCGCACAGTAGGCCAGTTGGGTCGCGCGGTCCTTGTAGCGCAGGCCCTTCTTGCCGACCAGGTCCTTCGGCTCGACCGGCGGGGCGTCGGCGGGCCCCGGCTCGATCAGCTCGGCGGCCGTGGCCGCCCACGGCAGCACCACGCCGACGCCGCTCACCAGCACGTTCATCGGGCCGCCTCCACGATCGCCACGGCGTTCACGCCGCCGAAGCCGAATGCGTTCAACTGGGCCACCGACATCGGGAGTTCGGCGGCCTCGCCGGTGACGATCCGGAACTCGGAGGCCTCCTTCACCGGGTCGTCCAGGCCGATGGTCGGGGGCACCCGGCCCTCCGCCAGGGCGATCAGCGTCACCACCAGGTTCAGCAGGCCGGACGCCCCGGAGGTGTGGCCGGTCATGGACTTGATGGCCGTCATGACCGGCCCGCCCGCGGCGTCGCCGAAGGCCTCGCCGAGCGCGACCGCCTCGGTCTCGTCGTTCAGCAGCGTCCCGGTGCCGTGCACCATCACCAGGTCGATGTCGGCGGGCCCGAGGCCGGCCCGGGTGTGCGCCTCCCGGATCGCCTCGGCGATGCCGACCGGGTCGGGCGCGGTGACGTGGTGGGCGTCGCAGTTGACGGCGACGCTGCGCACCAGGCCGTGCACCTTCCGGCCGGCGGCCGGGGTGCGGGTCAGGACCACCGCCGCCGCACCCTCGCCCATCAGGACGCCCGCGCGGTTGCGGTCGAACGGGCGCACCCGCTCCGGCGGGACCGGCTGGACGCGCTCCAGCAGCCCGTACATGGTCTCGGTGAGCACGTCGACGCCGGCCACGATCACGGTCTCCGCCGCGCCGGCCGCCAGCAGGTCGGTGGCCAGGCCGAGCGCGTAGAGCCCGGCCGAGCACGCGTTGGAGAAGGTGTGGGTGTCGTCGGCGTTGCAGACCCGGCGCAGCGCGGTGCCGAAGTGCAGGTCCTGCGGGGGGAAGTCGATGCCGTCGCGCTGCCAGAGCTCGACCGAGCGCAGCTCGCGCAGACCGGTGCCGATCAGGATCGGCACCCCGCTCAGGTCGTCCTCGTCGAGGCCCGCGTCGCGGGCGGCCTGGCGGACGGCGTCCAGGAGGAGGGCGGTCGCCCGGCGCGGGACGTCGGTCCCGGGCTCGGGGCGGTCGTCCACCTCGTAGGCGAAGCGGGCGTGGTGGCGGGTGAGGTCGAAGCCCTTGAGCTCACCGACCCCGGAGACGCCGGCGCACAGGTTGGCGAACAGCTCCGCCGGGTCTCGGCCGACACTGGCCACCGCGCCCATTCCGGTCACGGCCCAGCTCATGGCGCCACCTCGTCGTATTTCCCGAGCAGCACCACCGCATTGTTCCCGCCGAATGCCAGCCCGTTGTTCTGGACGATCCGCAGGTCGGCCTCGACGGCGACGTTCGGCACGCAGTCGACGTCGCATTCGGGGTCGGTGGTGGTGTGGTTGATGGTCGGCGGAATGAAATTGTTGGTGATGGCGAGGGCACAGCCGATCGCGGAAAGCGCACTCGCCGCGCCCATGGTGTGGCCGATCATCGACTTCATCGAGATGACCTTCGGCGGCTGCGTTCCGAACAGTTCCCGGATCGCCCGCGCCTCGGTGACGTCGTTGGCCTTGGTGCCGGTGCCGTGGGCGGAGATCAGGTCCACCTGCTCCGGCTTGATCCCGGCGTTCTCCAGCGCGAGCTCCATGCAGCGGCCCACGCTGTCCTGGTTCGGCGCCACCTGGTGGTAGGCGTCGCAGTTCAGGCCGTAGCCGAGCACCTCGGCGTAGATCCGGGCACCGCGGGCGAGCGCCGAGTCCAGGCTCTCCAGCACCAGGATGCCGGCGCCCTCCCCGGTCAGGATGCCCTTGCGGTCCACGTCGAAGGGCCGGCAGCGGTCGGGGGCGATGGTGCCCAGGCGGTAGAACCCGGAGAAGGTCTTGCGGCACATGGCGTCCGCGCCGCCGCACAGGGCGTACTCGGCCTCGCCGGAGCGGACCGCGTCGAAGCCGTAGCCGATCGCGTAGTTGCCGGCGGCGCAGGCGGTCGGGATCGTCACCGCCTCGACGTCGGACAGCTCCAGCTCCTGGGCGATGGCCGCGGAGAGCCGGCCCGCCGCGACCCGGCGCGCGGACTCGGGCACCATGTGCTCGGGTCCGTGCAGGACCTCGGCCTCGACCATGTGGTCGAGGTCGCGGGACTCGCCGTCGGTGGTGCCGACGGTGACGACGCCGGGGCGCGAGCGCCAGACCTCCAGGTCCAGCCCGGAGTCGTCGATCGCCATCCGGGCGGCCGCGACGGAGTACTGGGTGGCGCGGCCGAGGCTCTCGACCGGCAGGTGGCGGATCCACCGCCCGGGCTCGAACCCGACCACCTCGCACCCGTTGGCGTGGTCGAACCCCTCGACGTCGAACACGGTGATCGGCTTGGCGCCGCTGCTCCCGCTGCGCAGGCCGCGCAGGAACTCACCGGCTCCCATCCCGATGCTGGAGACCACCCCCAGCCCGGTGATCACGACCCTGCGCGGGCCAGCCTGCCCCGACTCTGCCATCCCGACCTCTCCGTCCACTCTTCGGCCCGTGCCCTGTCCGAACGAACCCGCCGGCTACCAGCCGGCGGCCTCCGCGACCACCTCGTAGACGCCCTTGAGGTTCACCATGCGGGCGAGCTCGGACTGGTCGATGGTCACGCTGAATTCCTTCTCGAGACCCGCCAGAATCTCGATGGAACGCAGCGAGTCCGCCTGGTGGTCCTCCTTGAAGAGGCTGGTCTCGGTGACCTCGTCCTCCTCGATCTCCAGAATGTCGCAGACAATGTCCTTGATCTTCTGCACGTTCTCGTCGTACGAAGCCATAATGGGGACCTTCCTAATCGGTGCGGCTCCTCGCGGCCACTGCCCGGGTTTCTTCCGGAGATCTTTCTAGGGCACCCCCGAGCGACCGGGCAACGGCCCCTGCAGAAACCTGCCAACTCGCCCCGGGGAATTGGCGATGACCTGCCCGGACGGCTATGACAGGTAGTGGACGTGCGCGCGGGGCGGGCCCGGCAGGGGGGCTGCAGCCGCCCGGCCCCCGACGCCCCTCGCCGGCCCCCGGCCCGCCGCACCGGCACGCCCGCGCCGGACACCGCCCGCTGGGCGCCGGCATCACCACACGTTCGCCAACGGAATGTGAACAGTTGTCAGACACTTCTGACATCTCGTCACACGGGTGCCCACTGAGCAGGGACGACCCTCCCGACCACGGCCTTTGCGGCCGTGGCCGGGGCGGCCGGATCCGGCCCTGCTCCCCCTTGACCGTTCAAATGCTTCAAGTAATGTCGCCCGCCGGGGCCCGTGCCCCGCTGAATTCCGTGCTGCTCTCCCACGTGTTCCCGCTCATGATCCGGATCTACAGCTGGAGTACAAAGCAATGACCACGGCCACCGAGATCGACGCGCGCCTCGCCTACCGCGTCTACCACTCGCTTCTCCGCACCGAGAACGGCGCCACCTCGCTGGACGAGATCTCCCGGAACCTCGGCGTCGGGCTGGACCGGGTCCGGGAGGCCGTGGCATGGCTGGCCGAGAACGGCCTCCTCAACCGGAACTCCACCACCCCGGTCGCGACCCCGCAGAGCGTCCTGAGACGCCTGCTCGCCGACCAGCGCGAGCGCATCGCCGAGTTCACCCGCGCCAACGACCTGATCGCCGATCTCGCGCACGGGTTCCTGGCCATGCCGGCGTCCGAACGGGAGGGCCTGGCGGTGGAGGTGATCGAGTCCAGGGTCCGGCTGCGCCGAAGACTCCGGGACCTGCACGCCGCCAGCCGGTACGAGGTGTCGGTGATGCTGCCGACCGTCGCCGAGCGGGAGCCGATGCAACTCGGCCTCCGGGAGGACGTCGAACTGCTGAGACGCGGTGTCCGCTACCGCCTGATGGCGCCCTCCTCGGCGCTCTACAGTCCGGCCGCGGTCGAGTACGTCGACGCGCTCCAGGAGTCCGGCGCCGACATCCGGACCACCGAGTCGCTGCCGCTGCGCCTGGTCATCCTCGACCAGGAGAAGGTGGTCACCCACTCGCAGCTCGACGGGCTGTGCCGCAACGTGGTGGTCAACGGCGGCCTGCTGGCCCAGCTCTTCACCCGCGTCTTCGAGCACAGTTGGTCCACCGCCGCGCCGTACACCCGCCGGCGGATGGCCCGCGGCTCGTCGCCGGCGCTCACCGACACCCACCTGATGGTGCTGCGGATGATGGCCACCGGCGCCACCGACAAGTCCATCGCCCGCCATCTCGGGTACTCCGACCGGACGGTGCGGCGCTTCGTCGCCGAGATCCTGCGCGTCCTGGAGACCGACAACCGGCTCACGGCCATGGTGCGGGCCACCCGGCTCGGGCTGCTCGGGCAGGAGGCGGCGGTGCCGTGCACCTCGTGAGCCGCCCCGGCCCCGGCCCGGGCCGCCCCCGGCACTCCCCCGCCCGGGCCCGGCGCGCCCACCGCACTCCCTCCAACAAGCCTCAGGGACCTAGAGCAGGCCCCGTTCGGAGGCGATCCGCGCCGCGTCGAAGCGGTTCCTCCCGTCGAGCTTGCGCATCGCGCACGAGGTGAGGTTGCGCACCGTCCCGGCCGCCAGGTAGAGCTCGCGGGCGACCTCCTTCACCGAGGCCCCGGTCGCGGTCAGCCGGAGGATCTCACGCTCCCGCTCGCTCAGCACCTCGTCGGCGGCCGGCGTCCGGGGGAACGGCCGGGCGGAGGCGTTCGCCCGGCCGCCCGCGGCGGCCTCCCGGATCGCCTCCACCAGGTGCGGGATCTTCGTCTGTTTCGGGATGACGCCGAGGACGCCCGCCGACGCGGCACGGTCCACCAGGGTCCGGGTGGGCCGCGCCGTCATGATGACGACCCGGCAGTCGGGCAGTCGCACGCCCAGCTCCCGCACCAGCCGGAAGCCGCTCTGCGCGGTGCCCATCCCCAGCACGGCGACGTCGGGCCGGCCGCGCACCGCCAGCGGGACCACCAGGGAGGTCCGGCTCACCGCCCCGACGACCTCGAAGTCCGGTACCGCGGCGAGCACTTCGGCGATCGCCTGGACGGGGAGCAGGTGCTCGTCGGCTACCAACACACGAATGTTCACTAGGTCCCCCGGTATCCCGTGAACGGAACTCCTGGTGATCGATTCGGCCTGTGCTCCAGTGTGCGGCCGGCCGTCCGGTCCCGTCGACGGATCCGGGCGTCCGCGTGCGGACATGTCCTCAGCCGGACCGGTCCGGTGGATCTACGCGTGTCCTCCACGACCCTTCAACCTAACCCCGCGCCCCGGCCGGACCGGTCCCCGCACCGCAGGGACGTGACAAGTGTCAGGGAAAGCCGGTCGAAGCCTTGTCGGCCGTGACCGGCCCGGACCACCATGCGCACTGGTGATCGACTGACCCGAGGCTCCACCCGCCCGTCCCCGAACCGGGCCGCCGCCCCCGTCCGCGCCAACCCTCACCCGCCGCACGCGCTCCGGGCACCGTCCTGCCCGCAGCCGGACGAAACGCGCCGCCCCCGCCGCCCCCGCCGTCCCTGCCGTCCCCCGCCGCCCCGGCCGGCCCGCACCCGCCTGCCGTGACTCCCGCCTGCCCCGACACCTGCCCGCCGCGCACCCCGCCGCCCGGGTGCCGACCCACGACCGAGCCGGCTCACCACGGATGCCCGAGGAAGAGGACATGCACGCAGATCATGTGGCCCAGGACCCGACCCAGGCCCTGGCCGTCGTCGGCATGGCGGGACGCTTCCCCGAAGCCCCGGACGTCGAGAGCTTCTGGCGCCTGATGGTGGACGAGCGCGACGCCATCGGCCCCGTCCCGGCCACCCGTTGGGACGCCACCGCGCAGCTCGACCCGGAGCGGGAGATCCAGGCCGTCGGCGGGTTCCTCGACGGCGTCGACCGGTTCGACGCCACGTTCTTCGGGATCTCCCCCCGCGAGGCCGAGATGCTCGACCCCCAGCAGCGGCTGATGCTGGAGGCCGCCTGGCTGGCCCTGGAGGACGCCGGAACGCCCGCCCGCGCACTGACGGGCAGCCGGACCGGCGTCTTCGTCGGCGCGGGGTGGCACGACTACGAGCACGTCGGCCGCAAGAGCGGCAGCGGCGTCACCCAGCACACCGCGCCCGGCTACGCGCTCGACATGATCGCCGCCCGGGTCTCCTACTTCCTCGGGCTCACCGGGCCCAGCCTGGTCGTCGAGACGGGCTGCTCCTCCGCACTGGTCGCGACGCACCTCGCCGCCCAGGCGCTGCGCGCCGGCGAGGTCGACGGGGCGATCGTGGGCGGCGTCGCCCTGATCCTCGATCCGACCGCGTCGATCGGCCTGACCCACTTCGGCGGGCTCTCCCCGGAGGGCCGCTGCAAGGCCTTCGGCGCCGGGGCCGACGGCTTCGTGCGCGGCGAGGGCGTCGGCGCCCTGTACCTGAAGACGCTCGCCCGCGCACAGGCGGACGGCGACCGGATCCACGGGGTCGTCGCCGGGACGGCGGTGAACAACGACGGCGGCGGGCAGAGCGTCGTCTCGCCGAGCCCGGACGGCCAGGAGCGGCTGCTCCGGGACGCCTACCGGCGCTGGGGCATCCCGGCGGACCGGGTGGCCTACCTGGAGGCGCACGGCACCGGCACCGCGCTCGGCGACCCCATCGAGGCCGGTGCGGCCGGCCGGGTCCTGGGGCAGGCGCGCAGCGGCGCCGCCGGCCCGCTGCCGATCGGCTCCGTGAAGACCAACATCGGCCACCTGGAGGCGGCCGCCGGCGTCCCCGGGCTGTTCAAGGCCCTGCTCTCGCTGCGGCACGGCGTCGTCCCGCCGAGTCTGCACTCGGCGGAGCTCAACCCCGGGATCGACTTCGACGGACTCAACCTGCGGGTGGTCCGGGAGCCGCTGCGGCTGCCGGAGCGGGAGCAGGTCTTCATCGGGGTCAGCAGCTTCGGCTGGGGCGGCACCAACGCCCACGTGGTGCTGACCGGAGCGCCCGAGCCCGCCGCGGAGTCCCCCGCGGGCGCCCCGGCCGAAGGTGCCCCGAACGCGGGTGCCCCGGAGCCGGCGACCGGCGGGCCCGAACCGGACGCGCCGGTGCTGCTGCCGCTGTCGGCGCACTCCGAACAGGCGCTGGCGCAGCGGGCCCGCGACCTGCGCGACGTCCTGGCCGGCGGCGCCGTCCCGCTCCCCGCGCTCGCCGGCACGCTCGCCCGGCAGCGCGACCAGTTCCCGGTCCGGGCGGCCTTCACCGCCACCGGCGCCGCCGAGGCCGCCGAGCGGCTGGACCGCCTCGCCGCCGACCCCGGCGCCCCGGAGCCCGGGGTGGCCACCGGGCGCGCCGCCGCCCGCGGCCGGACCGCCTTCGTCTTCCCGGGGCAGGGCTCGCAATGGCACGGCATGGGACGTGAACTCCTCGCCGCCGACCCGGTGTTCGCCGCAGTGATCCACCGCTGCGCCGAGGCCCTGGAGCCGTACGTCGACTGGGACCTGGTGCGGGTGGTCTCCGGCGAGGCGGGCGAGGAGTGGCTCTCCCGGATCGACATGCTGCAGCCCACCCTGTGGGCGGTCTCGCTGGGCCTCTGCGAGGTGTGGCGGGCCGCGGGCGTCGTCCCGGACGTGGTGGTCGGCCACAGCCAGGGCGAGGTCACCGCGGCCACCGCGGCCGGCATCCTCTCCTACCAGGACGGCGCGATGGTGGTGGCCCGGCGCAGCGCCATCGCCCGGCGCACCTCGGGCCGGGGCCGGATGCTGGCGGTGGACCTCGGCCTCGACGCGGCCAAGGCGGCGCTGTCCGGCTTCGAGGAGGGCGTCTCGCTCGCCGTCAACAACGGGCCGAACAGCTGCGTGCTCTCCGGGGACACCGAACTCGTCCTGGCGCTCAAGGAGTTGCTGGAGGCCGAGGGCACCTT
Source organism: Kitasatospora sp. NPDC090091 (assembly GCF_044747365.1). NCBI lineage: Bacteria > Bacillati > Actinomycetota > Actinomycetes > Kitasatosporales > Streptomycetaceae > Kitasatospora > Kitasatospora sp. NPDC090091. Next base: position 108,948 of record NZ_JBIVDY010000022.1, read on the forward strand.
CTGCCGCCTGGTCAACGTGGACTACGCCTCGCACAGCCCGCAGATGGACGAGCTGGCGGAGGACCTGCTGGCGGCGCTGCGGACGGTGCGGCCGGGCCGGGGCGAGGTCGAGCTGATGTCGACGGTGCGGGTGGCCGCCGTCGAGGGCCCCGAACTGGACGCCCGGTACTGGATGGACAACCTGCGCCGGCCGGTGCTGTTCGCCGACGCGATGGAGCGGCTCTTCGACGCGGGCGTCACCCACGTGGTGGAGATCAGCCCGCACCCGGTGCTCACCCCGGCCCTGGAGCAGCTGGCGGCGCAGCGGCCCGTCCCGCCGCAGGTGCTCGCCACGCTCCGGCGCGACCAGGGCTCGCCCGCCATGGTCGGCGAGGCGATGGCCCGGGCGTACGTGAGCGGTCTGGAGCCGTTCGGCGGCCTGCCCCGGGGCACGTGGGCGCCGGTGCCGCCGTACCCGTGGCAGCGCACCGCCCACTGGGTGGAGACGGTGCGCCGGCGCACCGCGCGCGACGCCGGGGGCGAGGTGGCGCTGGTCCCCTCGGCGACCGAGCAGGGCGCCTGGCACGCGACGCTGGAGCTGGCCGCGGCGGACATCCCCTGGGTGCGCGACCACCGGGTGTACGACGCGGTGGTGCTGCCCGGCACCGGGATGCTGGAGCTGGCGCTGCGGACGGCGCTGGCACGGACCGGCGGCCCGCACCGGACCCTCGCGGACGTCGCCTTCCACAGCGACCTGACGCTCACCGAGGAGCCGGTGACGCTCGGTCTGGGCTGGCGCGACGACCTCACCGGCGGCGGCAGCTTCACCCTCGGCTCGCTGGAGCCGGGCGCGCAGGGCTGGGTGCGGCACGCCTCGGCCCGGGTGCTGGCGGACGACACCGCCACCGCGGTGCCGGCCTTCCCCGGGCACCTGCTGGAGCAGGCCGCCGCAACAGCCGACGAGTTCTACGCGGCGTGCGCGGCCCGGGGGTTGAACTACGGCCCGGCGTTCCGCGGCGTGCTGGGGCTGCACGGCGGCGCGGCGGAGAGCCTGGCCGAGGTGCGGCTGCCGGAGGGGTGCCCGACCGGCGGGTACCCGCACCGGCTGCACCCGGCGCTCTGGGACGGCGCGCTGCAGGCCTCCGTCCCGCTGTACCCCGGCGAGGAGGCCGCCGTCCCGGTCGGCGTCCGCCGCGTCCACCTGCACCAGGAGCTGGCCGGGCCGGTCACCGCGCTCTGGTCGCACGCGGTGCGCCGCGAGGAGAGCCTCGTCGACCTGTACCTCTTCGACGCGGACCGCCGGCCGCTGATGACCCTGGAGGGGCTGCGGATGCAGCACCTCGCCGCGGCGTCCGACCCGTCCGCGGCGGACGCCGACCGGGTGCACCGGCTGGAGCTCCGGCCGCAGGCCCGCCCGGAGCCGGCCGGCGCCACCGGTCGCTGGCTGGTCTGCACGGCGGACGCGGCCGGCGCCGCGGCCGCCGGCGAGCTGGCCGCGGCCCTGGGCACGCTCGGCGGCACCGCCGTGGCCCGTGCCGTCCCCGCCGCGGAGGCGGCACGGACCGAGGCCTGGGAGGAGCACCTGGACGCGGGCGGTGAGGCGGCCGGCGTGGTCTTCCTGGCGCCGCGGGCCGGGGCCGGCCTGCAGGCCCAGCGCGACGGCCTCCTGGCGCTGACCGCGCTGGTGCGCGCCTGCACCGCCCGCCCGCTGGTCCCCCGGCTGGCCGTGGTCACCGCCGACGCACAGTGTCCGCCGGCCGCGGCCGGCGCCGTCGACCCGGGGGCGGCCCTGTACTGGGGCTTCGGCCGGGTGCTCCGGCACGAGCACCCCGAACTGCGGCCGGTGCTCGTCGACATCGGCTCCGCGGACGACGGCTGGCCGGCGGAGTGCGCCGCCGAACTGCTCGCCGCCGGCGCGGACCAGGTGGTGCTGCGCGGCGGCGAGCGGCTGGTCGGCCGGCTGGTGCGGGGTGCGGGCGCGGCGCCGGACACCGCGGCCGGACCGGGCCGGCCCGCCTGGCGGACCGCGCGGCCGCAGCCCTTCCGGCTCGGCCCCGACCGCCACGGCACCTGGGACGGCCTGGCGTTCCGCCCGCTGGAGCGGCGCGCCCCCGGCCCCGGCGAGATCGAGATCGCGGTGACCGCGGCCGCGCTGAACTTCATCGACGTGATGAAGGTGATGGGGACGTACCCCGACCCGAGCGCGGACGCCCGGCTGCTCGGCCTGGACGGCGTCGGCGTGGTCACCAGGACCGGCCCGGGGGTCGACCGCTTCGCCCCGGGCGACCGGGTCGTCACCTGCACCAGCGGCGGCTCGCTGGCCTCGCACCAGACCGTGCTCGCCGACCATGCGCACCCGGTACCGGAGGGGATGGACGACGCCACGGCGGCGGCGTTCCCGGCGGTGACGATCACCGCCTGGTACGGCCTGCGCCACCTGGCCGGCCTGGGCGCCGGGGAGACGGTGCTGGTCCACTCGGCGGCCGGCGGGCTGGGCCTGGCGGCGATCGGGGTGGCCCGGCTGCTCGGCGCCGAGGTCCTCGCGACGGCGGGCGGCGAGGAGAAGCGCGCCCGGCTCCGCGAGCTCGGCGTCCGGCACGTCTTCGACTCCCGTGACCTCTCCTGGGCCGACCGGGTGCGCGAGGCCACCGGCGGCCGCGGGGTGGACGCCGTCCTCAACTCGCTGACCGGCGCGGCGATCCCGCTGGGGCTGGAGGTGCTGGCCGAGGGCGGGCGGTTCGTCGAGGTGGGCAAGCAGGACATCTACGGCGGGCGCACGCTGAGCCTCGGCGCGTTCCGCAAGGGCATCAGCCTGGCCTCGCTCGACCTCGCCGCGGTGATCGCCCGCCGCCCCGCGCTGTTCACCCGGCTCTTCGCCGAGGTGTGGGAGCGGGTCGGCACCGGCGAGCTCAAGCCGCTCCCGGTGCTGCGGTACCCGTTCGCGCAGGCGCCCGAGGCGCTGCGCGAGATGTCGCGCGGCCGGCACATCGGCAAGTTCGTGCTGGCGGACCCGGCCACGGTCGACCCGGTGGCCCCGGAACCGCTGCGGGACGGCCGGTTCCGCGGCGACGGCACCTACCTGATCACCGGCGGCCTCGGCGCCCTCGGCCTGTCGCTCGCGGAGTTCCTCGCCGGGCGAGGCGCCGGCCGGCTGGCGCTGGTCGGACGCTCGGCGCCGGGCGCCGCGGCGCTGGAGCGGATCGACGCCATCCGCGCGCGGGGCGTGACGGTGGAGACCTTCGCGGCCGACGTCGCCGACCCGGCTGCGGTGCGCCGGGTGCGCGAGCAACTGCCGCCGCTGCGCGGGGTGGTGCACGCGGCCGGCCTGCTGGACGACGCCACCGTCGGCAGCCTGACGCCGGAACAGCTGCGGCGGGTGCTGGCGCCCAAGGTGGACGGCGCACTCAACCTGGACGCGGCCACCGAGGGCGACCCGCTGGACTTCTTCCTGCTCTTCTCCTCGGCGGCGGCGCTGTTCGGCAACGCCGGCCAGGCGGCCTACGCGGCGGGCAACGCCTTCATGGACGCACTGGCGGTGGCACGGCGCCGGCGCGGGCTCCCGGCGCTGAGCGTGCAGTGGGGCCCGTTCGGCGACGTCGGGCTGGCCGCGCAGCAGGAGAACCGCGGCGCCCGGCTGGCCGAGCGGGGGATGGCCGGCTTCGGCACCGACGAGGCCTGGCGGGCCCTGGAGGGGTTCCTGGGCGGCGACGAGCAGGTGGTCGCCTACGTGCCGATCGACCTCCGGCAGTACCTGGAGGCGTACCCGGACACCGCGGCCCTGGACAGCTGGAGCGAGCTGCGCGAGCTCGCCCGGCACGGCAACGGCGCCACCGGTGCCGGTGCGGCCTTCCTGACCGAACTGCGGTCCGCCCCGCAGGAGCGGTGGCAGGAGCTGCTGGAGGCCAAGGTGCAGGAGCTGGCCGGCCGGGTACTGCGGCTGGAAGCCGGGGCGATCGACCGGGACACCCCGTTCAAGGCGCTCGGGCTGGACTCGCTCATGGGGCTCGAACTGCGCAACCGGCTGGAGGCGGTGTTCGGCCTGCGGCTGTCGCCCACCCTGCTCTGGACGTACGGCACCGCCCGGACGCTCTCCGGCGTGCTGGCGGAGCGTCTGCTCGGCGACCCGGCCGCCGGCACCGCGCCCGCGGACGGCGAGGGCGCTCCCCCGGCGGGGGCGGACTCCCGCACGGACGGCGAGGGCTGAGGGCCATGGAGACACAGCACGCCGGCGCGGCGGCCGCGCCCACGCCGCTGACCAGGGCGCTCGACACCGTCCGGCGGCTGCGGGCGCAGCTGGACGCCGCCAACGGTACCGGCCCGCTGGCCGTCGTGGGCATCGGCCTGCGGCTGCCCGGCGGCATCGAGGACCCGGCCGGGTACTGGGCCGCGCTGGCGGAGGGCCGCGACCTGGTCCGCCCGCTCCCCGCCGCGCGCCGCGGTCCGTTCGCCGCCGAGTGGGAGCGGCTGCCGCACGTCGGCGGCTTCCTCGACGAGGTGATGGACTTCGACGCGGACTTCTTCGGGATGGGCGCCGCGGAGGCCCGCGGGGTCGACCCGCAGCAGCGGCTGCTGCTGGAGGTCGCCTGGGAGGCCCTGGAGAACGCCGCGCTCCCCGCGGACCGGCTGGACGCGGCCCGGACCGGGCTGTTCGTCGGCATCACCGGCCAGGAGTACTGGGACTGGCACCGCGGCGAGCCGGACACCCACTGGGCCGCCGGCAACGGCCACTGCTTCACCGTGGGCCGGCTGGCGTACGCGCTGGGGCTGGCCGGTCCGGCCGTCACGGTGGACACCGCCTGCTCCTCGTCCCTGGTCTCGGTCCACCTGGCGCGGCAGGCGCTGGCCCGGCGCGAGTGCGACGTGGCGCTGGCCGGCGGGGTGAACCTGGTGCTCTCGCCGCGCGCGACCCGGCTGCACCGGCTGGCGGGGACGCTCTCCCCGGACGGCCGGTGCAGCCCCTTCGACGCCCGGGCCAACGGCTTCACCCGCGGCGAGGGCTGCGGGGTGCTCGTCCTCAAGCGGCTGGAGGACGCCCGGCGCGACGGCGACCGGGTGCACGCCGTGATCCGCGGTTCGGCGGTCAACCAGACCGGCCGCTCCACCGGCTTCACCGCGCCCAACGTGCTGTCGGAGACCGCCCTGATCGAGACCGCGCTGGCGGACGCCGGGCTCACCCCCGCCGACATCGGCCTGGTGGAGGCGCACGGGACCGGCACCCCGCTCGGGGACACCATCGAGATGGAGGCGATCGCCGCCGCGCTGGGCCGCCGCAACGGCGGGGCCGCGCTGGCCGTCGGCTCGGTCAAGGCCAACCTGGGCCACCCGGAGTCGGCCGCCGGGGTCGTCGCGCTGGTCAAGGCGGTGCTCTGCCTGCAGCGGCGGCAGGTGCCGCCGCTGGTGCACTTCGCCACCCTGAACCCGCTGATCGATCTGGCCGGCACCGGCATCACCCTGCCGACGGCGCTGCAGCCGTGGCCGGAGCGGAGCGGGCGCCACGCCGCGGTCAGCGCCTTCGGCATGGGCGGGACCAACGCCCACGTCGTCCTCGGGCCGGCCGAGGACGACACCGCGGGCACCGGCCGGGGCGGCGCGGTGCCGGTGCGCGGCTTCGAGCTCTCGGCGCGGACGCCGGAGGCCCTGCGCGCCCTGGCGGCCGCCTTCCACCGGCGGCTCGCGGAGCTGCCGGACGAGGACTACCCGGCGTTCGCCTACACGGCCGGGTCCGGCCGCGCCCGGCACCGCCGGCTGGCCCGGATCACCGCCCCCGACCGGGCCGCGGCGCTGCGGGCGCTGCACGGCCTCGCCGAGGGCGCCGCGACGCCCGGAGTGGTGCTGACGGAACGGGAGCCCGGGTGGGGCGCCGACGACGAGCCCGAGGCGCTGCCCCGGACGGTCGTCGACCTGCCGAACTACCCGTGGCAGCGCCGCCGTTACGCGCCCGGGCCGGTGGCGGCGCCGACCGCGCCGCCCGCACCGGCCGCCGCCCCGGAGCCGACCGCCGCCGGGGCTCCGGCCACTGAACGCGCCGGAGCCCCGGCCGTGGCCGACCGTCCGGCCGCCCTGTTCGCGGTGGAGTGGGCCGTCCAGGAGGAGGCCGCCGACGCGCCGCCCGCCGACGCCACCGGCTGGTGGCTGCTCTTCGCCGACCGCGCGGGCACCACCGAGGCCCTGCGCGCCGAACTCACCGCCCGCCACGGCCGCTGTGTGACCGTCGGCCCCGGCCCCGGCCGCCGGCGGCCGGGCCCGCTCCGGTACGAGATCGACCCGAGCCGGCCGGCGGAGCTCACCGCCCTGCTCAAGGAGCTGACCGCCGCCGAGGACGGTCCCTGCGCGGGCGTGGTGTACGGCTGGGGCCTGGACGCCGCGCCCGCCGACGACACCCTGCCGGGCGGTCCCGGGCCGTTCCCGGTCCCTGAGGAAGTGGAACGCGCCGTCCGCCCGGTGCTGCGGCTGGTGCAGGAGCTCGCCCGGGACGGCCTGCCGGGCACGCCGCGGCTCACCCTGCTGACCCGGGGCGCGGAGCGGGTCGCCGAGGGCGACCGGGCCCCCGTGCCCGCCCAGGCGCTGCTGGCCGCGGCGGCCGTGGCTGCCGGGGCGGCCGCGGCCGAGCACGGCGGGCGCCACCCCGTCCTCGTCGACCTCGACCCTGAGGTCCCCGACGCCGAGCGCCCTGACGCCGAGTGCCCCGACCCGGAGCACGCCGATCCCGAGCGCCCCGACCCCGTCCGGGGAGGCGCCGCCCGCGGCGAGGCCGCCCGGCTCGCCGAGGTGCTGCTGCGGGCGGGCGACGAGCCGCGGACCGCACTGCGCGGCCCCGCCCGGTACACCCCCGTCCACACTCCGCAGGGCTCCCCGTCCGATACCGAAACCCCTTGGCAGCGTCGGCCGTTCGACCCCCGGCGGGATGCCAACCACCGGATCCTCGCGGTCCGGCCGGGCATTCTGGAGAGCCTGACGCCGACCCGCTGGGAGCGGACCGCGCCCGGACCGGGCCAGGTCGAGATCGAGGTCGCCGCGGCCGGGCTCAACTTCAGCGACGTCCTCAAGGCGATGGGCGCCTACCCGGGGGCGGAGGGGACGGTCCCGCTGGGCGTCGAGTGCGCCGGCCGGATCAGCGCGGTCGGCGCGGGCATCGACCGGTTCCGGGCCGGCGACCGGGTGATGGCCGTGGTGCCGTCCGCACTCGCGGCGTACGCCACCACCGAGGAGCACCTGGTGGCGCCGGTGCCGGCGGCGCTGAGCGACGAGCAGGCGGCGGCCGCTCCGGTCGCCTTCCTCACCGCCGTGTACGGGCTCCGCCACCTCGCCCGGCTGCGGGCCGGCGAGACGGTGCTGATCCACTCGGCGACCGGCGGGGTGGGCCTGGCAGCCCTGGCGGTGGCCCGGCGCTGCGGCGCGGAGGTCTTCGCCACCGCCGGGACGGAGGAGAAGCGCCGGCTCCTGCGCGACCTGGGCGTGGCACACGTGATGGACTCCCGGTCGGTGGCCTTCGCCGACGAGATCGCCGGGCTCACCGACGGCCGCGGGGTGGACGTGGTGCTCAACTCGCTGACCGGCGAGGCGCTGCGGCGCAGCCTGGCCCTGCTGGCGCCGGGCGGCCGGTTCGTGGAGCTCGGCAAGCGCGACATCCACGACGACAGCCCGATCGGCCTCGGCGCCCTCCGGCAGAACCGTGCGTTGTTCGCCGTCGACCTGGACCACACCTTCCGGGCGCAGCCGGCGCTGCTCGCCGAGCTGTTCGACGAGGTGGTGCGGGGCTTCGACGGCGGGCAGTTCGGCCCGCTCCCGGTCACCGTCCACCCGTTCGCCGAGGCGCGGGAGGCCTTCGCCCGGATGGCGCAGGCCCGGCACATCGGGAAGGTGGTGCTCCGGCCGGAGCCGGCGCCGGAGATCGCCGTGCCCGAGACCGCCGTGCCCTCGGGCCGGCCGGGCGTCCGGGCCGACGCGTCCTACCTGGTCACCGGCGGGGCGGCGCCCGCCGCCCTGGCGGCCGTCCGGCAGCTGGCCGACCGGGGCGCCCGCCGGATCGCGCTGGTCCGGTCCCCCGCGGCCGGCAACGGCACCGGCACCGGGCCGGCCGACGCGGCGGCCGAGGCCGCCGTCGACGCGCTGGTCACCGAGCTGCGCGCCCGGGGCGTCGAGATGGCGCTCCCGGTCGCCGACCTGTCCAGCGCCGAGGAGGTGGCCGCCCTGCTGGCCGGGGTCAGCGCCGCGCTCGCACCGCCGGCCGGCGTGGTGCACACCGAGGACGGCCCCACCCCGCCGACCGAAGCCGCCGACGACGACCCGCTGCACTCCACCGCGGCCCGGGCCGCCGGGGCCTGGCAGCTCCATCTGGCCACCTCCGACCGCGAGCTGGACTTCTTCGTGCTCTGCTCACCCGCCGACCGGCCGGGCCGGGACGCCGCGGTCGGCACCCTGCTGGACGTGCTGGCCGCGCACCGCCGGGCCCTCGGACTGCCCGCCCTGAGCGTCAACCACGAGGGCGCCGCCGTCCTCGGCCGTCTGCTGGACAGCCGGGCCGTGGTGGCCCGGGTGACGGCCGGCGGCGACGACGCCCCGGCCACGGACGGCGGTGGCGCGATCCGCCGGCAGCTGCTGGCGGTCGAACCCGGCCGGCGCCGCCGGGCCCTGCTGGCCCGGCACTGCCGGGACCTCGCCGCCCGGGTGCTCGGCGGGCCCGGCTCCGCCGCCGACGCCGCCGCGATCGACGGCACGGCGCCGCTGGCCGCCCTCGGCTTCGACTCCATGCGCACCCTGGAGCTGCGCTCGCGCCTGGAGCTCTCGCTCGGGGTGGCGCTGCCGCCGACGCTCGGCTGGCAGTACCCCACCCTGGACGCGCTGGTGCCCCACCTCGCCGAGCGGATGGGGATTCCGCTGGAGGCCGCCGCGGCGGCCCCACCGCCGGTCCGGGAGCCCGCGAAGGCCCCGCCCGCCGGGCCCGGTCCGGAGCCCGACGCGGAGCGGCCCGGTGCGGAGCCCGGTACGGAACCCCGCGCGGAGCTCGGTCTCGACGAGCTCTCCGAGCGCGAGCTGGAGGCCCTCCTCCTCGCCAAGACCGAGCAGTTCGACGCAAGTGCCGATCCGATCGAGCGGGGGCAGGGACGATGACCACCCGGGACAGCAGCACGCCGGACAGCGAGACGACGGACAGCGACACGACGGACGCGGTGGCGCGGGACGACCGGTCCGCGTCGATGACGGCAATGAAGCGCGCCTACCTGACGATGGAGCGGATGCAGCGCCGGATCGACGCGTTCGAGCGGGCCCGGTCCGAGCCGATCGCCATCGTCGGCGCCGGGTGCCGGTTCCCCGGCGGGGTGACCGACCCCGACTCGTACTGGGAGCTGCTGAGCAGCGGCACCGACACGATCGGCGAAGTGCCCGCCGACCGCTGGGACGTGGACGCCTTCTACGACGAGGAGCCGCGCCGTCCGGGCAGGACGAGCACCCGCTGGGGCGGCTTCCTCGACCACATCGACCGCTTCGACCACGACTTCTTCGGCATCTCCCGGCGCGAGGCGGTGTCGATGGACCCGCAGCAGCGGCTGGTGCTGGAGGTCGCCTGGGAGGCCCTGGAGGACGCCGGCCAGGCCCCGCACGCGCTGGCCGGCAGCCGGACCGGGGTCTTCCTGGGGATCTGCAGCACCGACTACGCCGGCCTGCTGTTCCGCGAGCCGGAGGACATCACCGCCCACGCCAGCACCGGGATCGCACACAGCATCGCCAGCGGCCGCCTGTCGTACCTGCTCGACCTGCGCGGGCCGAGCGTCTCGGTGGACACCGCCTGCTCCTCGTCCCTGGTCGCCGTGCACCAGGCCTGCCAGAACCTGCGGCTCGGCGAGTGCGACCTGGCGATCGGCGGCGGGGTCAACGCGGTGCTCTCGCCGGATGCGGCGATCTCCTTCTCGCAGTTCCCGGAGATGCTGGCCGCCGACGGCCGCTGCAAGACCTTCGACGCCTCGGCGAACGGCTTCGTCCGGAGCGAGGGCTGCGGGGTGGTGGTGCTCAAGCGGCTGTCGGACGCAGTGCGGGACGGGGACCGGGTGCTCGCGGTGATCCGCGCCTCGGCGGTCAACCAGGACGGGCGCAGCTCGGGCCTGACCGCGCCCAACGGCGCCGCGCAGCGCGAGCTGTTCCGCCGCACCCTGGCGGCCGGCGACGTCGACCCGGGCGAGCTCGGCTACATCGAGACGCACGGTGCGGGCACCAAGCTGGGCGACCCGATCGAGGTGTCGGCACTGGCCGAGGTCTACGGCCGCGCGCAGGGGGCGCCGCTCTACCTGGGCGCGGTGAAGACCAACCTCGGCCACCTGGAGGCGGCGGCCGGGATCGCCGGGCTGATCAAGGCCGCGCTCTGCGTCGACCGCGGTCTGATCCCGCCCAACCTGCACTTCGGCGAACTCAACCCGCACATCTCGTTCGAGGGAACCACCTTCGCCGTGCCGAGCGGCGGCCTCACCCCGTGGCCGACCGACGGCGGTCCGCGGCTGGCGGGGGTGAGCAGCTTCGGGTTCAGCGGCACCAACGCCCACCTGATCCTGGAACAGGCGCCGGAGCGTCCGGCGCCGGAGGCCGACCTGCGGCGCCCCCGCTCGGTGCTGGCGCTGTCGGCGAAGAGCGACACCGCCCTGCTCAAGCTCGCCCGCCGGTACCAGGACCGGCTGGCGGCCGCGGAGCCCGGGGCCGCGGCCGACCTCTGCTTCTCCGCCAACACCGGCCGCTCGCACTTCCCGCACCGGCTCGCCGCGGTGGGCGCCACCGCCGGGGAACTCGCCGACCGGCTGGCGGACTTCGTCCGCGACGACCCCGGCGAGGGGCTGGTGGCCGGCCGCGCCGACGGTGCGGCAACCAGCGACCCGGTCTTCCTGTTCACCGGCCAGGGGCCCCAACGGGCCGGCATGGCACGGCAGTTGTACGAGACCCAGCCGGCCTTCCGGCGGATCCTCGACCAGTGCGACGAGATCCTGCGGGACGTCCTTCCGGCGCCGCTGCTCTCCGTCCTCCACCCGGATGCCCCGCGGCACAGTGCTTCCGCGGACCCCGAGCTGATCAACACCATGGAGTACGCCCAGCCCGGCCTCTTCGCCGTGGAGTACGCCCTGGCGGAGCTCTGGCGCTCGTGGGGCGTGGAGCCGGCCGCCGTCATCGGCCACAGCCTCGGCGAGTACACCGCCGCCTGCTTCGCCGGCGCGATGTCCCTGGAGGACGGCCTGCGGCTGGTCGCCGAACGCGGCCGGCTGCTCCAGCAGCTCGCCGAGTCCGGCGCCATGGCGGCCGTCTCCGCCCCGGTGGAGGAGGTCGCCGAGGAGCTCGCCCGGTACGACGCGGCCCTGGTCTCGGTCGCCGCCGTCAACGGGCCGGCGAACACCACCGTCTCCGGGGTGCGGGAGGTGGTGGACGCGGTCCGCGCGGCCTTCGCCACCCGCGGGGTCGAGGTCAAACGGCTGCGCATCTCCACCTCCTCGCACTCGCCGCTGGTCGAGCCGGTCCTGGAGCCGCTGCGGGTCGCGCTGGACAAGGTCCCCTTCGGCCCGCCCCGGATCCCGCTGCTCTCCAACCTGACCGGCCGGCTGCTGCCCTGGGACGAGCCGCTGGACACCGAGTACTGGCTCCGCCACGCGCGGCAGCCGGTGCTCTTCGCCGACGGCGTCCGGGCGCTGTACGAGCTGGGCCACCGCACCTTCCTGGAGACCGGCCCGGCACCGACCCTGCTCGGCCTGGTCCGCGAGGTCCTGCCCGGGGACGACGTGGTGCTGCTGCCCAGCCTGCGGCCCGGCTACGAGGACTGGGAGATCCTGCTCGGCAGCCTGGGCCGGCTCTACGCGGACGGCGCCGACGTCGACTGGGCGGGGTTCGACCGCGACTACGCCCGCTCCCGTACGCCGCTGCCGCGCTACCCCTTCGCCCCCACCCGCTGCTGGCACGAGCCGAGCGGCGGCGCCGCGCCCGCCGGCCGGCGGAGCCCGGCCCGGTTCGGCCCGGCCGACCCGGACGGTGCCCCGCGGCGGGCCACCCGGTCGACGGGGCGGCCCGTCGACCGGCCGGCCGCCCGGCCCGAGCCGCAGCGGGTGCCCGGCGCCCCGGGCCGGGCCGCGGCGAGCGGGCTGCCCACGGCCGAGGAACTGCTCCGGGTGCCCGCCGACGAGCGCGCGGCCGCACTGGTCACCCGGCTGACGGCCGGCGTGCGGGCGGCCCTGGGCTCGCGGGCGGCGACCGTCGACCCCGACACGCCGCTGGCAGGCCTCGGGCTGGACTCGCTGATGGCCGTGGAGCTCCGGAACGAGATCCAGGGCCGGCTGGGGGTCAAGGTGACCGTGGCCGACTTCCTGAAGGGCGCGACCGTGCGCAGCCTGGCCGAGCAGGTGGCGGGCGAGCTGGCCGGGGAGCCGGCCGCCCGGCCGGACGGACCGGCCCGCGACGGCGCCGGGGCGGAGCCGGCGATCCGCCGGGCGGCCCGCTCCGGCGACCGGACGGCCGAGCTGCTGGCCCTGCTGGACCAGGTGTCCGCGGAGTCGGCGGAGTCCGCCGGCGCCCCCGCGGGAGCGGAGCGGACGGATGACTGACCTCGAACGGCGCCTGGCGGAGCTCTCCCCGGAGCAGCGGGCGCGACTGGAGGAACTGCTCGCCGCCCGGGGGCTCACGGCGGACGGCACGGCCGAGGACACCTTCCCGCTCTCGGTGTTCCAGCAGGGCATGTGGTTCCTGGAGCAGGTCCGGCCGGAGAATCCGGCGTACGTGGTGCCGGGTGCGGTCCGGATCCGCGGGGCCGTGGACGCCGGGGTGCTGCGGGCCGCGCTGAACGAGGTGGTCCGCCGGCACGAGGCGCTGCGCACCGCCTTCCGGCTCCGCGACGGCCGTCCGGTCCAGGTGGTCCGGCCCCGGCTGACGGTGGACCTGCCCGAGGTCGACCTGCGGCGGGCCGGGCTCACCGGGGCCGCGCTGGAGGAGCGGATCACCGCGGCGGCGATCGGCGAGCCGTTCGACCTGGAGACCGGGCCGCTGGTCCGGATGACGCTGCTGCGGACCGACGACGACGAGTCGGTACTGGTGCTGGCGCTGCACCACCTGGTCTCGGACCGCTGGTCGTTCTGGGTGCTGCTCTCCGAACTCGCCGCCCTGTACGAGGCGTTCGCCGCCGGCCGCCCCTCGCCGCTGCCGGAGCTCCCGCTCCAGTACGGCGACTTCGCCGGCTGGCAACAGGAGCAGCGCGAACAGGGCCGGTGGGACGAGCAGTTGGCGTACTGGCGGGAGCGGCTGGCCGGCGCCCCGGCGGCGCTGGAGCTGCCGACCGACCGGCCCAGGGCCGCGGTGCAGGGCTTCAACGGCGGCGCGCTGCCGGTCGAGCTGCCCGAACCGCTGATGCGCGAACTCGGCCGGCTCGCCCACCGCCGCGGCGCGACCACCTACATGGCGCTGCTGGCCGTCTACACCCTCCTGCTCGCCCGCTACAGCCGCCGGTCGGACGTGGTGGTGGGGGTGCCGGTGGCAGCCCGGGACCGGCCCGAACTGGAGCCGCTGATCGGCTACTTCGTGAACACCCTGCCGATCAGGACCGACCTGGGCGGGACGCCGGACTTCGGCGAGGTGCTGGACCGGGTCCGGGAGGCCTGCCTGGGCGCCTACGCGCACCAGGACGTGCCGTTCGAGCTGGTCGCCGGGGAGGCGGGCACGGCCCGCGACCTCAGCCGCCCGCCGGTGTTCCAGGCGAGCTTCGCCTACGGCCGGGAGGCGGTGCCGGACCTCACCCTGGGCGGCGCGGAGCTGGAGCGGGTGCTGGTGCGCAGCGGCGGCGCCCGTTTCGACCTGGAGCTCCAGGCCTTCGACCGCGACGGCGGGCTCAGCGGCTGGTTCGAGTACGACCGCGACCTGTTCGACGAGTCCACGGTGGCCCGGATGGCGGCCCACTTCCGCCGCCTGGCGGAGCAGGTGGTGGCCGATCCGGAGCGGCCGGTCGACCGGCTGGAGCTGCTGGCCGCGGACGAACGCCTGCGCATCCTGGCGGAGTTCAACGCCACCGCGCGGGACTGGCCCGAGGAGGCGGGCTGGATCCACCAGTGCTTCGAGGACCGCGCCCGGCAGCAGCCGGAGGCGGAGGCGGTGCGCTTCGAGGGGCACGGCCTGGGCTACGGGGAGCTGAACCGGCGCGCCAACCGGCTGGCCCACCGGCTGCGGCGGCTCGGGGTCGGCCGGGACGTCGTGGTGGGCGTCGGCATGGAGCGGTCGCCGGAGCTGGTGGTGGCGCTGCTGGCGGTGCTCAAGGCGGGCGGCGCGTACCTGCCGCTGGACCCGGGCCTGCCGCCCGCCCGGCTGGAGCACATGGTCCGGGACGCCCGGGTGCCGGTGCTGCTCACCCTGCGCGGGGTGCTCGGGCGGCTGCCCGCGGTCGAGGCCGAGGTGCTCTGCGTGGAGGAGTTCGAGGCCGGGCCGGCGGCCGGCGAGCCGGACACCGATCCGGACGTCGCGGTGGACGGCGAGGACCTCGCCTACGTGATCTACACCTCGGGCTCCACCGGGACGCCCAAGGGGGTGATGAACGTGCACGCCGGGATCCGCAACCGGCTGCTCTGGATGCAGGACGCCTACCGCCTGGACGCCACCGACCGGGTGCTGCAGAAGACCCCGTTCTCCTTCGACGTCTCGGTGTGGGAGTTCTTCTGGCCACTGATGACCGGCGCGGCGCTCGTCCTCGCCCGCCCGGAGGGGCACCGGGACAGCGCCTACCTGGCGGAGACCGTCCGGGCGGAGCGGATCACGACGGTGCACTTCGTGCCGTCCATGCTCCAGGTCTTCCTCCGGGAGCCGGTGGAGGAGTGCACCAGCCTGCGCCGGGTGGTCTGCAGTGGCGAGGCGCTGCCGCGCGACCTCCAGGACCGCTTCCTGGCCCGCTCCCGGGCCCGGCTGTACAACCTGTACGGCCCGACCGAGGCGGCCGTCGACGTCACCCACTGGACCTGCCGCGCCGAGGACGGGCGGCGGCCGGTGCCGATCGGCCGGCCGATCGCCAACACCCGGGTGTACGTGCTGGACGGGTCGCTGCGGCCGGTGCCGGTCGGGGTGCCCGGGGAGCTCCACCTCGGCGGGCGGGGCCTGGCCCGCGGCTACCTGAACCGTCCGGAACTGACCGCCGAGCGGTTCGTCCGGGACCCCTTCGACCCCGACCCGCGGGGGCGGCTCTACCGGACCGGGGACCTCGCCCGCTTCCGCCCGGACGGGGCGCTGGAGTTCCTGGGCCGGCTGGACCACCAGGTGAAGCTGCGCGGCTTCCGGATCGAGCTCGGCGAGATCGAGGCCGTGCTGGCCGAGCACCCCCGGGTGCGCGAGGCCGTGGTGACGGCCCGTCCGCACCGGGCGGGCGACCTGCGGCTGGTGGCCCACCTGACCGCGGCGGGCGGCGGCGCCCCGGACCGGGCGGAGCTGGCCGGCCACCTGGGGCGCCGGCTGCCGGCGTACATGGTGCCCGCCGTCTTCGAGGTGCTGGACGCGCTCCCGCTCACCCCCAGCGGCAAGGTGGACCGCGCCGCGCTGCCCGAGCCCGACGCCGCCCGAACCGGCCCGGCAGCCCCGTTCACGGCGCCCGGATCCGGCCTGGAGCGCACCCTGGCCGGGCTCTGGCGCAAGGTGCTGGGGGTCGAACGGGTCGGCGCCCACGACAACTTCTTCGACCTCGGCGGGCACTCGCTGCTGATGGCCGAGCTGCGGTCGCTGCTCGCCGCGGACACCGGGCACCGGGTCTCGATGGTCGAGCTGTTCCAGTACCCCACGGTCGCGTCGCTGGCCGGCTTCCTGAGCCGGCCGGAGGGCCCGCCCGCGGACCCCGGGGCCGGTGCGCGGGAACGCGCGGAGAACCGCCGCCGGGCCGGCGCCCGGCGGCAGCAGGCGGCGGCCGGACGCCGCGCCCACCCCTGAACACCCGTTCGAGTTCCCGTTCGACCGCCCCGCTGATCCCGAGCGCCCGTTCCCGATACCGATAGGTGACCCGATGTCGGAGTTGACCGAAGAACTCGACCAGATAGCCGTCGTCGGCATGGCCGGCCGCTTCCCCGGGGCCCCCGACGTGCAGACCTTCTGGCGGAACCTGGAGCAGGGCCGCGAGTCCGTCACCGCCTTCTCGGAGCAGGAACTGCTCGCCGCGGGGGTCGGCCCGGCCCTGCTCGGCCGGGACGGCTACGTCCGGGCCCGGGGCACGCTGGACGGCGCCGACCGGTTCGACGCCGCCTTCTTCGGCTACAGCCCGCGCGAGGCCGAGATCATGGACCCGCAGCACCGGGTGTTCCTGGAGTGCGCCTGGGAGGCCCTGGAGTCCGCCGGCTGCGTCCCGGACGCCTTCGACGGGCGGATCGGCGTCTTCGCCGGGGCCGGGATGAACACCTACCTCCTGCACAACGTGACGGCCAACCGCCGGGTCTTCGACGCCGCCGGGCCGTACCAGGCGATGCTCGCCGGCGACAAGGACTTCCTCGCCACCCGGGTCGCGTACAAGCTCGGCCTCACCGGTCCGGCGCTGAGCGTGCAGACCGCCTGCTCCACCTCGCTCACCGCCGTCCACCTGGCCTGCCAGAGCCTGCTGAACGGCGAGTGCGACGTGGCGCTGGCCGGCGGCGTCGCGATCGGCTCGCCGCTGCAGCAGGGCTACCTCCACGAGCCGGGCGGCATCCTGGCCCGGGACGGGCACTGCCGGCCCTTCGACGCCGCGGCCGGCGGCACCGTGCCCGGCAGCGGCGCCGGCGTCGTGGTGCTGCGCCGGCTGGCCGACGCCCGGCGCGACGGCGACACCGTGGACGCCGTCGTCCTGGGCTCGGCGGTGAACAACGACGGCTCGCTGAAGGCGGGTTACACCGCGCCGAGCGTCGACGGGCAGGCCGCCGTGATCGCCGAGGCGCTGGCGATGGCCGGCGTGGGCGCCGACACCGTCGGCTACGTGGAGGCCCACGGCACCGGCACCGCGCTCGGCGACCCGATCGAGATCGCCGCGCTGACCCGCGCCTTCCGAGCGGACACCGCTGCCACCGGCTACTGCGCGCTCGGCTCGGTGAAGGGCAACATCGGCCACCTGGACGCCGCCGCCGGCGTCGCGGGGCTGATCAAGACGGTGCTGGCACTGCGGCACGGGGCCGTCCCGCCGTCGCTGCACTTCACCGAGCCCAATCCCGAACTCGGCCTGGAGCAGAGCCCGTTCTTCGTCAACGACAAGCTGCGGCCGTGGCCGCGGGGGGCGCGGCCGCGCCGGGCCGGGGTCAGCTCCTTCGGCGTCGGCGGCACCAATGTGCACCTGGTCCTGGAGGAGGCGCCGGCCCCGGAGCCCGCACCGCGGCCGGCGCCGCAGCCGGCCTCGCTGCCGGCCTCGCAGCCCGGCGGACAGCCCGCGCCGGAGGCCGGCGCCGGTCCGGTCCTGCTGCCGCTGTCGGGGAAGAGTGCCGAGGCGGTCGCGCAGGCCGCGCACCGGCTCGCCGACCACCTGGACGAGAACCCGGGCGCACCGCTGGAGGACGTCGCGCACACCCTCGCCCACCGCCGGCACACCTTCGGGTGGCGCCGCGCCGTCGTGGGCCGGGACCGTGCCGAGGCGGTCGCCGCCCTGCGCGCCGTGACGGCCGCCGGGGCCGCCGAGGCGGCGGACGGCGCGCCGGTCGCCTTCCTCTTCCCCGGCCAGGGCACCCAGTACGCCGACATGGCCCGCGGCCTGTACCGCCACGAGCCGGTCTTCACCGCCGAACTCGACCGCTGCGCCGAGCTGTTCGCCGCGGAGCTGGGCGAGGACCTGCGCGACCTGCTCTTCCCCCCGCCCGGGCGGGCGACCGAGGCCGGGGCCCGGCTGACCCGGACCGAGTTCGCCCAGCCGGCGCTCTTCCTGGTCGAGTACGCCCTCGCCCGGCAGTGGGCCGCCTGGGGCGTGCACCCGAGCGCCATGGCCGGCCACAGCGTCGGCGAGTACGTCGCGGCCTGCCTCGCCGAGGTCTTCCCGGTGGAGGACGCGGTGCGGCTGGTGGCCGCGCGCGGCCGCCTGGTCCAGGCGATGCCCGCCGGGTCGATGCTCACCGTGTTCCTGTCCGAGGAGGAGCTGGCTCCGTGGCTGGACGGGGGCGGCCCGGCCCTGGCCGCGGCCAACTCCTCCGCGCTGAGCGTGGTCTCCGGCCCGACCGCGGCGGTGGACGGGCTGGAGCGGCGGCTGCGGGCCGCCGGCATCGGCTGCCGCCGGCTGCACACCTCGCACGCCTTCCACTCCGACGCGGTGGCGGGCGCCGTCGAGCCGTTGGTCGAGGTGGTCCGCACGGTCCGGCTGAGCCCGCCGCGGATCCCGTTCTGCTCCGACGTCACCGGCACCTGGATCACCGACGAGCAGGCCACCAGCCCGGAGTACTGGGGGCAGCACCTGCGGCAGCCGGTGCGCTTCGCCGACGCCGCCGAGCTGCTGCTGCTGGCCGACCCGTCGCTGGTCATGGTCGAGGTGGGGCCGGGCCACACCCTCGGCAACTTCGTACGGCAGCACCGTTGTTGGCGCGACGGCCGGACGGTGGTGGCCTCGCTGCGCCACCCGCACGAGCGGGAGGACGACCGCGTCCGGCTGCTGCAGGCCCTGGGGGCGCTGTGGAGCGCCGGCGTCCCGGTCGACCGGCCGGCGGTCCGGCCGGCCGCGGACCGGCGGGTGCTGCGCCTGCCCGGCTACGCCTTCCAGCGGCAGCGGTACTGGGTGGACCCCGACCCGGCCACCGGCCCCGCCACCGCGGCGGGCTTCCCCGCCACCGCGGACGCCGGCCCGGCCACCGCGGAGGGCCGCCCGGCCGGCGCCGCCCCGCTCGGCGACTGGTTCCGCACCACCGGCTGGAAGCGCCTCACGACGCCCCCTGCCGACCGACGGACCGACGACGGCCCGCAGCCGCTCTGGGTGCTGCTGGGCGACGCCCCCGGCCTCGGCGACGCCCTGGCCGGGCAGCTCGCGGAGCAGGGCGCGCCGGTGGTCCGGGTCGGCGCCGGCGACGCCTTCCGCGCCCGCGGCGAGCGCTCCTGGTCGCTCGACCCGGCCGACCGGGAGCACCTCGCCCGGCTGCTCGGCGCGCTGGACCTCGGCGACGCGGCGGCGCTCCGGCTGGTGCACCTGTTCAGCCTGGGCGCCGGCCCGACCGGCGAGCCACGGACCGGCGAGTCACGGGCCGGCGAGCCACGGCTCACGGAGAGCGGTGGCGACGACGCGCCGCTCGACGAGGACAGGCTCGACCGGGCCCGGCGGCTCGGTTTCGACAGCCTGCTCGCGCTCGCCCAGGGCCTCACCGACGCCCGCCCGCCGCTGCCGGTCACCGTCGACGTGCTCTGCCGGGGCGTCCACAGCGTGACCGGGGACGAACCGCTGCAGCCCGAGAACGCCCTCCTGCTCGGCCCGTGCACCGTTCTCCCGCAGGAGCTCCCGGACGTCGCCTGCCGCCTGCTGGACATCACCGGGACCGACCCGGCCGCCCCGCCGGAGGCGTCGGTGCGCGCCGTTCGCGAGCTGCTCCGGCGCGGGCCGGAGGAGCGCGAACTGGCGCTGCGCGGCCGGCACTGGTGGGTCCGCGACTTCGACCCGTACCGGCTCGGGGCCGACGGGCCGGTGGGCGGCGCCGCGCTGCGCGACGGCGGGGTCTACCTGATCACCGGCGGGCTCGGCGGCGTCGGCCTGGCCCTCGCCGAGCAGCTGGCGCAGAGCGCCGGGGCCCCCGTCCTCGGGCTGCTCGGCCGGTCGGAGTTCCCCGCCGAGGAGGCGTGGGCCGCCTGGCCGGCCACCCACGGGGAGCAGGACCCGACCAGCGTCCGGATCCGGCGGCTCGCCCGGCTGCAGGAGCTCGGCGCCCGGCCGGTGGTCCTGCGGGCCGATCTGGCCGACCCGGCGCAGACCGCCGCCGCCGTCACCGAACTGCGCGACCGGTTCGGCGCGTTGAACGGCGTCGTGCACGCCGCCGGGGCACCGTCCAGCGGCATGATCGCGCACAAGACCCGGGCCGAGGCCGACCGGGTGCTGGCGGCGAAGACCCGCGGCACCCTGCTGCTGGACCGGCTGACCGCGGCCGACCCGCTGGACTTCTTCCTGCTCTGCTCCTCGGTCACCGCCGTCCTGGGCGGGCCCGGCCAGAGCGACTACGGCGCGGCCAACGCCTTCCTGGACGCCTACGCCCAGTGGCGGCGGCAGCAGGGCCGGCCGGTGACCTCCCTCGCCTGGTCCACCTGGGAGGGCGTCGGCATGGCGGCCGGGCTCGCCGCCCGGTCGGGCGCGGCCGAGCCGAACGGCGCGGCGACCGGGCACCCGCTGCTGCGCCTGGTCAGGCACGAGGGGGCCGCCCGCACCTACGCCACGGAGTTCAGCACCGCCGACAGCTGGATCGTCGACGACCACCGGCTGATGGGCCACGGGCTGGTCCCGGGCACGGCCTACCTGGAACTGGTCCGCGCGGCGCTGGCCGGGCAGGCCGGCGAACGCACCGTCGAGCTCCACGACGTGCTCTTCATGACGCCGGTGATCGTGCCCGACGGGCGGACCAGGACGGTGTACACCACGACCGAGGAGCGGGACGGCCGGCCGCACTTCACCGTCCGCAGCCGCACCGGCGCGGGCCCGGACGCGCGGTGGCGGGAGCACGCCGTCGGCTCGGCGACCTTCCACGACCGCGGCCCGGACACCGTCCGCGACCCGGCCGAGGTACTGGCCCGGTGCGAGGCCACCGAGGTCCTGGAGACCGAGGAGGAGATCCGGCGCCGGCTGGGGGTGGAGCGCTTCGAGGAGGGCGGCGGGCCGCTCCGGTTCCGGTTCGGTCCGCGCTGGCAGGTGCTCAAGTCCATCCGGACCGGCGGCCGGCGGATGCTCGCCACCCTCCGGCTGGACGACGCCTTCCGCGCCGACCTGGACCACTACCCGCTGCACCCGGCGCTGCTCGACATGGCGGGCGGGGTCTTCCGGCTGCACGCCGAGGACCCGTACTACCTGCCGCTGACCTACCGCCGCCTGCGGATCCTCCACCCGCTGACCGGCACGGTGCTGGTCGCCGTGGAGATCGGGCAGCCGGCCGGGGCGACCGGCGAGACCCTCACCTGCGATCTCGAACTCCTCGACCCGGACGGCCGGTTGCTGGTCCAGGTGACCGACTTCACGGTCAAGCGGATCAACGACGTCGAGGCGCTGCTGGAGCAGATCCGGCAGACCGTCGCGGAGGCCGGGGGCGCGGGCGAGGACGACGACGAGGGCGAGGCCGCGGGCACAGCCGGCGGCCCCGGCGACGGCCCGGCCGCGGCCGCGGCCGGGGCACTGCGGGCGCTGAGCGAGGGCTTCGGCGAGCAGGACGGCCGGGCCGCGTTCGCCCGGCTCCTGGCGGAGCCCGAACTCCCGGCCCACCTGGTGGTCACACCGCAGGACTTCACCGCACTCCGCCGGCTGGCCCGGTCGATCACCCCGGCCCTGCTGGCCCGCGAGCTCGACCAGCTCGCGCCGCTGGGCGGCAGCCACCCGCGGCCCGACCTCGCCACGCCCTTCGTGGCCCCGGCCACCGAACGGGAGGAGGCGGTCGCCGCGGTCTGGCAGGAGGTCCTGGGCGTCGAGGAGGTCGGCGTCGACGACGACTTCTTCGCGCTGGGCGGCCACTCGCTGGCCGCGGTACAGATCAGCACCAGGATCCAGAGCCGGTTCGGGGTCGAGCTCGACCTGCGGGACTTCTTCCAGACCCCCACCGTCGCCCACACCGTCGCGCTGCTGGCCGGGGCCGGCGGCGGAAGCGGCCGCGACGGGGACGCGATCGAGGTCCTGAGCCGCGACGAGCCGGACCTCGCCGGGGCCGACGAGGACGGGCTCGACGCGGACGACCTGGACGACCTGGACGACCTGTCCGACGACGAGGTGGAGGCCCAACTCCTGGCGCTGCTCGCCGAGGAGTCGGCCGACCCGGAAGGCCGGGCATGAGCGGCCCCGACACGAACGAGGACGGACACGCGATGCACACCCCCGACCCCGCGGCCCTCTCGGCCGCCGAGAAGCGGGCCCTGCTGGCCGAGCGCCTGCGCCGGAGACAGGCCGACCGGAAGCAGGCCGGCCTTGCCCAGGCCGACCGGACACCGGCCGACCGGTCACAGCCCGGCCGGCAGCAGCCCGCGAAACGGCGGCAGCACCGCTTCCCCGCGTCCTTCCCGCAGCAGCGCATGTGGTTCCTGGACCAGCTGACCCCCGGCGACACCGCCTACAACGTCTCCGGCGCGACCCGCGTCCACGGCCCGCTCGACCTGGAGCTCTGGCAGCGCGCCGTCCGGGAGATCACCAGGCGCCACGAGGCGCTGCGCACCACCTTCCGCGAGGTGGACGGCGAGCCGGTGCAGGTGGTCGACGACGACACCGCGCCCGAGTTCACCGTGGTGCCGTGCGAGCACCTGCACGGACCGGACGGCGAGGCGGGCATCCGCGCCCTGGCCCGGCAGGAGTTCTCCCGCCCGTTCGACCTGGCGGCCGGCCCGCTGATGCGGATCCGCTTCCTGCGCCTCGCCCCGGACGAGCACGTCCTGCTGCTGACCATCCACCACATCGCCGGCGACCTCTGGTCCACCTCGGTCTTCCTGGACGAGCTGGTCGCGCTCTACGGGGCGTACACCACCGGCACCGAGGCCGCGCTGCCCGAACTGCCGGTCCAGTACGCCGACTACGCGGTGTGGCAGCGCAAGCGGCTCGACGGCGACGGGCCGTCGGCCGACCTGGAGTACTGGAAGCGGGCGCTCGCCGGGGCCCCGGCCGCGCTGGAGCTGCCCACCGACCACCCCCGGCCCGCCGTGCGGACCACCCGGGGCGGATCGGTCCCGTTCGAGCTCCCCGCCGAACTGATGGGCCGGGTGCGCGCGTTCAGCCGAAGCGAGGGCGTCACCCCCTTCATGACGCTGCTGGCCGCCTTCCAGGTCCTGCTGCACCGCTACACCCGTGAGGAGGACGTCGTCGTCGGGGTGCCGGTCGCCAACCGGGGCCGTCCCGAGGTCGAGCGGCTGATCGGGTACTTCGCCAACACGCTCGCGCTGCGCACCGACCTGTCGGGCGCGCCGTCCTTCCGCGAGCTGCTGGGACGGGTGCGGCCGGTCTGCCTGGGCGCCTTCGCGCACCAGGAGCTGCCGTTCGAGCGGTTGGTGGAGGAGCTGCACCCGCAGCGCGACCTCTCCCGCTCCCCGGTCTTCCAGGTCTCCTTCGTCTTCCAGAACATCGCGATGCCCTCCTTCGACGCGGCGGGCCTGCGCCTGGAGCCCATGGAGGTGGAGAGCACCGCCGCCCGCTTCGACCTGGAGCTCCAGGTCTTCGACCGCCCGGAGGGCCTGAGCGGCCGGTTCGACTACAACAGCGACCTGTTCGACACGGCCACCGTCGCCCAGCTCTCCGGCCACCTCCGGCTGCTGGTGGAGAACCTGCTCGCCGAGCCGGAGCGCCCGGTCGGGCAGGTGCCGATGCTCGCCGCGGACGAGGAGCGGCGGCTGCGCGAGCGGTGGAACGACACCCGCCGGGAGTGGCCCGCGCCGGGCTTCGCCCACCACCGGTTCGAGCAGCAGGCCGCCCGCACCCCGGAGGCCGAGGCCGTCCGCTGCGGCCGGGAGGCGCTGAGCTACGCCGAGCTGGACCGGCGCTCCAACCGGCTGGCCCACCGGCTGAAGCGGCACGGGGTCGGCCGGGACGTCCTGGTCGGGGTCTGCACCGAGCGCTCGGTCGACCTGGTGGTGGCCCTGCTGGCGGTGCTGAAGGCCGGCGGCGCCTTCGTCCCGCTGGACCCGGAGTTCCCGCCGGAGCGGCTGGCCTTCATGCTGGCCGACTCCGGGCTCCCGGTGCTGCTCACCCAGCGGCCGGTGGCCGACCGGCTGCCCGCGACCGGCGCCGAGCTGCTCTGCCTCGACGAGCTCCACGACGGGCTCCACGACGAGCCCCGCGACGGGCTCCTCGACGAGCGCCGCGACGGTCCCGGCGCCGAGTCCTCGGACGGCCTCGACGAGCCGGTGGCGGAGCAGGACCTCGCCTACGTGATCTACACCTCGGGCTCGACCGGGCAGCCGAAGGGCGTCCAGATCCCGCACCGGGCACTGGCCAACTTCCTGTACGCGATGGCGGAGCGGCCGGGCATCGGGCCGGCCGACGCCCTGCTCGCCGTCACCACGCACTCCTTCGACATCTCGCTGCTGGAGCTGCTGCTGCCGCTGGCCGAGGGCGCCCGGGTGGTCGTCGCCGAGCGGGCGGCGGCCGCCGACGGCGAGCGCCTGGCCCGGCTGCTGGCCGAGTCCGGCGCCACGGTGATGCAGGCGACCCCGTCGACCTGGCGGATGCTGCTGGACGCGGGCTGGCCGGGCGCCCCGGGACTGCGCGTGCTGGCCGGGGGCGAGGCGCTGCCGGCCGACCTGGCCCGGCGGCTGCGGGCTGCCGGCGTGCGGCTCTGGAACATGTACGGCCCGACCGAGACCACGATCTGGTCGGCGGTGGCCGAGGTCGGGGACGGTCCCGTCCCGCTCGGCGAGCCGATCGCCAACACCGAGCTGCACGTGCTCGACGACCAGCGCCGGCCCGTCCCGCCCGGGGTGCCCGGTGAGCTGTACATCGGCGGCGCCGGGCTGGCCCGCGGCTACCTGGGCCGGCCGGAGCTGACCGCCGAGCGGTTCGTCCCGCACCCGTTCGGCGCCGGCCCCGAGGAGCGGCTGTACCGCACGGGGGACGCGGTGCGCCGCCGGCGGGACGGCGGCCTCGACTTCCTCGGCCGGCTGGACCACCAGGTGAAGCTGCGCGGGTTCCGGATCGAGCTCGGCGAGATCGAGAGCGCGCTGGCCGCGCGGCCGGAGGTCGGGGCCGCGGTGGTGACGGTCCGCGAGGACGTCCCCGGCGACCAGCGGCTGGTGGCGTACCTGGTGCCCGCCGCCGGGGCCGACGCCGCCGGGGCCGCTGCGACCGGAAGCGACGCCACCGGAACCGACTCCGGACCGGCGGAGGAGTGGCCCGACCAGGTCGACGACTGGCGCCGGATCTGGGACACCGCCTACGCCGACCCGGCCGCGGCGGAGCCGCCCGGCGACGCGGACCGGACCGCCCCCGCCGGACCGCCGATCCCGGGCGAGGACCTGCGCGGGTGGAACAGCAGCTACACCGGGGAGCCGATCCCCGCCGGGGAGATGCGCGAGTGGGCCGACCGCACCGCCGAGCGGGTGCTCGGCCTGCGCCCCCGCTCGGTGCTGGAGATCGGCTGCGGCACCGGGCTGATCCTCCAGCGGGTCGCCCCGCACTGCGAGCGGTACTGGGGCACCGACATCTCCGAGGTCGCGCTCGACGGGCTGCGGAAGGTGGCCGGCGCGCCCGGCCGGCCCGTCGGCGCCGTCGAGCTCCACCACTGCGCGGCCGACCGGCTCGACCGGCTGCCCGAGCAGCTCTTCGACGTGGTCGTGCTCAACTCGGTGGTGCAGTACTTCCCCGACGAGCGCTACCTGCTGCGGGTGGTCGAGGCCGCGCTGGCCCGGCTCGCCCCGGGCGGGTCGGTCTTCCTCGGCGACGTCCGCAGCCTGCCGCTGCTGGCGGCGTTCCACCTCTCGGTGCAGCAGGAGCAGGCCGAACCGGGCCTGCCGACCGCCCAGTTGCTCGCCCGGGCGCGCCGCCGGGCCGAGGAGGACGAGGAACTCGTCCTCGACCCGCGGCTGTTCACCGCCCTGCCGCAGCGGTTCCCGGCCGTCGGCGAGGTCCGCGTGCTGCCCAAGCGGGCCGCCGCCGCCAACGAGCTGACCCGCTTCCGCTACGACGTCGTCCTCACCACCGGCCGGCCCGCCGCCCCGCCGGCGGACACCGACTGGCTGGACTGGACCACCGAGCGACTCACCACGGCCGCGCTGCGCGAGCGGCTGACGGCGCAGCGGCCCGCGCTGCTCGCCGTTCGCGGCGTGCCCAACGCCCGCGTCCGGGAGCTCGCCGCCGCCCTCGGGCGGCCGGAGCCCGCCACCGCGCCGGCCGGGCGTCCGGACACCCCGGCGGTGGACCCGGAGGAGCTCTGGTCCCTCGCCGCGGCGACCGGCTACCGGATCGACCTGGACTGGTCCGGGCACGGCCCGGACGGCGCGCTGGCGCTGGTGGCCCGCCGCCTCGGCGCCGACGGCGCGCCCGTCTGCGGGCTGCCGCCCGCCGTCGAGCCGCCGCCCGGCGACCCCGGCGCCGAACCGGACTGGGGGCGCTACGTCAACGGCACCCGGCGCCGGCTGGCCCGCCGGCTCACCCCCGTGCTGCGGGCCGCCCTGGCCGAGCGGCTGCCCGCCTACATGGTCCCGTCCGCCTTCGTCCTGCTGGACGCCCTGCCGCTGACGCCCAACGGCAAGACCGACCGGAAGGCGCTGCCCGCACCGGACGGCGACCGCCGGGCCGTCGCCGCGGCGTACGTCGCGCCGCGCGACGCCCGCGAGGAAGCACTGTGCGAGCTCTTCGCCAAGGTCCTCGGGGTGCCCGCGGTCGGCGTCCACGACGACTTCTTCGACCTGGGCGGCCACTCGCTGCTCGCCACCCGGCTGGTCTCCCGGATCCGCTCGGAGCTGGGCGCGGAGGTGCAGGTCCGCGCCCTGTTCGAGACCCCGACGGTGGCCGGCCTGGCCCGGCGGCTCGCCGGGGCGGACGACCCGGCCGCCCCGGCGCCGCGGGCCGCGCTGCGGCCCGAACCGCGCCCCGCCGAGCTGCCGCTCTCCTTCGCCCAGCGCCGGCTCTGGGTCCTGGACCGGATGCAGGGGCCGTCCGCCACCTACAACATCCCGATGGCGGTGCGGCTGACCGGGCCTCTGGACGTCGACGCGCTGCGTGCCGCGCTGGCCGACGTGGCGGCCCGGCACGAGGTGCTGCGCACGATCTTCCCCGACACCGGCGGCGTGCCGCGCCAGCACGTCCTCGACCCCGCGGCCGGGCGGCCGGACCTGACCGTCACCGAGGCTTCCGGGCCGGCCGGCGACGCGGCGGTGGCGGCCGCCGCCCGGTACCGCTTCGACCTGGCCCGTGAGGCGCCGCTCCACGCGGAGCTGGTGGTGCACGGCCCCGAGCGGCGGACGCTGGTCCTGGTGGTGCACCACGTCGCCGCCGACGGCTGGTCCGTCGCCCTGCTCGGGCGTGACCTGGCCACCGCCTACACCGCCCGGCGCGCCGGCCGCCCGCCGGGCTGGGCCCCGCTGCCGGTGCAGTACGCCGACCACACCCTCTGGCAGCGACGCCTCCTCGGCACACCGGACGACCCGGACAGCGTCTGGACCCGCCAACTCGACCACTGGCGGCGGGTCCTGGACGGCCTGCCGGACCGCATCCCGCTGCCCGTCGACCGGCCGCACCCGGCCGCGGCGACCCACCGGGGCGGCACGGTCGCCTTCCACTGGGACGCCGCGCTGCACACCGCCGTCGCCGAGCTCGCCCGCCGCCACGACGCCAGCGAGTTCATGGTCGTCCACGCCGGGCTGGCCGCCCTGCTGCACCGGCTGGGCGGCGGGGACGACATCCCGGTCGGGGCGGCCGTCGCCGGGCGCACCGACGCCGCCGCCGAGGACCTGGTCGGCTTCTTCGTCAACACCCTGGTGCTGCGGGTGGACGTCTCCCCCCGGTCCGCCTTCCGGGAGCTGCTCGCCCAGGTCCGGGAGCGGAGTCTGGACGCGTACGCCCACCAGGAGGTCCCCTTCGAGTTCCTGGTGGACGCGCTGCGGCCCGCCCGGTCCACCGCGCACCACCCGCTGTTCCAGGTGATGCTCGCCTGGCAGAACGTCCCCGACGCCGTCCTGGGCCTGCCGGGCCTCACCGAGGAGGTCGTGCCGGTGGACACCGGCGGCGCGCGGATGGACCTGGTGTTCTCGCTGACCGGGCGGCGCACCCCCGGCGGCGCCGCCCCGGCCGGGATCGACGGCGTGGTCGAGTACAACGCCGACGTCTTCGACCCGGCGACCGTGGCCACCCTGGCCGACCGGCTGCGCCGGCTGCTGCTGGCGGTCTGCGGCGCCCCGGACCGGCCCGTCGGCGAGGTCGAACTGCTCACCCCCGCCGAGCGGTACCGGCTGCTGACCGAGTGGAACGACACCGACCGGCCGCTGCCCCCGGCCACCCTGCCCGAGCTGTTCGAGGCCCGGGCGGCCCGCACCCCGGACCGCACCGCGGTGGTCGACCCGGCACGCGAGCTGACGTACGCGCAGCTGGAGGCGGAGGCCAACCGCCTGGCCCACCTGCTGATCGCCCGCGGCGCCGGCCCGGAGCAGCCGGTGGCGGTGGCCCTGCCCCGCTCGGCGGAGTCGGTGGTGGCGATGCTGGCCGTGGTCAAGGCGGGCGCCGCCTACCTGCCCGTCGACCCGGACCACCCGGCGCAGCGGATCGCCTTCCTGCTCCGGGACGCCAGGCCGGTCCTGCTGCTCACCGTCGGCGCACTGGGCGACGGGCTGCCGGAGACCGGCGTCCCGCGCCTGCTGCTGGACCACCCGGAGGTGCTCCGGGAGCTCGGCGGCAGCCCCGCCACCGCGCCCCGCGACGGCGACCGGACGGAGCCACTGACCCCGGCGCACGCCGCGTACGTCATCCACACCTCCGGCTCCACCGGCACGCCCAAGGGCGTGGTGGTGACCCACACCGGGATCCGCGCTCTGGTCGCGGCGCAGACCGAGGGCTTCGGGCTGGACGAGCGGAGCCGGCTGCTGCAGTTCGCCTCGCCGAGCTTCGACGCCTCGGTGGCGGAGCGGTGCGACGCGCTGCTGTCCGGGGCCGCTTTGGTGATCGTCCCGAAGGAGGAGCTGCTGCCGGGCGAGCCGCTGGCCCGCACCTGCGCCGCGTACGGCGTCACCGACGTCACGCTGCCGCCCAGCGTGCTGGCGGCGGTGCCGGAGGGCGGGCTGCCGGCCGGGCTCTCCCTGGTGGTCGCCGGCGAGGCCTGCCCGGCCGGGCTGGCCGCCCGCTGGTCGGCCGGCCGGCGGATGGTCAACGCCTACGGCCCGACCGAGACCACGGTCTGCGCCACCCTGAGCGCACCGCTGTCGGGCGGGGGCACCCCGGCGATCGGCCGGCCGATCGCCGGCACCCGGGTGCGCGTCCTGGACGAGGGGCTGCGGCCGGTACCGGTCGGCGTCCCCGGCGAGCTGTACGTCGCGGGCTCCGGGCTGGCCCGGGGCTACCTGGGCCGGCCCGGGCTGACCGCCCAGCGATTCCTCCCCGACCCGTACGGCCCGACCGGGACGCGGATGTACCGCACCGGGGACGTGGTGCGGTGGCGGGCCGACGGGCAGCTGGACCACCTCGGCCGGACCGACCACCAGGTGAAGCTGCGCGGCTTCCGGATCGAGCCGGGCGAGGTCGAGTCCGCACTGGCCGCCCACCCGGACGTCGCCCAGGCCGTGGTGACGGTCCGGGAGGACCGCGCGGGCAGGCCGGCGCTGGTCGGCTACGTCGTGCCGCGCCCGGCGGCCGAGCCGGATCCCGCGGCGGTGCGGGCCGCGCTCGCCGGGCAGCTTCCGGCGTACCTCGTCCCGGCGGCGGTGGTGGTGCTCGGCGAACTGCCGCTGACCGCCAACGGCAAGGTGGACCGGGGCAGGCTGCCGGCCCCCGACTTCGCGGCCGCCGCCGGCTCCGCGCGCCCCCGCACCCCGGCCGAGGAGACCCTGTGCGGGATCTACGCCCAGGTGCTGGGCCTGCCCGAGGTCGGGACCGCGGACGGCTTCTTCGACCTGGGCGGCGACAGCATCCAGGCGATCCAGGTGGTCTCCCGGGCGCGGGCCGCCGGGCTGGCCGTCAGTGCGCGGGACGTGTTCGCCCACCAGTCGGTCGCCGCGCTGGCGGCGGTGGCCGTCCCGGTGACGGAGGCGGACGGTCCCGCGGACGACGGGACCGGCGAGATCGCCCCCACCCCGATCACCGAGTGGCTGCGCGGACTCGACGCCCCGGCCGACGCGTTCCGCGGGTTCAGCCAGGAGGCCCAGGTCGCGGTCCCCGCGGGCGCGG
This sequence comes from Kitasatospora sp. NPDC090091, assembly GCF_044747365.1. Taxonomy (NCBI): domain Bacteria; kingdom Bacillati; phylum Actinomycetota; class Actinomycetes; order Kitasatosporales; family Streptomycetaceae; genus Kitasatospora; species Kitasatospora sp. NPDC090091. Next base: position 138,862 of record NZ_JBIVDY010000022.1, read on the forward strand.
GCCCGGAGCAGCCGGCCGCCGTGCTGCAGGCCGTGCTCGACCACCACGACGTGCTGCGCTCCCGGCTGACCGTGCGCCCGGACGGCCGCTGGTCGCTGCAGGCCGGGCCGCCCGGCTCGGTGCGGGCGGCGGAGCACCTGCTCCGGGTGGACGTCACCGGACCGGACGGGCCTGGACCGGACGAGGGCGCGCTGCGGGCGCTGGTGGCCCGGCAGGCCGCCGCGGCCCGCCGACGGCTGGACCCCTTCGCCGGCGTGATGCTCCAGGCCGTCTGGTTCGACGCCGGGCCGCACGTGCCGGGCCGGCTGCTGCTGGTGCTCCACCACCTGGTGGTGGACGGGGTCTCCTGGCGGATCCTGCTGCCGGACCTGCGGGCCGCCGGCGAGGCGGTCACGGCCGGCCGGCCGGTGGTGCTCGCCCCGGTCGGCACCTCGGTGCGCCGCTGGTCCGGGCTGCTGGCCGCCGAGGCGGCCGACCCGCACCGTGTGGCCGAACTCCCGCAGTGGCAGCAGCTGTTGACCGGCGCCCCGCCCCTCCTGGCCGAGCCGCCCGAGGGCCGGCCGACCGGGGCCGGGCCCGGAGTCGGCGAAGGTCGGGGAGTCGGGCGGGTGGTCCTCACCCTGGCGCCCGAGGACACCGCACCGCTGCTGACGCGGACCCCCGGCGCCTTCCACACCGGCATCCAGGACGTCCTGCTGGCGGCCTTCGGCATCGCCCTGGAGGAGTGGCGCCGGCGCCGCGGCGGGCCGGCCCCCGGCACGCCGGACGGCGGCGTGCTGGTCGACGTGGAGGGCCACGGCCGGCACGAGGAGCTGACGGACGGGGTCGATCTCTCCCGCACCGTCGGCTGGTTCACCGGCGTGCAGCCCGTCCGGCTCGCCCCCGGCCCGCTGACCTGGGCGCAGGTGGCGGAGTCCGGCACCGGGCTGGCCGCCGCGGTGGTCCGGGTCCGGGAGCAGCTGGCCGCCCTGCCCGGGGACGGCCTGGGGTACGGCCTGCTGCGCCACCTCAACCCGGAGACCGCGCCCGCGCTGGCCGGACTGCCGGTCCCCCAGGTCGCCTTCAACTACCTCGGGCGGTTCACGGACACCGGCCCGGCCGGCCCCTGGGCACCGGTCGCCACGGACGCGGCCCTGGCCCCGGACCCGCCCCCGGGCGGGGGCGAGGGCCCGGCCCCGCTGCTCACGCACCCGCTGGCCCTCGACGCGGTCACCTACGACGGCCCGGACGGCCCGCAGTTGGCGGCCGGCTGGACGTGGGCGGAGGGGCTGTTGGCGGAGCGGGAGGTGCGCGAGCTCGCCGAGGCGTGGTTCGCCGCCCTCCGGGCCGTCACCGCCTGCGCCGCCCTGCCCGGTGCGGGCGGCCCGCCGGTCGCCCGGCCCACGCCGGCCCGCCGGCGGCCGGGTGCGCACGCGGGCGGCCGAAGTGCCCCCGGCCGCGTGGCCGGCGCCATCCCGGTGGCCGACCGGAGCGGGGGCCTCCCGCTCTCCTTCGCCCAACTCGACATCATGCACCAGCCGGTGGACCCGGAGGAGGCGCACCACAACGTCGTCACCGCGACGGTCCTCGGCGGCGAGCTCGACCAGGAGGCCCTGCGTCGCAGCCTGGACCGGATCGTGCAGCGCCACGAGGCGCTGCGGACCAGGATCACCGCCGACGGCGCCGACGGCTGGCGGCAGTTGGTCGACCCGGACGGGCACTGGCCGCTGACCGTCGTCGACCTGCGCCCGTCCGGCGCGGAGCAGGCCCGGCCCGAGGAGCTGCGGCGGCTGGTCGGGACCGAGGTGGCCCGACCGTTCGCCCTGGCCGAGGGCCCGCTGGTCCGCGGCACGCTGGCCGCCACCGCCCCGGACGAGTGGGTGCTGGTGCTGGTGCTGCACCACATCGTCGTCGACCTGTGGTCCTACGCCCTGCTCGGCCGCGAACTGCGCGAGCTGTACGCGGCCCACGTCCTGGGGCGGGAGCCCGCGCTGCCCGAGCCGGCGGTCCAGTACCCGGACTGGGCGGCGTGGCAGCAGCGGCGGCTGGCCGACGGCACGCTCGACCAGCACGTCAGCTACTGGGAGCGGCTGTTGGCGGACCTGCCGGCGCTGCCCCGGTTCGACGCGCCCGAGCACCAGAAGACCGAGGCCGTGGCGGGCTACACCAGCGGCTTCGTCCTGGACCGGGCGGTCACCGAGGCGCTCAAGGAGGCCGCGCACCGTGAGGGCGTCACCCTGTTCATGGTGCTGCTGTCCGCCTTCCACCTGCTGCTGCTCAGCTATGCGGACCGCCCGGGGGACGGCGGGGAGCAGCCGGGCGGCGACCTCGCGGTCGGCTTCCCGCTGGCCGGGCGCGAGCACCCGGAGACCGAGCGGATGATCGGATTCTTCATCAACCCGGTGGTGGTGCGCCCCCGGCCGGCCGCGGACGCCACCGTCCGCGACCTGGTCGCCGCGGTCCGCGCGGGGGTGCTGGACGCCCACCTGCACCAGGAGGTGCCGCTGCGGCGGCTCCGCCGGGACGCCGGGGAGGACCGCAACCCGCTGCGGCTGCTGTTCAACCTGCTCAACGTCGCCGGTGAGCCGCTGGACCTGCACGGCCTGAAGGCGGCGCCGCTGAACCTGAACGTCGGCGACGACGCGGTGATCCCGGAACTGATCACCGAGATGCGCCCGCACAACGCCGACCTCTACCTGATGATGCACGAGTCCGACGCCGGCCTGCGCGGCCTCTGGCTGTACTCGCCGGAGCGGATCGAGCCGCGGGCGATGGCGGCGATGATGCGCCGGTGGCCGTTCCTGCTGGAGCTGGTGGCCCGCCGCCCGGAGCTCCCGCTCACCGAACTGCGGCGCCTGGTCCGGCAGGAGCCGGCCTGATCCGCCGGGCCGGTCCGGTGCAGAGCTCCCGCACCGGACCGGCCCGGCGGCACCGCACCACCCCACCCGAGGAGAGAGGAAACCCTTGACTTCCTCCCCCTCCTGAAGGAGGGGGATTCCCCTCAGCCTCGCGGCTGAGCCGCTGCGCGTGAGCGCTGCGGTGGGACTACTTCCTGCTTCACCGAC
>NZ_JBIVDY010000023.1:0-136609 GCF_044747365.1 Kitasatospora sp. NPDC090091
GCACCGGGCTGCGGCCCGCCGTGCTGGTCGCGGACACCGCCTACGGCGCGAACGCCGACTTCCGCCACGGCCTGGAGGACCGCCACTTGGCCTACATGCTGCAGGCGAAGGGCGAGATGACCGCCCACCGTGAGGACACGGAACCGCACCAGCCGGCCTACGGCGGCCTGGGACCGCGGCCGCTGCCGCGCTACCGCACCCGACCGGTCTCCCTGCGCGAGCACGTGCTGGCCGCCGGACGCCGCTCCGGGCGGAGCGTGACCTGGCGCAAGGGCTCCAAAGCGGCGATGAGCTCGCACTTCGTCATGCTGAGGATCCGCCTGGCCGGGCGACGTCCCAAACCGGCCGACGACGGCACGATCCCGCTCACCTGGCTGATCGCCCAGTGGCCCGAGAGCGAGACGGAACCGGTCAAGTACTGGATCTCGAACCTGCCCGCCGACATCCCCGCCAAGGACCTGGTCCGGCTGGCCAAGTCACGCTGGCGGATCGAACACGACTACCGCGAGCTGAAGACCCGCCTGGGCCTGGACCACTTCGAAGGCCGCTCCTTCATCGGCTGGCACCGCCACATCACCATCGTCAGCGCCGCCCACCTGTTCCTCACCGAACAGCGCTCCCTCCCAAAAGCCCTGGCCAGGGCCTGACCTTCTACCAGGCCCTGGACCTCCTCCAACACCTCATCGCCACCTGGACCGGCACCTGCCCCACCTGCCGACAACCCGCCCCATGGCAGACCTACGACACCACCTAACAAAGCACTACTAGGAGCTGTCCGGTCGATCATGTGCGGAGCCAGATGACGAGGGCCGCTGCGGTGACGGTGCCGAGGTAGACATAGCCGCGCTTGTCGTAGCGGGTTGCGACCGCTCTGGCGTGCTTGAGCTTGTTGATGGCCCGTTCGACGGTGTTGCGCTTCTTGTACCGCTCCTCGTCGAAGCCCGGTGGCCGCCCTCCGCGTGATCCTTTGCGCAGGCAGGCGGCCTGGCTGTCGGTCTTCTCCGGGATCGTGTGTCGGATGCCGCGTCTGCGCAGGTAGTCGCGGCACGGCCCGTTGCTGTAGGCCTTGTCGGCAGCGAGGCTGTCGGGCGTCCTGCGGGGGCGTCCGGGTCCGGTCCGCGGAACGCGGATCTTCTCCAGCACCGAAACGAACTGCGTGCAGTCCGCCCGCTGGCCCGGTGTGACGATCAGGGGGGCGGCAGCGGCCGTCCGCACTCAGGTGGACCTTGGTGGTGAACCCGCCGCGCGAGCGACCCAGGCCCTCGCCTCCTCCACCACCTCCGCCAGGCGGGCGGCGAGGCTCTGCCACGGCGTCTCGTCCTGGTGTTCTCCTGGCCCAGCCCCCTTTGAGGCAAGGGCCGTCGGCGGATCGGTACAAGCGCCAGCCGCGTGCTGGTGGGCCCGCACGATCGTCGAGTCGACCGAGATGCCCCAGTCGATGTCGTCGGCCGCATCCGCTTCCGCCTGGACCCGCTGGAGCAGCCGCTCCCAGGTCCCGTCGGCCGACCACAGCCGGTGGCGTTCGTAGACCGTCTTCCACGGCCCGAACCGCTCCGGCAGGTCACGCCAGTGCACACCGGTCCGCACCCGGTGCAGGATCCCGTCAATCACCTGCCGGTGGTCCCGCCACCGGCCCAACGCCTGTTGCTGACCGGCAGGAACGGCCGCAGCCGTTCCCACTCGGCGTCCGTCAGATCGCCCCGCCCCATACCCGGACCAACGACCAAGGCCGGTGATAGTCACATGATCGGCCGGACAACTCCTAATTGGGATAAGCGAACTGAATCGCTCGTATGGATGCGTCGGCGAGGTCGTCTGCTGGGACACAACACCACGTCGGAGGAGGATCGTGTGCCCGAATTGTGGGCCGGGACGGACGCAGGGAAGGCCGAGCACCACTGCACGGTCATCGACGCCAGCGGGGCGACACTGCTCTCACGGCGTGTGCCGAACAGTGAGGCTGAACTGCTCGAACTCCTCGGCGACGTACTGGGGATAGCCGACGGCGATCCGGTCACCTGGGCCGTCGACCTGAACGCCGGCGGGGCCTCCTTGTGGATCGCGCTGCTGGTCGGCCACGGCCAGAGGTTGCTCTACATTCCCGGCCGGACCGTGAACCACGCTTCAGCGGCCTATCGAGGCAGCGGGAAGACGGACGAAAAGGTCGCGTTCGTCATCGCCGATACCGCCCGCATGCGCCGTGACCTGCAGCCCCTGCAGGAGCTCGGTGAGATCGCGGTGGACCTGCGGATCCTGACCGCTCGCCGGATCGACCTCGCGGCCGACCGCACCCGTGCGATCAACCGCCTCCGTGCCCAGTTGCTGGAGTACTTCCCCGCCCTGGAGCGCGCCTTCGATCTGAGCACCTCCATGAGCGCGCTGATCCTGCTGACCGGCTACCAGACCCCCGCGGCCCTGCGGCGAATCGGCCGGTCGCGGCTCGCGACCTGGCTGAAGAACCACGGCGTGCGCACCAGCACCGCTGCCAAGAGCACCGCCGAGACCGCGGTGACCGCCGGGGAGGCCCAGGTCACTGTCGTTCCCGGGGAAAGGACCTGCGCGAGCATGGTCCGCACGCTGGCTGCGTCGGTGATGGCCCTCGACCAGGAGATCGCGGAACTCGAAGCCCAGATCGAGGACCGCTTCCAGGAGCACCCCGACTCTGAGGTGATCACCAGCATGCCCGGCATCGGCATGACGCTGGGCGCGGAGTTCATCGCCGCCACCGGCGGAGACATGTCCTTGTTCGGCAGCTCCGACCGGCTCGCCGGCGTCGCCGGCTTGGCCCCAGTTCCCCGCGACTCGGGCAAAGTCAGCGGCAACCTCCGCAGGCCCCGGCGCTACAACAGGCGACTGCTGCGGATGTTCTATCTCTCCGCCCAGGTCGCCACTGTGTACTGTCCCGAATCGAAGCGGTACTACCAGCGCAAACGCGCGGAGGGAAAGTCCCACAAGCAGGCAGTCCTGGCCCTCGCCAGGCGTCGCCTGAACGTGCTCTGGGCCCTCCTGCGCGACCACAGGCCCTTCGAGACAGCTGCTGTCCGTGCAAGCACCGCAGCATCGTGATCAAGCCACAGCGTGTCACCACCGCCACTTGACAACCTCATTGGGAATCAGTGGCTCCCGAGCCCACCGAAGAACACCCGCCATGAACGAGTACACCGCCACCACGAACGGCCTGGCCCGGCTCCCGTTCAACCGAAGCCGCGGCTCTCATATGACCCGGCAGAATCAAGCAGGCCGCAGTCGTCCAGGACCATCAGCACGTCCGTGCCGCCCAGCGCGCGCAGCGTTCGACTGCGGCGGTGCGGTCGCCGGGAATGCCGACCTCATGCCTTGCCCGAGCACGACGGGTCCGGACGCGTCGCCGCGCGAGCCGGCCGACCCGGACGTCGGCACCCGCACCATCCCAGTCCTGCGCACTCCTTCAACTGAGCAGGCCACGTGGTTGGAGCGGCATACGCTGAATGAGGATACGCAGGCGGCGCGGCGTGAAGGGAACAATGAGGTGGGTTGGTACGGGGTCCGGTGTGTGTTCGAGTGGAAGACCCGGGACGGGAGGTCCTACGAGGAGCGGATCACACTCTGGCCGGCTTCATCGGCCGACGAAGCGATTGCCCTCGCGGAGGCGGAGGCGGAGACGTACGCGGCCGACAACGGCTTCGGCTACCTGGGCTTCGCCCAGTCCTACCGTCTGGGCGGCCCACCGGACTCGGGCGCGGAGGTCTTCTCGCTGCTTCGGGACAGCCCGCTGGAGCCGGGCGCCTACCTCGACGCCTTCTTCGACACCGGCACCGAACGTCAGCAGCATCACTGAGCGTCTACAGCCTCCCCCGGGCCGCATGAGCGAGGGGTGTCCGCCCGGAGGCGTCGTGTTTGCGGCTGCGGGCTCGCGCCCCGGACGGGCTGGGCCCGGGCGCTGTCCGAGACGCCCTGGAAGTCGCCGCCAGTGCTGGACTTCTTGCCCAGGTGTGATCTCTGACTGGATGTCCTGGGTGGAGCCGGCTCGGCCACACCTTTGGACACGCTCGCCGTGCTCACGCCTGCCGCTCAGGCGATGGCCCGGATGCCTCCGTGCGCCAGCACCCGGGCCACCGCTCCTGTCGCCGGCCGACGTCGCCGTTCGTCCAGATGCGACAGCAAGACCCTGAACTTCGCGGCAAGTCGAGACCGCGCGCCCTCCGAAGCACCCGCACCGTTTCAGAAGTAGCAGGTGGTGTCGCTGCTTCCGGAAGTCCCACCGGTGGAGAACAGGTGGGCGGAGGTGGCCATGGTCTTGGAGCAGGTCTGGAAGTTGATCTTTACGGCCGCCTGGAGTGCCTTGGGGAAGGGGAAGCTTCCGCTGCCGTAAGGACTGTTGTCAAGGAAGCCATGCCGGTGGTGGTGAATCCGCTGTACCCGCCAGGAATGCTGAACGGGACATTTCCGTCACTGGCGTTGAAGAGGTCGTTCACGTAGAGCGTCCGGTTGATCGACGGCTGCCAGGAGGGGACACCGGCCCCACCGACCGGAGGTGATCCTCAGAAGATCCCGAAGAAGCGATCCGACCAGCTGGGCCGCTGAATGCGAGAGGACAGGTTGCACGGCCCGTCGTAGTCGCTCTCCATCAGCTCCTCGGTAACCACTGCGTACCCGAGCTCGACCAACGCCCGGTTGACTCTGGCAAGGTCGGCGCCGTCCAACTCGCCCTCAGCCTGGGCCTCATCCGTTCCGAGGAAGGCGCCCGGATTCTCCGCGCAGATCAACGCCAGCGAGCCGAACTTGCTCACGCAGACGACGATCCGGGTTCCGCATACGGTCGCCTTCGCCGGCACGACGACGCGTCCGTACTCGCTGGAGTCCTGGGTGTCCTGCTCGGCCGTGCAGCGCGCTGCGAAGTCGGCTTCGAGTCGGGTCACCAGACCGCCGAAGCGCGCCGCCGTGTCGCCGCGGTTGTAGTGCTTAGGCCACTCCAGCCACTCCGGATCATCGAGCTCGCGCATCAACGCCAGCAGATCCGCATCGTTCTCAGTCACATGCTCATCTTGCCGTGCCCGGCATGGATGGAAGCGCTCGGGTCCACCACGCGCCCCGGTGCCCCACGTAACACGGGAAAGCGGCAGCGCCGCATCTGAACAGTCAGGGGACCGAGCGGGGCCACCACCCGGTGACACGGTGCAGCAATCACCGCACGGCAACCTGGGCGGCCACCGTGCGTGTCCGCGGGCACGCACAGTGGCCGCTGGCCGCTGGCCGCTGGCCTCCTGGCCCCCGGCCTCAGCCGGTGGGCGCGGCGGCGACCAGGTCCCTCTGTGGGGCGGCGGATCGGCCGGCCTTCAGGAAGGACTCGACCGCCGGGTCCGCCGGCGGCTCGTCGTGCGCGGACGGCGCCTGGGCTGCGCCGGCCGACGGGGGAGGGGGCGGGACCGAGACGCAGGGCGTCGAGCCGGACTCCAGCGCGCCGTTGAACGCGGTGACGCAGTACTCGTAGTTCCAGTTGCCCGGGAAGAGGAAAGCGATCCGGTGGTCGGGGGCGTCGGCGACGTACCCGTCCGGTGACGTCGGGCGGTGGTCGGTGACGTTGCGCACCCACACCCGGTAGCCGGCCGCCTCCGGGGAGCCCTGCCAGTTCATCTGGACGGTCGTGGGGTCGACGGACTTGACGGTGAGGCCCGTCGGTACGGGCGGCCTCCCCGCGCCGACGGTCACGGACCTGGCCACGCCGGGCATGCCGCCGCCGGCCCGGTTCCAGGTCACCAGTGCGACGAGGTAGTGGTGGCCCGGGATCAGGCCGTCGATGTGCACGGTGGTCGCCCTGACCGACGTGCCGCTGATGTACGCCCCCGGAACGTCCTTGTCCCAGGTGATGATCTGGTACCGGTCGATGCTGTCCGTGAACGGACCGCTCGGCGCTCGCCACGTCACGTCGACGCCCGTCGCGGTCGCCGAGGTCGTGATGCTCTCGGCCGGTGGCGGTGGCGCGGTCTGGGGGTGCGCAGTCGCGGTGACCGTCGAGGACCACACGGACTCGCCGTCACTGTCGTTGTCGGTGCGGACCTGGTACTCCCAGGTCCAGCCCTCCTCCGTCCAGGTGGTGTCGTAGCGGTTGGTCCAGACCCGGGCCAGGTTCCACTCCGTGAGGCCCGCGAGGCGGTACCGGACGGTGTACCCGCGCGCGCCGAACACCGGTGACCAGGTGACCTTCACGCCGCTGGGGGCGGACTCGGCCACGACGCTGTTCACCGGGAAGATCGGCCGCCGGGGGATCGTCGCGGGAATGCCGGGCACGAACTGGCCGATGCCGTAGTCGTCGTGGAGGGTGCGCTCGTAGGCGGACGCGATCTGGAACTCGCCCAGGGCGTTGGGGTGCAGGTTGTCGTAGCCGGCGGGGCAGGTGTTCGTGTCGCAGCTGTACGCCCCCTCCCAGTCGACGAGCTTCACCGGGGAGACGGAGGTGCTCCAGGACGGGATCGCGTTCGCCAGCATGATGTTGTACTGCCGGGTCTTGACGATCAGGTCCTGGCGGCCGTCGATCAGGGGCCGCATCGGGACGTTCGCCACGGCGAAGCGGAGGTCGGGCTTGGCCGCGCGGGCCCGGTCGACCATGGTCTTCACGCTGTCCAGCGTGCCGGGGGCGTCGCTGACCAACCACCCCATGTCGTTGAACCCGATGCCGAAGAGGACCAGGTCGGGCTGGTACTGCGCGACCACCGGCCCGATCAGCTCCTTGTCCTGGGCGGCCTGACGCCCCCACACGGCGAAGTGGTCGCTGTCGAAGCCCGCGGGAACTCCCTGGGCATAGGCGCCGGTGACGGGCGGGGTCGCGGCCGAGGGGTTGTCGACCGTCTCCCCCTGGAGCGGGGGCGGGCCGGGCGGACCGGTCGGGGCGTCCGGCTGCTTGGTGCCCCGGTACGGGCCGACGAAGTCGACGGCGACGTGCTGGTCCCTGAACCACTCCCAGAGCCGGTACCGCCAGGTCCAGTCGCCCTCCATGCCCTGGGTCATGGAGTCCCCGACCACCAGCACCCGCAGGGGCACGGAGGTACCGCCGACACCTCGCTGCAGCCGCTTCAACGACTCCAGCAGCCTCGGCGACATGGGGCCCAACGCACTCGCCATGAAGGAGAGGGCACTGCCGAGGTTCTTGAGCTTCGTCCCGAAGTTGCGCAGGATCGTCTGGAGCTCGGAAATGGCGGCAGGGCCACGGGTCGCCACCCAGTTCAGCAGCGCCCCGCCGAAGGCGCCGGCCACTGCCGGCCAGATCGAGGCGGCCACGGCATCCGCCCAGACGTTCGCGTCGCCGATCGACTTGCCGTCGAAGTGGGCGTTCAGCACCTCGGTGGCGAGGGAACCGATGCCGCCGGCGAACGCACCGCACACCGGAGCGGCGGCCGGCGCGCCGGGGCCGAAGGTGACCAGGCATCCGGCCCCGACCGCGAGGCTGATGGCCACCCCGACACCGCTGGCGATGAACTTCTGCCACCAGGTCTCCTCGAAGCCGATGACGTCCATCGGGGCGACCACCACGAGGCTGTCGTCGACGGCGTGCAACGTGCCCCGGAAGTCGGCGCTGCCCTCCTGCGGTGGATAGATCCCGACGCTGTGCTGCCGGGCGCGCTTGGTGAACGAGGCGCCCAGGGTCATGCCCGCGGCCTGGTCGGCACGGGTCTCGTCCACCAACGCCTTGGTGAGGTCGCGCACCTGCTGGCGGCGCTCGGCGACGGGGAAGTCGAAGACCATGACCAGGTCGTTGTCGTTCACGGCGAGCGGGCGCAGGCCGCCCGCGTCCTTCGCACAGCCCAGGCGCACCGTCACGGGCGATCCGTCGTTGCCGTCGGTGGCGAAGGACGTGGCGTGGGTGCCGCACAGGGGGGAGGGCTCGGCCGCGGAGCCCTGCGCCGCGGCGGGCTCGGCGGCCGCGCCGACCACCAGCGCCAGGGAGACCAGCAACGTCAGCACGCAACCGCCCGGCGTGGGCCTCCTTCCTCCGCGTCGCCTGCGGATCGTTCCTGACATTCGTCCCCGTAAACGCATCTCGTTCTGTGCTCCCTTCGGGATTGCACGCGCCCGTGCTCGCACGGGTGCGCCCGGGCCCGCTCGGTGCAACTGCCGAAGCCCTTGGTGATGTCGCTGTCGCCTCAGTCCACCACCCGGCGACCGTTCGTGTACCCGGAACCGGACACGTTGCAGGCGATGCGGGCGCGCCGAACCTCACGACCACGTCGCCCGCCCATCAGTAGATCGCCTGGTCCGGGTACAGCGTTCCGGAGCCGGAGGACCGCCGCCTGTAGGCGAAGTCGAGGGGCGGTCCTCCGGGTTTCCTCAGGGTCCGGCGAGCGTAACGCGGGCCACTGACATCGGCCCCGACGTGGCCCGGGTGGCGGCACCGCGGCTGTCCAGGCAGTGGTCGAGGAGTGCGTGCATGCGGGGGACGGGGAGGGACGGGTTGGTGGCGGCGCCCTCTGCGGTGCGGGGGTCGGCGAGGAGGGTCTCCAGGGCTTGAGGTGTCAGGCCCGGGTTGGCGGCGGCTGCCCGGCACACCGCCGAGTCGGGGTCGTCCACCGGGGGTTCGGGCAGGGTGGGATCGGCTGCGGCCAGGGCGCGTACCTCGGGGTCCGGGTGGCGGATGAGGTGGGTGAGGCCGGTGCGGGGGAACGCGGGCAGGGTCAGCAGATGCGGACGGTGGGCCGGGCGGGTGACGAAGACGTCCAGGAGGAGGTGGGGCGGAGCCAGGGGGTGGTGGCAGGCCAGCCGGATCCGTACTTCCTCGTCGTCGTCCTGCGCGAGTGTCTCGACGAGCGCGGCGGGCAGAAGCGGCCAGTTCGCCGCAACCCGGCGGAGCTCCGGTTCCTCGGACACCGCGCAGGCGGCGAACCAGTCGGAGGATGGCTCGGGAGCCGGCTCGGTGATCGGGCAGATGCAGTCCGGACCGTGCCCGATGAGCTGCCCGATGACCGCCTCGATCGCCCAGTACTCGGCCCAGGTGCGGGGGATGGGATGGAGGCGTGCGCGCCTGCGCACGGACTCGTCCGGATCCTCCCGCAGCTCCGCGACCAGGTCGGGTCCCAGGTCGGGCCGGGCGGCGACCAACGCGCGGACCTTCGCCTCGGGGTGGCGGGCGAGCCGGGCCAGGGCGTCGGCCGGGGTGTGGCGGTTCCAGGTCAGGGGGCGCACCGTGCCGTCCGCGAAGCACTGCTCAACGAGCGCGGGGGACAGGGCGTAACTGCCGAACACGACTCCCTTGTTGAGCGAGCCGATGGAGGGCAGTCTGGACTCCACCTGTCCCGGGTCCAGCACCCAACTGTGGTCCTGCGCGGCTTCCCGTACGGCGGGGTCGGGGTCGTTGAGCAGGGCTTCGCGCTGCGCAGGGGTGAGCGACTGCCACCTCCAGGTGGCCCGTATCCGGAGTTCGGGGTGCTCGCGGCCGGCCAGGGAGCGGTGGAAGGACGGCGGAATCTGCCGGGACGAGTCGAGCTCTCCGATGATGTCGTTCGCGGTGAGCCTGCCGTCCTCGCCCCCGTCCTGGGCGGTCAGGAGGGTCACGAGGATGTCGTCCGGAAGCGGTCGGACCCACCGGGGGTAGTGGCGGGGGCCGCTGGCGAGCCACCCGCGGACGATCCCCGACGGGTCCGTTGCCAAGGGGGTGAGCCGCGCCGGGTCGACGTGCCGGCTGCGGGCGAGCGCGCGGCGGATGACGCTGTCCGGATGGCGCAGGGCCGCGTCGATGACGGCGTCGGGCAGGTCACGACCCTCGCACATCAGCGGGCCGGCCTCACCGGCCGCTCGATCCAGCAGGCGTATCAGTACGTCGGAGGGTGCCGCCGGATTGAAGGCGATGCCACGCAGCCACGGTTCATGCAGAGAGTCGGACACCGCGTCATCCTGCCACCTCGGTGCGCCCGGACCGGACTACTACCTGGCAGCCACGTAGTCCGTGCCAAGTCAAGCAACTGAGTGTTGCTGAAACTCGGCGGCGACATCGTTCTCGCAGTCCACAGGGTGTTCTCGCCGTTGGGCAACTGACGCTCTCGCTACTGACAGTGATGATGTTCGTGGTGACACTGCCGGCGGGTCTGACCCATCTACTGACAGCGAGAGGGCGTTTGATCTCGCGGGTTCCGTGATATCCGGTTCAGGTGCCTCGCCAAGCTGGCGTTGATGGCCGAAGGTCCGCGCAGGTGGCGGTCGGGCGCGCTGGTGTCATCAGCGCGCCCGACCTGCCCGTCCTGCTCCCGTCCGAATTGAGCTACAGAGTCCGTGGTGTGGGCAGAGCAGCGTCCTGCGGCTCCCCTCTCGGGAGCCGCAGGACGCTGTCTGATTCTGTGTGAGGTGATTACGCCACGCCGAGCAGCCACGGTTCGGCGGGCTGCGCCATGTTCGTGCCGCTGCCCGTCGCGATCCAGAGCCGCCCGTCGCCGCCCTTCCAGGCGACCTCGTAGCCGCCGTTGGGCAGCGTCGCGAGCGACGGGCTGGAGGAACTGCCGGCGGTGTCGACGCCGAGCAGCCACGGCGAGGCCGGCTGCGCCATGTTTGTGCCGCTGCCCGTCGCCAGCCAGAGCCGCCCGTCGCTGCCCTTCCAGGCGACCTCGTAACCGCCGTTGGGCAGGGCCGCGATCGAGGGACTGGTCGTGTCGGCCACGCCGAGCAGCCACGGTTCGGCGGGCTGCGCCATGTTCGTGCCGCTGCCCGTCGCGATCCACAGTCGCCCGTCGCCGCCCTTCCAGGCGACCTCCCAGCCGCCGGTCGACAGGGCCGTGATCGACGGGCTGGTGCCCGGGTAGACGCCGAGCAGCCACGGCTCGGCGGGCCTGGCCATGTTCGTGCCGATCCCGGTGCCGATCCACAGCTTCCCGTCCTCGCCGGCCCACGCGGTGACCCAGCTGCCGTCGCTCAGCGTGGCGATGGACGGCTTCGAGCCCTGGGCGACGCCGAGGAGCCAGGGCGCGGCCGGCTGGGCCATCGACGTCCCGCTGCCGGTGCCGATCCACAGCTTCCCGTCAGTGCCCTTCCAGGCCGTGGTGTATCCGCCGTCGGGCCGCGCCGTCAGGCCCGAGGAACTGCTCCGCGGCATCGCGGCCGGGGGGGTGACCGGGGAGCCGACGGGGCTGATGTAGCCGATGACCTTCTGCCCCCAGTCCTGGTTGACGGTCGGGTTGACGCCGGTCTTCTGCTGGACGCTGTTGCCCTCGTTGCCGCCGATGGTGGTGATGTTCGTCCGGGAGCTCGCGCTCTGGACCAGGTTGACGTGCTCGACGTCGTCGAAGCCGAGGTTGTTCGGGTCACTGGGCAGGCTGCGACCGTTGCCGGCCCAGATCACGGCGTCGCCGGGCTGGGGGGTGTAGCTGCTGTCGCTGACCCAGTGGAAGGTGCCGTGCGCGGTGCCGTACTTGGCGAAGGTGTAGGCGGCGGCGGTGATGACGCCGGTGTCGGTGACGCCGGCCTGGTTCCAGGTCCATTTCGCGAAGTCGGCGCACCACTCCTCGCCGCTGCAACTGCCGAGGAAACCGGTGCCGCCGGCGTTGTTGGTGCTGCACGGCCCCTTCCCGAGATTGGCTGCGGCGATGGTGGCGGCCGAGTTGCCCTGGGTGGTGGCGGCGAAGACCGGTCCGGCGGCGGTGGCTGCGAGTAGGAGGGCGCTGAGCGCGGTGGCGGCGGTGCGGCGGGTGATCCGGGGCATGGCTGTTCCTCAGGTATGGGTGTGTGTTCGGGTGCACGGCGAACGTCGGTGTGTGCGGATGACGGGGGCGGACGGCCGTCCTACGGGAACGGCGGTCGGCGGGAGCGGACGGCTGCCCTGCAGGAACAGCGGTCGGCGGGGCCGGCGGCGCGAGGTGTCAGCGGCCGGGGACGCTCGGCGCGGGTGCCGGCGGGAGGTAGCGCAGTTTCAGTACCGGGGAGTTGCGGTAGCTGCGGGCGACCAGGGCCGCGGCGCGGCCGGTGGCGTCAGGGGAACCGGGGCCCCCGGGCGGGAGGAGGAAGAGGAGCAGGTCGAGGCGGCCGGGTTCGGTGCGGGCGCCGGCGTGTTCCAGGCCGTCCTCGGGGGTGGTGTGGGCCCACAGGATGTCGAGGGCCTCGGCGGCCTCGGTCGCCGGGGCCCGGGCGGCGCCGGGGCGGTGGTGCAGGCTGGTGTAGACGAGGTCCACCGGCGGATCAGCCCCACTGGAACTCGTTGGGGTCCACCGGCGCGGGGGATGTCGCGGTGGCCGGGGTGGCGGGGGCCGGGTCGGCGAGGGTGGTGGCGGCCGTGGGCAGCAGGGTGACGGCGACGGCGGCGAGGGCGGCGACCGCGGTGGCGACGGCAACGGGCAGACGGTTCATGGTCGTTGTCCTTTACGGGACGGTGGGACGGTGCCTGGGCCGGTTCGGCGCTCCGCGGTGGCGCTCGGTCCGTTCGCCGGTCCGGGCGCTCCCCGGTGGCGATGTCCCAAGCTTCGCGGCCCGGTGGTGGCGCCGGTAGGGCTCCGGGTTGTCGCCAAGGCGCCAGGCGGGATCCCGACAGGAAGCCGGAGCCGGGGCGGTCCGTTCCGGCCCGGTTCGTCCCGGCGCAGAACGGCGCATCAGCCCCACCTCCAGCCTTGCGGACACGACGCCCAATTACCTTGTCCGGTAACGGAGTACCGCATCTTGAAGAGGGATTGAACGGGCTGCCATCATGTGCCGTCGATGCCGAAGCGCACTGCGTCTTCACGGGGGGCAACACCATGATGCTCGAAACACTGGGGCTGTCCGGCGCCGCCGCGGCCGTCTACCAGGCCATGCTCGACCGGCCGGGTGACGGGATCGCCGCTCTCGCCGCCCACCTGGAGCTCACCCCCGGCCAGGTGCACGACTGCCTGGACGAACTCGCCGCCCTGCTCCTGGTCCGCGCCTCCAGTGAGCACCCCGGGCAGATGCGTGCGGTCAGTCCCGAGGTCGGCCTCGCGGACCTGCTGGCCCGTCAGGAGGCCGAGCTGGCGGCCCGCCAGGCCCAGCTCGCCGCCTCCCGGGCCTCCGTGACCCGACTGGTGGCCGACCGCGCCGAGACCCGGGCCGCCCACGGCGAACGCCTGTTGGGCATGGACGCCATCCAGGCCCGACTGGAGGAACTGGGCCGCCAGGCACGGTCCGAATGCCTCGGCGTCCACCCCGGCACCGGCCACCGGCCCGAGGACCTGGACGCCGCCCGGGCCACCAACGCCGAAGCCCTGGCCCGCGGTATCGCAATCAAGAGCCTCTACCAGGACGCCGTCCGCAACGTCCCGCACACCGTCGCCCACGCCAACTGGGTGCTCGACCACGGCGGCGAGATCCGTACCGCCCCGGTCATCCCACAGCGCCTGGTCATCGTCGACCGCGCCCAGGCCCTCGTCCCGATCGACCCCGCGGACACCCGCAAAGGTGCGCTGCACGTCACCGAGCCGGGCCTGATGGGAGCGTTGTGCGAACTGTTCGACCAGGCCTGGGCCACCGCCGTCCCGCTCGGTGCGGTCCGCGCCGAGAACACCGGAACCGGCCTCACCGACATCGAACGCGAACTGCTGCGCCTCCTCGGCTCCGGCCTCACCGACGACACCGCCAGCCAGCGCCTCGGCGTCTCGTCCCGCACCGTCAACCGCCTGATGGCCTCGATCATGGAACGCCTCGGTGCCAGCAGCCGCTTCGAGGCCGGCATCAAGGCCGCCCACAAGGGCTGGCTCTGACGCCCACTGCCCGGCTCTGGTCGGTCCGCCGGAGGAGGTCTGGGCTTCAACTGATCGATTCACCGGGGCGGGCGTGGTCGGCGGGCACGATCGGTTCCGCGAGGCTCGAAGCCCGCACGGTTGTAGCCGCTCGTCGGTCAGCACCCCAATGGTGACGGCCCTCCGCCCCCGCCGGGCGGAGGGCCGTCACCGGTACATGCCTCCTGCGCTCACAAGAGTCGGTCGGTCCAGGCTGCTCTGGCCTCTACCAGGCGAGCCAGAGCACACCATGACGGTGGCGGACCGGCGGTATGTCTGCGTCGTCAAGACTGTGGCCGGCGTGGTGCAGTCCGCGGATCCGCTGGGCGTCGAGTCGACCCTGGAGCCGGGCGCGGCGCTCGGCTGTAGCGATCTCGGTGGAGAACGATCCCTTCCTGCAGTAGAGCACCATCCACTGCCAAGAGGTGATCCGGCGAAGCGTCTTCGTCGGGGCAGGGCGACGGCCTTCGCGGGCGGCTTGGGCCAGTTCAGCGTTCGTGTAGCGCAGGTCATACAGGTACATGGACTCCGACGCGTCCCCTTGGGCGCGGAGCCGCCTGGGAGTCGTGCGGACAGTTCGGGACATCGAGAGCCTCCGTAAGGCCTCTGGGCTTTCCAGAGGCACCTACGGCGGGTGCGTTGTGGTGAGCACGACTCAGCTCCCTGCGTCGGTCGGGACGATCCATCGGCAGCACAGTACTGGCGCGGAGAGGCGGGGGCCGGAACTTTTCTGCTTGCCATGTTCCAGGTCAAACCGCTCCACGATCCTCCGCTCATCGCCGGCCGCGGCATCTCGATGGCTCTTGCCCCGGGAGGACGACGAGCCTGGACGGGTCCTTCGCAGGGGTGGCCGTCGTCGCGACCGGCGAACTGTGCAAGTGCTTCGCCGGACTGTCGGGATCGGTCTCGGGGCCCTCGCGCCAGGCTGCCGAGGGAGGCATGCATCGACCGACAGGGTGTCAGCCGGTCCCCTGCATATACAGTCCATCGACATATGCAGAGAGATGGCCTATGTTGATCCGCATGGCGGGCCGCCGGCTCCGGAGGGACGGACGAGCCGTGGGGTGGGCGCCCGCCGTTTCACGCGTGGTCCGGCATCCGCAGGACCGTCCGTTTTCCGTGGGAGGACAGCAGTGCATCACCGTTCCCGTACGCCCGGACCCAAGCTGCTCGGTGTCGCGATCGCGGCCGTGCTCGGCCTCGGCGTCGGCGTGCCGCCGGCGTTCGCCGGCCCCGTCGCACAGCCCGCCGCCGGACCGGTCGAGGGGCCGTCCGCCGACGCCGACCCGCTGCCCGGGCTGGTCGCCGGGTCGGAGACCGCCGCGCCGCAATTGGTCACCGGCCTGGCCGATGCGGCCCCCGGCGACGACCCGGCGGACGCCGCCCGTGCCCACCTGGCCGCCCATCAGGACCGGTACCGGGTCGACCCCGCGCAGCTCGCGGAGGCCGGGACCGAGCGTGCCGCGGACGGTCGGCGCACCGTCAGGTTTGAGCAGCGGCACGGCGGCCTACCGGTCTTCGGGGCCAGGTACCTGGTCCACCTGGTGGGCGAGGGCGCCGGGCAGCGGGTCGAGTCGGTCGGCGGCAAGTTCTTCACCGGCCTCACCGCCCCGACCGCGCAGACCGTGCCGGACGAGGTGCTGCACCGACTCGCGATCGGCGCGATCCAGGACACGGCGACGCGCGAGGGTGCCGCCGCCGAGGACCACGGCCTGGTGGTGCTGCCCGGCGGCACCGGGCGGCTCGCGCGCCACTTCACCGTGCGCGGTGCGGACCCGGCGGTCCGGGGGACCAAGGCGCGCGAGGTGTTCGTGGACGCCACGGTCGGAGAGGTGCTCCTCAGCTACGAGGTGCGCGCCCCGTACCCGGTGGGCGCCCCCACGGCCAAGGCTGCCACCGCCCCGGCCGCCAAGGCCTCCGCCGCCCCCGCCGCCGGCGTCGAACCCGCCGCGGGCACCGCCCCGGACGCCTTCGGCCGCCCCGCCCAGGTGAACATCGGCCGCCTCCCGGACGGCACCTACCAGCTCGTCGACCTCACACGCCCCGCCGCCATCACCACCTACGACGCGGCCGGCCGGGACGTCATGGACTTCAACCGCAGCATCCCCGCCGACGCCCGCCCGGCCGCCTCGGTGAGCCCCGACTTCCCGGCCTCCACCGGCACCAGCGGAGCCACCGACGCCCACCTCAATGCCGCCGCCGTGTACGACTTCTACCGCGACCGCCTGGGCCGGGACGGCATCGACGGCAAGGCCGGACCGATCACCTCCGTCGTCAACGTCACCAGCTTCGGCGAGCCGTTGGAGAACGCCTACTGGGACGGCGAGAAGATGATCTACAGCGGTGGCAGCGAGAAGCGCCACCCGTTCTCCGTCGCGCGTGACGTCGCCGGACACGAGATGACCCACGGCGTCGTCAAGCACACGGCGGGGTTTGTCAACCTCGGCCAGTCCGGCGCGCTCGACGAGGCCGTCGCGGACTACTTCGGCAACGCGATCGAGGTGACCGGCCGAGGCATCCCGATGACCGACCCGAAGGCCGCGCTGCTCGGCGAGAGCCTCTGCCGCACCGGCACCCCGGAGGCCTGCGCCGACCGCCGGATGGACGACCGCCGCACCACCGTCGCCGACTACGTCGGTGCACCGGCCGGTGTCGACAACGGCGGGGTGCACCTCAACTCCACCATCTTCTCCGGGGCGTTGTGGGACATTCGGCGGACCCTCGACCCGCTCCTCGCCGACCGCCTGGTCTACCGCGCGCTCGCCGAGTACCTCACCCCGCTGGACGACTTCGTCGACGCCCGCAACGCGGTGCTCGCCGCCGGTCGCACGCTCGGTCTCAGCCGCGCCCAACTCCGGACCGTGGCCGGTGCGTTCGACGCGCACGGGATCAAGGACGGCTGGCAGCGACGGATCGGGGTGGACAGCCGCCCGCTGCTGCGCGAGCTCTCCACCGAGGGCGTCGCGCCCGATGTCGCCGCCGGTCGCTGGGTGGCGGCCACCGCGGGGAAGGGGGCCGCGGGCAGCATGGCCGTGTACGCGGGAGCCGTCAGCGGCACCGCCGAGCCCGGCCGGATCAGTCCGGAGGACGGCCGTTCGCACGGCTGGCCCGCCACCGACGGCACGTCCGCCGCGTGGGTGGCCATGGGCGTGGGTGCCGACGGCACGTGGGGCATGGAGGTGTTGGCGCGACCGCTGGACGGAGGCCCGGTGCGCAGCATCCACCGCGCGGTGAACCAGTTCGTCGGCGATGTGCGGATCTCCGGGGGCGACGTGGCCTTCGTGGCGAACGGCGGCGGCACCGGGCAGTCGGGGCCCGTGCTGTCCCGCAACGGCGCTCCGGCGGTGCGGATCCCGCTGCCCGACGGCCACGTCGCCTCGGACCTCTCGCTCAAGGACGGCCTGCTCGCCTGGACGGAGAGCTGGCAGGTCGGTGAGCGGAGGGTGAGCGCTCCGACGGTCTACTCGATCGCCGCCGGCAAGGTCGTCGCCCAGTACGTGGTGGGCGACGCGGCGGCCGCCGACCCCGGGACCACGGTCGGGAGCACCCGCCTCGCCGGAGGCCGGCTGCTCTGGGTGGAGACGCCCGGTGACCGGGCGAAGAGCAGCGCGATCCGCTCCGGCGCCCTGGACGGTTCCGGCGTGACCGACCTCCTGCCCGGCGGCACCGCCGAGCCGCGCCGGATCACCACCCTCACCGCCTCCGACCGGATGGTCACCTTCGGTGTCACCGGCGGCCGGGTGACCGGCAGCACGAAGAACGCGGACCTGCCGAAGCTCTGGCAGCTGCCGCTCACCGGCGGTACCCCCGAGCGGGTCTCCTGCAACCGGGGCGGCCAGTACGCCCCGGCGGCCGACCGGGGCGCCCGGGTGGTCTGGCTGGACGCCACGGCGGGCCGCACCGATCTGGTCGTGCGCGAGCGCGCGGCCGGGACCTGCTGACCGGGAGACAGCTGTCCCTGGGATCCGAGTGCTTGACCCCGAGCACCCGGGCCCCGTCCGCCCACCGAAACACCCGCCCGGCCGCCGCACTCCTGCAGCGGCCGGGCGGGTGTTTCGGTGGGCGTCACGTCCGCGGACCTGGGGCGAAGGGCACGACACTCGGGTGGCTTCTCGGTGGCGGCCCGGGTGTGGGCGGCTCGTCGGCTCGTCTCAGCCCGCCGCGCGGCGCACGAGGTCGGCGATGCGGGTCTCGGCGGCGGCGGTCAGCTCGGTCAGGGCGTAGGAGGTCGGCCAGAGGGTGCCCTCGTCGAGGTGGGCCTGGTCGCTGAAACCCAGTGTGGCGTAGCGGGACTTGAACTTCCGGGCGTCCTGGAAGAAGCAGACCACCTTGCCGTCGCGGGCGTAGGACGGCATGCCGTACCAGAGCTTCGGTTCGAGGTCGGGAGCGGTGGACTGCACGATCGCGTGGATCCGCTCGGCCAGGGCCCGGTCGGACGGCTCCATCTCGGCGATCTTCTCCAGGACGGCGGCCGCGTCGGCGGCGGCCTTCTCGGCGCGCGATCCGCGCCGCGCCGACGCCTTGAGCTCCTGGGAGCGCTGCTTCATCGCCGCGCGCTCCTCCTCGGTGAAGCCGTCGTACGTCGCCTTGCCGGCGGTGGTGCTCTCGGGGGTCGTCCGGGTGCTGCTCATGGTGGTTCTCCTCATCTGCGGTAAGGCGGTCGGGTATTCGGGTGTTCGGGTCCGGGCGGAAGGTGGGGAAGGGGCGGCTCAGACGACCCAGTGGCCGTCGCGCATCAGGTCGCGGCCGGTCAGTTCGTCGGCCTCGCGCCAGGCCTGGATGCGGCGGGGCGTGATGCGGAACCAGCGGTACGGCGTGGCCAGGGTGCGCGGGTCGAAGCCCGTGCGGGTGACGAAACGGTCGCCCTGCTCCGGCGGCAGCGCGGCGAGGTCGAGGACCGCGACGTCACCGTCGATCATGGTGACGTCGCGGGTGGCACCAAGGGCCAGCCGAACGGTCCGCGAGGCGGCCAGGTTCCGGCCGGTCGGGCTGTCGGCGGGGGTGGCGACCAGCAGCGCTGCGCCGTCCCAGTCGAAGGAGAGCGGCACCAGGTACGGCATGCCCTCCGCCGAGGCGGTGGCCACCCAGACGTCGACGTCCCCGGCGAGCCGGCGCTCGGTGTCGCGGCGGCGCAGGGCGCGGGAACGCGGTGCCGAGGTCGTCACCGACTCGCTGCCGGGGGTGGACGTGGCCGTCATGCTGGCTCCTGGGAGGTCGGTCGGGAGGGGCGGGTGGGTCGGTCGGGTCGGCCGGTCTGCTGCTCGCGTCCGGTCCCGTTCGCTGTGGTCACAGCTTCTCCCGACCGGGGTACGGACCACATCCGTGCTGACCACGGAACGCACCACGGACCCGCCACGGAGCGCACCGCGTAGTACTGCCCGCGGACCCACGCAGCCCGCTGCCACCCACCGCGCGCCCCCGCGGCGCACCCACCGCGCCCCGGCCGCGCCCTCACCGCGGATAATGATCAGGTGTCCACACCAGTGATATCGGCCCGGGAGGCCGAGGTGCTCGCGCTGCTGGGCGACCACCTCAGCAACGCGGAGATCGCCGCCCAGTTGGTCATCTCGGTCCGCACCGTCGAGTCCCACGTCTCCTCGCTGCTCCGCAAGTTGGAGCTGCCGGACCGACGGGCGCTCTCCCGGCACGCGGCCCACCCCGCTCCGGCCCGGGAAGCCCGGCCGGCCGGGCCGGCGCGGGCGCTGCCGGCGCCCCTGACGGCGTTCGTCGGGCGCGCACGGGAGCGCGCCGACCTGGCCGGTGCGGTGACGGCGCACCGGCAGGTGACCCTGGTCGGGCCGGGCGGGGTGGGCAAGACCCGCCTCGCGCTGGCGGTGGCGGCGGACGTCGCCGGCGCCTTCGCCGACGGGGTGTGGTTCGTCGACCTGGTCCCGGTCACCGATCCGGGCCGGGTGGGGGCCGCGGTGGCGGCGGCCGTGGGCGTGGGCGAGCAGCCGGGTCGCGACATCGACCGGGCGGTGCCGGAAGCGTTGGCGGATCGTCAGGCGCTCCTGGTGCTGGACAACTGCGAGCAGGTCCGGGACGGCGTGGCGCCCTTCCTGGAGCGGCTGCTGGCGACCTGTCCGCGGCTGCACGTGCTGGTGACGAGCCGGTCCCGGCTGCTGGTGCCGTTCGAGCGGGTCCACCCGCTGCTGCCGCTCTCCCGCACCGGCGGCGGGGACTCCGACGCGGTGGCCCTCTTCATGGACCGTGCGGCGGCCGTGGGACTCCCGCCCGGTCCGGCCGACCCCGAAGGGATCGTCGCCATCTGCGAACGGCTCGACGGCATGGCACTGGCGATCGAGCTGGCGGCGGCCCGGTGGCCCACGCTCGGACTGGACGGACTCCTGGCCGGCCTCGGCGACCCGCTGCGGTTCCTCGCCGGCGGCCCTCGTGCCGACGAGCGGCACCGGTCGGTCCGTGCGGTGCTGGACTGGAGCCACGACCTGCTGGCGCCCGAGGACCGCGTGCTGCTGCGCCGGGCATCGGTGTTCGTCCTGCCCTTCACCGCCGCGGCCGCCGCCGAGGTGGCCGGGTTCGACCCGCTGGAGCCGGACGCGGTGGCCGACGGGCTCGGCCGGCTCGCCGAGCAGAGTCTGCTCACCGTGGTCCCGTCCGCGACCGGCACCCGGTACCGGGCGCTGGAGACCATCCGCCAGTACGGGGCGGAGCGGCTCGGCGACGAGGGTGAGCGGAACGCCGTCGGCGCCCGCCACCTGACCTGGTGCCTCGCCGGAGCGGCCGGACTCGCGGGTGGCGACGGCCCGGAGTGGCGGGACCGGTTCGACGCCGTGGCCGATGACCTCCGGGCCGCCCTCGACTGGGCCTGCGACCGGCCCGAGCACTGCGGCGAGGCCCACCGGCTCGCCCTGTCGCTGGCGGGCGCGGCCTTCGCGCGCAACCTGCTCGGCGAGGCCCAGCAGCGCTTCGAGCAGGCCGCCCGGCTCGCCCCGGAGGACTCCTCCGCCGCCGTGGCGCTGCGTCAGGCCGCCGCCGTGGCGGGGTGCCGCCGGCTCGGGGACGACCAGTACCGTCTGCACCGCGCCGCCGCGGCGGCCGCCCAGCGGGCCGGCGACGCCGCCGGTGCAGGCCGCGACCTCGCGACCGCCGCCACGGTCGCTTACCGCTTCTCCAGCACCTTCGCGACCGTGCCCGCGGTCGACGAGGTGACCGCCCTGCTGGCGGAGGCCCGCACGCTCTCCGACGGTTCGCCGCAGGGCCTCGCAGCGGTCGCGCTGGCCGAGGCGGCGGTGATCGCGGACGCGTTCGGCGCAGTCCAGGGGGCCCCGGAGAACACCCCGCAGGAGACGGTCGCCAGCGCGGAGCACGCCGTCGAACTCGCCCGGCGCGCGGGCGACCCGGTCGCCGAGTCGGCCGCCCTCGACGGCCTCTCCGGGGCGCAGAGCTGGGCCGGTGACTCCTTCGCCGCCGCGGCCGCGGCCCGACGCCGGATCGACGTGCTGGCACCGGTACCGCCCACCCCGGCCACCACGCACGAACTGGTCGACGCGCTGGCCATGGCCGCCGGCACCGCCCTCGGCGCCGGCCGCCCGGCGGAGGCCCGCCGGTGGGGCCGGAAGCTCGCCGACCACCCGCTGCTCCTCGGCGTGGGCGACCACGCCCGGTCCTGGCTGCTGGTCGTGGACGCGCTCGCCGGCCGGGTGGACGAAGTGCTCGACGGCGGCGCGCGCTTCCTGGACGCGTGGGAGCGAGGCGGGCGTCAGCGCTCGTTCTCCCTCGGCCCGGCCGCCGCCGCGGTCGCCATGGTCCACGGGCTGCGCGGCGACGAGGACGCCCGGGAGGCCTGGCGCGCCGTCACCGACCGGGCAGGCAGCCGGGAGGACCACCACTGGGGTCACGGTGCGGTCTTCGACGCCGTGGTGCTGCTGCACCGAGGGGATGCCCACACGGCGCTGGAGCGGCTCGCACCTCCGCCGGAGGAGGTGTGGAAGTGGGTCTGCTGGGTCTGGCTCCACTGGTACGTGGCACTCCGGGCGGAGGCGGCGGTGCTCGCCGGGCACCCGGAGGCCCGCACCCGGATCGCCGCCGCCCGGTCCACGGTCACCGGGAATCCGGTGGCCATGGCCCAACTGGACCGCGCGGAGGCCCTGTTGGACGGCGAGCCGGAGCGTCTGCCGGCCGTCGCGGCGGCCTTCGACGCGGCCGACTGCCCCTATCAGGCGGCCCGCACCCTGCTCCTCGCCGGGGGCGGCCACGCCACCGCCGGCCGGGCCGCGCTCACCGACCTCGGGCTCGCGGTCGGGCCCGTTGGTCAGGTCGGGCCGGTCGGGCAGGTCGGCGCGAGCAGGTAGGTCGGGCGAGCGGGCAGGTCACAGCGCCGGAGCGACGGTGGCCGGCGCGGAACGGCGGCAACCGTTCGACGTCCGGCCTGCACCGCGTGCCCCCGTCCGACGTCCGATCTGCCCAGCACCCCCGAACGGGGTGCGGCCCGCCGCGAGGCAGGCCGCACCCCGGCGGTGCTACAGGGTGTGCACCAGGTGGGTGGTGAGCAGGCGGGCGAACCGGGCCGGGTCGGGCAGGTCGCCGCCTTCGGCGAGCAGCGCGCCGCCGTAGACCAGCTCGGCGATCTCCGTGAGGGCGGGGTTGTCGGGGTTCGCCGCGTGGGCCGTCCGCAGGGCGGTGATCAGCGGGTGGCCGGGGTTGAGCTCCAGGGTCCGCTTGACCGGTGGCATCTGCTGCCCCGTCGCCCGGTACATCTTCTCCAGGGTCGGGGAGATGTCGTGGGCGTCACCGACGATGCAGGCGGCGGAGGTGGTCAGCCGCGAGGAGAGGCGGACCTGCTTCACCTGTTCGGACAGGGCCGTGGTCAGCCACGGCAGCAGGGTGGCGAAGTCGGCCTCGCGCTGCGTCTTCTCGGGGTCGGCCTCCTGGTCGCCGTCGGCCGGCTCGTCGAGGTCGACCTGGCCCTTGGCGATGGACTGCAGCCGGTGCCCGCCGAAGTCGGGGATCTGGTCGGCCCAGATCTCGTCGATGGGGTCGGTGAGGATCAGGACCTCGTAGCCCTTGGCGGTGAAGGCCTCCATGTGGGGGGAGTTCTCCACCGTCGCGCGGGTCTCGCCGGTCAGGTAGTAGATCGCGTCCTGGCCGTCCTTCATCCGCTCGACGTACCCGCGCAGGGTGGTGGGCTTCTCCGCGTCGTGGGTGGAGGAGGCCGACACCAGCTCCAGCAGTGCCTGCGCGTTGTCGGTGTCCTCGACCAGGCCTTCCTTCAGCACCCGGCCGAACTGGTCCCACAGCTTGCCGTAACGCTCGGAGTCCTTGGACTGCATGTCCTTGATCGCGCCGAGGACCTTCTTGACCAGGCGCCGGCGCACCGCGCGGATCTGGCGGTCGTGCTGCAGGATCTCGCGGGAGATGTTCAGCGACAGGTCGTGGGCGTCCACCACGCCCTTGACGAAGCGCAGGTAGTTCGGCATCAGCGCTTCGCAGTCGTCCATGATGAACACCCGCTTGACGTACAGCTGCACGCCGCGCTTGGTCTCGCGGGAGAAGAGGTCGAACGGCGCCTGCGAGGGGATGAACAGCAGCGCCTCGTACTCGAAGGTGCCCTCGGCGCGCATGTGGATGGTTTCGGCGGGGGCGAGCCAGTCGTGGCTGATCTGCTGGTAGAACTCGTTGTACTCGGTCTCGGTCACCTCGGCGCGCGGGCGGGCCCACAGCGCCTTCATCGAGTTGAGCGTGTCGACCGTGGGCGTCGTGTTCCCGTCGGCGTCGGTGCGCTCGGCGGCCATCCGGATCGGCCAGCGGATGAAGTCCGAGTACTGCTTGACGATCTGGCGGATCTTCCACTCGGCCAGGTAGTCGGCCAGGCCGTCCTCACCGTCGGCGGGCTTGAGGTGCAGGGTGACCGAGGTGCCCACCGGCAGGCCGTCGACGGCCTGGATCTCGTAGGTGCCCTCGCCGTCGGACTCCCACTGGGTGCCGGAGTCGGTGCCCGCCCGCCGGGTGCGCAGGGTCACCTTGTCGGCGACCATGAACGCGGAGTAGAAGCCGACGCCGAACTGTCCGATCAGGCTCTGCGCCGTGGCGGCGTCCCGGGACTCCTTGATCTTCTCCAGGAGGCCGGCGGTGCCGGACTTGGCGATGGTGCCGATCAGGTCCACGAGGTCGTCCCGGCTCATGCCGATTCCGTTGTCACGGACGGTCAGCGTGCGGGCGTCCTTGTCGACCTCCAGGACGATGTGCAGGTCGGAGGCGTCGGCCTGGACGGTGGAGTCGGCCAGCGATTCGAGCCGCAGCTTGTCCAGTGCATCGGAGGCGTTCGAGATCAGCTCGCGCAGGAAGATGTCCTTGTTCGAGTAGATCGAGTGGATCACCAGCCGGAGCAACTGGCGGGTCTCGGCCTGGAATTCCAGCGTCTCGACACTACTGGCCACTCTGGGGTCCCCTTTCGGGACGAAGACTGTGGTTGACGGGTGCGGCACGGAATCCGGGCGGACCCTTGCGCGCAGGGGAAATGGTAGGCGGCCGACGGATCGCCTGCTGAGGAGGCGTCAGCCGCACGGACCACCCGGGCGGCGGGGCTCACTCGCCGCGCAGCTCCTCGATGACCGGGGCGAAGGCCTCCATGGCGGGCTCCACGACGGTGATGTACGTGAAGCCGTACCGCTCCCGCTGCGCGCGCAGCTGGTCGGCCATCTGCCGTACCGTGCCGATGAGGAAGGTCGGCAGTTCGAGGGCCTCGTCCTCGGTGAGGTCCGGGATGGTGAGGTACGGGATGCTGCCGAGGGACGGCCACAGGGCGGCCCGACGGTCGTTGGTGGGCACGACCATGTAGATCAGGAGGTTCAGCTCGGCGGGCTCGGCGCGGTCGGCGGCGAAGCGCCGGTACGCGGCGACGCGTTCCTCCAGCTGTGCAGCCGTGAGCATGATCGGCCTGCCGTCGGTGTCGGCGCGGCCCCCGGTGAACGCGGCGATCTCGGCGTGCCGGGCGGTCAGCTTCAGGACGCGGTCTCCGTTGCCGCCGACCAGGAGCGGCGGGCGGGGCCGCTGCAACGGCTGCGGCGCGTAGTCGTCCGAGCCGTACAGTTTGTCCAGCTCCTCGATCGTGCGCTGGAGATGGTCCACGCGCTCGCCGGGCGTGCCGAAGGGCAGGCCGGCCGCATCGTGCTCCGCCTTCATGTAGCCGGTGCCGAGCCCGAGTTCGAGGCGGCCGCCGGTGAGCTGGTCCGTGGTGGCGACCTCGCGGGCGAGCAGCGCCGGGTTCCAGAAGCCCGAGTTGAGCACGAACGTCCCGAGCCGGGGCCGCTCGGTGGCCTCGGCCGCGGCGATCAGGGAGGGGAACGGTGCGGGCCTGCCCAGGTGGTCGGCGACCGTGATCACGTCGTAGCCGAGCAGCTCCGCCCTGCGGCACTTCTCGCGCCACTGGTCTCTCGCCGCCGGGGTGAGCAGCGTGACGCCGAATCGGAACGAGCGGGCCATGAAGGCTCCTTGAATGTGTGGAGATGGAGATGAACCGGCTGCGCCCGCGCCCGATCGGCAAGCGCCGCCCGCCAGTCCATCACCTGTGCCTGATCGCCGCCACAACAATCGTGCGGGACGAACACGGTGCGGGTCGGCAACGCCGCGGGCTCCACTGCGCGGCGGCTTTCGCCCGCCGTGCCGTGGAGCCCGGTGCGGAGTGCGGTACAGCGTGTGGTGCGGAGTGCGGTGCCGTCAGGCCAGGGCGACGACCAGCAGGGCGAACGCGGTGACGATGACGGCGACCCGCAGGTAGTGGAGCCGGTCCCAGCGGCCGAGCTGCTGCCGCCAGTCCGCGGGGGCGGTGTCGCGGGTCCACTGGGCCGCACGGGAGTTGATCGGGACGAGCAGGGCGATCGACATCAGCACGCTGAGGACCAGGAGGCCGGCGGCCGTGACGACGAGCCCGGTCCCTGCGTCGCCCCATGCGGTCACCGCCCAGGTGACGCCGAGCAGGACCGAGCCGATGTACCAGAAGGGCATCACCCGGCCGAGGACGCGGGCCCCGTCGCTGCGGGCCGCGAGCCCGCCGTTGTCCGGCAGCCGGTCGAGGATCGGGTTGACGAAGACCGCCACCGCGAACTCCACGCCGACCATCAGGCCGACGACCACCACGGTGACGACGGACAGTGCGTTCTGCATGTTCCCTCCCAAGCCTGACAGTGAACCTAGCGGCGCTAGGTCGTGAGCCAATGCTAGCCAGGTCGATGCTCGAATGTCTAGCGGTGCTAGATTCGCGGCATCGCCTGTGGCTGTGCCGGGGGGCCCGGGGCCGTCCGACCGCCGTCAGACGTCCCCGCCGGGCCCCGGCCCGGGTTCGGGTCCGGTCCCCGCCTCCCGCTCCCAGGAGTGGTAGGCCTCCACCGCCGTCGGCAGCGTGGGGAAGATCCGGTCGCGGCCGACGGACTCGGTCAGCCCGTACGCGTCGAGGTCGTCCAGCAGGTCCTGCTTGACCCGGGCCAGCGCGAACACGATCCCGCGGTCGGCCAGTTCGCGCCGCAGGGAGTCCACCGAGTCCAGCGCGGTGATGTCCACCTCGACGTTGGCCTCGGTGTTGAGCACGAACCACCGCACCGGAGCGGGCTGCTCGGCGACGGAGGCCAGGGCCCGGCGCCGGAAGTCCTCGGCGTTCGCGAAGAACAGCGGGGAGTCGTACCGGTAGACCACGAGCCCGGGGACGGTCCGAGCGCGCGGGTAGTCGTCGACGTCGTGCATCCCGGCGAGGCCCGGCACCATGCCCAGCACGGCGTCGTGCGGCCGGGCCACCCGGCTGAGCAGCTCGGCCACCGAGAAGCCCACCGCCACCAGCACGCCGTAGAGGATGTCCAGGACCAGCACGCCGGCCAGGCAGCCGACCGCGAGCAGCAGTTCGCGGCGCCGGAAGTGCGCCAGCCGGCGGAACCCGGCGACGTCGATCATCCGGATCGCCGCGTACACCACCAGGGCGCCCAGCACGGCGTCCGGGGTGTCGCGCAGCAGCGGGCCCAGGAAGAGCAGCACGGCGACCACCACCAGCCCCGCCGACAGGCTGAAGACCTGGCTCCGCCCGCCCGCCGACTGGGCCAGCGCCGTCCGGCTCGCGCTGCTGCTCACCGGGAAGCCCTGGAAGAACCCGGAGCCGAGGTTGACCGCGCCGAGGGCCAGCAGCTCCTGGTTGGCGTCCAGCCGCATCTCGCCGCCTGCGCGCCCGGAGGCCGTGGAATCGGAGCCCGTGGAGTCGGTGCCCGTCGCCCCGGAGCCCGTGGAGTCGGTGCCCGTCGCCCCGGAGCCCGCGGGCTCGGAGTCCCGGGGCTCGAAGGCGCGCCCAGTGAGGATGAAGTCGGTGTAGCCGACCAGCAGGATGCCCAGGGCGGGCAGCGCCAGCCCGCGCAGGTCGGCGAGGTCCGGCGCCTCCGGGCGGGGCAGCCCGGCCGGGATCTCGCCGATCACGGCGAGGCCGTGCTCGCCGAGCGAGAACGCCGCCGAGACCGCCGTGCCGAGGACGACGGCCAGCAGCGGGCCGGGCAGCCGCGGCGCGAAGCGGGCCGCCAGGAGGAGCAGCAGCAGGGTGGCGGCACTGAAGCCGAGCGTCGGCAGGTCGACCTCGGAGAGCTTCGACACGAACGACGCCAACTGCGGGAAGAACCCCTCGCCCTCGACGTCCACGCCGGTGAGCTTGGACAGCTGGTCCACCATCATGATCAGCGCCACGCCGGCCAGGTAGCCGATCAGCACCGGCTGGGAGAGCAGGTCGGCGACGAAACCCAGCCGGGCCAGCCAGGCCAGTGCGCAGAGCAGGCCGACCACGACGGCGAGCGCGGCGGCCAGTTCGGCGTAGCGGGTGGGGTCGCCGTGGGCGGCCGGTGCGACCACGGTGGCGGTCATCAGCGCGGTCGTCGACTCGGGCCCCACCGACAGCAGGCGGGAGGAGCCGACCAGCGCGTAGAGCACGATCGCGGGCAGGATCGCCCAGAGCCCGGCGACCGGCGGCAGCCCGGCCACGCTGGCGTACGCCATGACCTGCGGCACGAGGTAGGCCGCGACGGTGACGCCGGCCACCAGGTCGCCCCGCAGCCACTCCTGCCGGTAGTGGCGGAGCCGTGAGAGTCCCGGCAGGGTCGGCACCACACGGCGCCACCCCTGCCCGGGGGCATCGGCAGCCATCAGGCCTCCTCTCCGTCGCCCGCCCGGCCCGGCCGCCGGGAGACCGGCCCGGGTCGCGAAGCCACGAGCCGGGTGCCGCCGGCCGCGGCCGCGAGCCGGGACCGGCGGCTGACGGGCCGGCGGCGCGGCCGGGCCCGGTGGAGATCGCGCGACGCGGTGTGGTGCGGGCCCTTCGGACCGGTCCGAAGGGCCATCATCGGGGAAGGAGGAGAGCGGATGGGGGAGGAGGAAGGAGTCGTCGATGGTGTCGTCGGGGTATTCCCGCGCTCGGGTGCTGGCCTGGTTGGCTCTCGCCGCGGTCGCGGGCTCGTTCACGGTGCTGGCCGCCACCTCGGGCGCGAGCGCGCTCCTGGTGGTGCTGGTCGGGGTGGCAGGCCTTGCCGGTGCGGCCGCCGGGCTCTGGCTCGCGGTGTCGCGCCGCGGGACGGTCCGCACCCTCGGCGTGCTGATGGCCGTGTGTGGTCCGGCCGCCGTGCTGGCGGTCTGCACCGCGGTGGGGCTCTGGACGGAGGCGCTGGCCGCCCTGGTGCTCTGGACTGCCGGGGGAGCGTGCGCGCGCTGGGCCGTGCGCCAGGTGCGGCCGCCGCGCCCGATGCGTGCCGTCCCGAGCCGGCCCCCGGGCCGGCCGGTCCTGATCATGAACCCGCGTTCGGGCGGCGGCAAGGTCGGCCGCTTCCGCCTCGCCGAGCGCGCGGAGGCGCTCGGCGCCCGGGTGGTTCTGCTGGACACCTCCGGCGGCGTCCGACAGGACGTCACCGAACTCGCCCGCCAGGCGGTGTCACAGGGGGCCGACCTGCTCGGGGTGGCCGGCGGCGACGGCACCCAGGCCCTGGTGGCGGAGGTCGCGGCCGAACACGGGCTGCCGTTCCTGGTCCTCCCCGCGGGCACTCGCAACCACTTCGCGATGGACCTCGGCCTGGATCGCGCCGACCCCTCCCGCTCCCTGGCCGCGCTCACCGACGGCGAGGAACTGCGGGTCGACCTGGGCCGGGTGAGCGGCCGGCCCTTCGTCAACACCGTCTCCTTCGGGGTGTACGCGCAGGTCGTGCAGAGCCCCGAGTACCGCGACGCCAAGGCCGGCACCGCGCTCGAAGCGATGCCCGACCTGCTGCTCGGCTACTCCGGGGCCCGCTTGGACGTCCAGGCCGACGACGCCCGGATGACCGCACCGCAGGCCCTGCTGGTCAGCAACAACCCGTACGCCGGACCGCAGCCGCTCGGCGGCGCCCGACGGCCCCGTCTCGACCTCGGCACCCTCGGTGTGGTCGGCATCCGGGTGGAGAACGCCGCGCAGGCGGCCGAGCTCGCGCTGCGCGGCACCAGGGCGACCGGGCTCGACGTCCTCACGGCCCGCCGGGTGACCGTCCGGGCGGACCGGCCGACCATCCCCGTGGCGGTCGACGGCGAGGCACTGTCGCTGCCCGCCCCGGTCGACTGCGAGGTCCGGCCCGGCGCGCTGCGGGTGCTGGTCCCGCGGGACCGGCCGGGCGTTCCGGTCGCACGCGAGCGACCCGACTGGCGCTGGATCGTGGCGCTGGCCCTCGGCCGCCCGCTGCCGAGCGCCCAGACGCCCCCGGCCGACGAGCCGCCGCCCCCGGCCGACCCCACGCGGAACGGCTGACCGGACGGAACGGTCTGATTGGGCGGAGGGCCGGCCCGGCGCGGACCGGCTGACGACAGCGGCGCCGGCACGATGGAGGGCCGGCCAGTCCGTGCCGCTGCCGGGCCTGCGATCCGGGTCGGGCCGGCGAGTCGGGTCAGGCCTGCACGGTGGGCCGGACGACGATTTCGCTGATGTCGACGCCGTCGGGCTGTTCGATCGCGTAACCGATCGCGGAGGCGATGGCGGAGGGGGGCATGGCGATCCGGTCGCGCTGCCGGACGGCGGCCGCCGCCGCTTCGGGGCTCCCGCCCTTGCCCACGCCTTCCGTGTTGGTGAACCCCGGCGACACCAGGGTGACCCGCAGGTCCGGTCCCGACTCCTGCCGCAGACCCTCGGTCAGCACCTTCACCGCCGTCTTGGTGGCCGCGTAGACGGCCTGAGGTGACTTCACGACGTAGGCCGCCGTGGAGGCGACGTTGACGAACTGGCCGGAGCGCTGCCGCCGGAAGACGGGCAGTGCGGCCCCGATGCCGTTCAGCAGGCCGGTGATGTGGGTGGCGACCATGGCGTCCCAGTCGTCCTGGCGCAGTTCGTCGAACGGCGAGATCGCCATGGTGCCGGCATTGGAGACCAGGACGTCGAGCCGGCCGAAGTGGTCGAGCGCCGTGTCCGTGAGGAGCTTGAGGTCGTCGCGGCGCGTCACGTCGACGACGACGCCGACGGCCGAGCCGCCCTGCTCCGTGATCCGGTCCACCACCGCGTTCAGCCGGTCCGCCCGCCGGGCCCCGAGCACCAGGAGGGCCCCGCGCTCGGCGAGGTGGGTCGCCGTGGCCTCTCCGATGCCGCTGCTGGCGCCCGTGATCGCGACGACCTTGCCCTCGATGCCTGACACGATCAGCTTCCCTTCTCGGGGCAGGCGCAGTTCAGCGCCTTGTTCTGGAATGAAAGCGGGGGCGCCCCCACTTCGCCCAGGCTAAGTGGGGGCGCCCCCGGTTAGCAAGCTCAAGTGGGCCCGAGGCGCGCCCCCTACTCGCCCTCCGTCTCCGCGGCCGGCAGGCGGCCCGCGCGGATCGCCGTCAGCAGGGCGGCGTGGTCGCGCTCGTTCTGGTCGGCGTAGGACTCCGCGAACCGGACCAGCGCCTGGTCGAAGACGTCGCTCTTGCCGAGGTAGGCGGCGATGGCGATCCGGTCCCCGGAGCGCGCGTGCGCCCGGGCGAGCGTGGCGCCGCACAGCTCGCCGAACGCCTGCATGCCGCGCGGCGCCATGTCCTCCGCCACCGCGATGCCCTTCCAGTCGCGCAGCTGGCGCACGTAGAAGTCCCGGGTCCGGCCGTCGATGCCCTCGACCCGCTCCCAGCCGAGGAAGATGTCGCTGGTCGCCTGCATCAGCCGCTGGCCCGACACCACCCGCTCGCCCTGGTTCCGGTACTGGCTCGCGCCGACGTGCGCGGCGAGCACGGACTCGTCGGCCTCCTTCGCCTGGAGGAACAGCGGGTCGTCGTCGTTCCGGCCGAGCAGCAGGAAGATCCAGCAACGGGTGCCGACGCTGCCCACGCCGACGACCTTCCGGGCCACGTCCACCAACCGGTAGTCGTGGAGCAGGTGGCGGCGGTCGGAGGAGAGGGTGCTGCCGTAGCGCTGGACCAGCCCCTGGAAGAGCGTCATCAGCGCCGACCGCTCCAGCGCCGGCAGGAAGTCGGTGAGCGGGACGAGCAGCGGCGGGTCCGCGGCGATCCGCACCTGGCCGTCCACCACCTCGGTGAGCTTGCCGAAAGCCTGCAGACTGTCCCGGGTGCGCGCCTTCGCCATCGCCTGGTCGAGGCCGCGCAGTCCGTGCCGGGAGACCCGCCCCTCCGCCAGCTCCCGCAGCCGGTCGGCATCCATCCGGGTGTACCAGACGTCGAGGTTGTTCATGCCCGCGAACCGGCGCATCGCCTCCCGGTAGGAGCGGACCGTCGCCCCCACGACGGCGGCGCGCTCCGCGTCCTCGAACCCGTTCGCCCGCGCCGCGATCACCAGGCTGGACGCCAGCCGCTTCACGTCCCACTCCCAGGGGCCGGGCAGGGTCTCGTCGAAGTCGTTGATGTCGAAGACCAGCTGGCGCTCCGGTGACGCCAGGAGCCGGAAGTTCAGCATGTGGGCGTCGCCGCAGAGCTGCGCCCGGATCCCGGAGTCGGGGCTGCTCGCGAGGTCGGACGCCATGATCGCCGCTGCGCCCCGGTAGAACCGGAACGGGGACTCGGACATCCGGCCGTAGCGGATCGGGATCAGCTCCTGCACCCGCCGGGCCGACTGAGCCTCCAGGATCGCCAGCGGATCCGGCCGCTGCGGGCCGGGCCGGTACTCGGCGTGGGCGGATCGGGGCGCCGTCCGGCGCGCCGCACGGCCGGACGCCGCGCGCTCCGCGGGGGTGGGGTGCTCCACCGGCCGGGGCTGGTTCTGGCCCATCGACGACCTCCTGGTCACTGCTGGCAGACCGGGCCGACGGGGCCCCGACGGGCGGGACGCCCGGGGGCGCGGTCGGCCACCGTCCTCCGATCATCGCCGCGGCCGGCCGATCCGGCCTGCCGGGCCGGCCGGGGGCGCGGGGCACGCGGGCAACCGCCGGGCGCCCCGGCACCGTGCCGCCGGCCGCCCGGTGCCTTGACCCGGCCGGGTACGCTCGTCGGGTGAACTCCTACTGGCACGTCGTCCTGCCACCGCTCGGCGCCTGAGCGGGCGCACCGCCGGACGGCTCGACCCGCGAGCAGGGCCCAAGGCGGCCCCTCGCCACCCCGGACGCCCTTCTGCGGCGGACCGGCCCGGTGCCGTGCGCCCGTTGTGAAACCAGATCCCACCGACGGTCTCGACAATGGAAGTTCACACCTGTGTCCCACCACATCCCCACCCGGGCGTCCGCCTGCTCGGAAGCCTCCAACGGCCCGGGCACCCGTCCGGGCACCCGCCCCGCCCCCGACGGGACGTCCCCCACCGGCCCGGGCACCCGCCCCGCCCTCGGCGGACCGGCGGCGGTGGTCGCCGCCGCCGTGCTCTGGGGCACCACCGGGACGGTCGGCTCGCTGGCCCCGTCCGGCGCCCCGGCAGCCGCCGTCGGCGCGGCCGGACTGGCTCTCGGCGGCCTGCTGCTCCTCCTCTCCGCACCCGGGGCCCGCACACTGCCGAAGCGGTGCACCGGCACCGAACGCCGGCTCCTCCTGCTCGGGGTACTGGCGGTGGCCGGCTATCCGGTCACGTTCTACCCGGCCGTGGCCCGTACGGGCGTCGCCGTGGCCACCGTGATCGCGCTCGGCAGCGCCCCCGTCCTGACCGGCCTGCTGGCCTGGCTCACCGGCCGGGCCCGGCCGACCGCCCGCTGGGCCTGCGCCACTGCGGCGGCCGTCGCCGGCTGCGCCGCGCTGGTCCTGGGGCCGCTGGCGGGAGGCGGTGGCACGCCCGTGGACCTCGGGGGCGTCGCCCTGGCGGCGCTGGCCGGCCTCTCCTACGCGGTGTACTCGCTGGTCGGCGGCCGGCTGATCGCCCGCGGGCACCCCTCGGGCGCGGTGATGGGCGTGCTGTTCGGCGGCGCGGCGCTGCTGGTCCTGCCGGTCCTGCTGTCCGGCGACGCGCGCTGGCTCCTCTCGCCGCGCGGCGCCGCGGTGGCCGGGTACCTGGCCGCGGTGACGACTTTCCTCGCCTACCGCCTCTTCGGGCACGGGCTGCGGCACACCACCGCCCAGACCGCCACGACGCTGACCCTGGCCGAACCGGCGGTCGCGGCCGTTCTCGGTGTGGCCGTGCTGGGCGAGCGCCTGCCGGTGGCGTCCTGGTGCGGACTGGCCGTGCTGGGCGCCGGGCTGGCCGTCCTCGCCCTGCCCGCCGGGGCGCGCCGCCGCCGTCGCTGACGAGTCGGATCACCTGTTCCGTCCTGGCCCGCCGTGGGCCAGGATGGGCGGGTGAACCTCGAAGCCGAACTCGCCGGCGACCACCTCCGGCTTCCCGGGACCGCCTTCCTGCCCGCCGACTCCGCTCCGGGAGACGGCACGGGGGCCACTACGGGAACCGCCACCGGACGCGTCGTCCCCGCGGCGGCCGTCCGGGACGCCGACCCGGCCGCCTCCCCACCGGAGATCCGCACCGTCGCGGGGGAGACCGTCTTCGTCCGGGCCGAACGGCGGGCGGAGCTGGAGAGCTTCTGCCTCGCCAACCGGATTCCCCGCCAGTCCAGGCCCGATGTCTGGGGTGCCCTCCTCGAACCCTTCCTCGACACCGAGTTCACCCCTGAGCGTCAGGCCGCCACGCAGGCATGCCTGAGCCGGGTGGCCGGCCTCAGTGCGGGCGAGGTGGCCGACATCCGGGCCCGGGTCGCCCCGCTCATGCGGGCCTACAACGGCCTCCACTGGGACTGGCACCACCTCGGCCTCGCCGACCTCCTGGACGCCGCGACCGCCGACTGGATCCCCGAGCACCTGCGGATCGCACCCGGCGAGCAGGCCGCCTTCTACTCGTGGGCGGCGGGGATCGCCGACCTCGGACGAAACCCGGGCGCCACCGACGCGGACGAGGGGAGCTCCGCGCGGACGGAACCGGGGACGGAGCCGGGGGTGGGTTGAACCGGCGCTGTGACGACCTGACCGACCGTCGAGCCGTTGTGGAACCTCCCCTGCCGGGCCGGGCCGGGCCGGGCCGAGCCTGGGCCGGGCCGAGCCTGGGCCGGGAGCGTCAGTCGTTCACGGCGGCCCCGCAGCTCCCGGCGGTCAGGAACAGCCAGCCGAGGACGGGAAGGCCCAGGGTGACGGCGAGCGGCCACTGCGTCGACATGAAACAGAGGCCGCCGACGAACGAGACGAAGGCGATGACGACGGCGAACACAGCGGGGCCCACTTGCGGGCCGGAACGCCACCACCAGGTCAGGCCGTGGGCGGTGAGGGCCGAACCGAGGCCGGCGAGCAGGGCCACCTTGAAGGCGGTCAGCCAGGGCGTGATCGGGTTCTCGGCGCGGTGCCCCTGGTAGGAGAGTTCGGAGACGCGCCCCCGGAAGATCGACAGGTCCACGTCCGTGCCGACCTGCGCGTCGTCGTAGAAGGCCTCGCCGACCGTGTAGCGGTGCTCGGGGGCCGTCTCGCGTGCCACGGTCAGCGCGTAGGTGTCGCCGTTGTCGCCCCTGTCGACCCGCCGACCCGTCACCTTGCCGGTCTCGTGCAGGAGGCAGTCCGTGCCGGGCGTGGCCGCCGCCGTACCGCACACCGGGGCGTGACGGTGGGCGCCCACCGCGTCGTAGCCCTCGACGAACAAGGTAAAGCCGAGCACGGTGGTGGCCAGCCCGGCCACCAGGAACAGGACCTGCGTCAGCACGCGGGCAGCCGGTCCGGCGATCCGTCGGAATCCGCCGGGCGGCCTCGCGTCCTCGATCAGCGCCTTCATCGCCGTCCCCCTCGATCGCGCCCCCCGGGCACCTCCACGATGCCCGGCGACGATGCTTCCAGGGACATCGCCGTCAAGGGGAGGGGGAGCGACGCTCTTGTGACGAACCTGCGAAAGTCCGGTCGGCTGCGCCGGACCGTAGCTGGCCCGGGCCGGGACGGTCCGAACAGGGGCGGAAGGGGCAGGCCTTAAATCGAGTGACGATCGAACTGGGGTGCTGATAGCTTCCGGGCGTGGCAAAGTTGAACCAGATCATCGCCGTCGAAAAGGGCGTCAAGTCGAAGTCGTTCCAGGAGCTGACGCAGGCTCACCAGGACCTGCAGAAGCCCGCGCTGCTCGCCGGCATCTCCCGGACGTACCAGCCCAAGGACGAGGAGGGCGAGCAGCTGCCGCCCGAGTCCACCCGGGTGCAGGTGAAGGCCGAGGACGTGCTGCGCTCCACCGCCGCGACGCTGACCAGGCTGTTCGATGTGACCGCGACCAAGGACTGGGCCAACACCGAGGCCCGGGCGGACGTGGTGGTCGACGGGCGGACGCTGGTCGCCGGTGCGCCGGTCACCTACCTGCTGTTCCTGGAGAAGCAGCTGACGGACCTGCGGACCTTCGTCCGGAAGCTGCCGGTGCTGGACGCCTCCGAGGCGTGGAACCACGACGTCTCCACCGACTCGTGGAAGACCGAGGCGGTGCGCACCATCCGCACCAAGAAGGTCCCGCGCAACCACGTGAAGGCCGAGGCGACGGAGAAGCACCCGGCGCAGGTCGAGGTGTACTACGAGGACGTCGCGATCGGGTACTGGACGACGGTGAAGTTCTCCGGCGCCCTCCCGGCCCGGCGGGTGAACGAGCTCCTGGAGCGGGTCGAGAAGCTCCAGCAGGCCGTCCAGTTCGCCCGCGAGGAGGCCAACGGCGGGGAGGTCACCGACCGCCGGGTCGGCGACGCGGTGTTCGGCTACCTGTTCGGGTAGCCCCATGATCGCCCCCGGGTGAGACCGGGGGTGGCGCGAAGAGCGCAAGCTGATACTGAGGTTGACGCTGATATCGGGGAACAGGTGGAGGTTCGAGTCCTCCCCCCGGCACCACGTGCCGGGGTGGCCCAACACGGCAGAGGCAACCCCGTGAAACTCAGACTCTCGCTCAAGTCTCAGCATTCGCCGCCGAGCGCCGGATCGACCGGTCAGGGGCCGAGAACGTCGGATGCGGGTTCGATTCCCGCCTGCGCCTCTCCATGGCGCGGTAGCTTCAACGGCAAAGCACGACGTTGTGAGATTGACCCCCGGCCTTAAACGTGCCGGTGCAGAGCAATTGGGTGGCACACCAGGGGCCCGGGAGCTGGATACCGCTCCCGGGCCCCGTCACGTCCGGACCGCCGGTGCTCCGCCGCCGGATCGCCGGTGGTGTCAGGACTCCTTGACGACGATCGTCTTGGCGGCCTTGTCGTGCAGGGCCTGCTGGAGGGGCTTGTCCCACAGCGGCCAGAGGACGTTCAGCAGGGCGAACAGCGAGCCGATGCAGTAGACCGCGCCGGGCAGGCTGTACACGGCGGCGCGGGCCAGGTAGCCGCCCTCGGCCGCCTTGCCGCCGTGCCCGAGGTCGACCGCCCGCAGACGCAGTGCCTTCTTGCCGAGCGTCTGGCCGCCCTGGGTGATCAGCATCACGGCCTCGTAGCCGAAGGCGAGCAGTGCCGTCGCGACGGAGAGCAGGAACGAGTTCTTGACGGCGAGGAAGAGCACGACGTTCGGGATCAGCAGCACGGCCACGTCGATCAGCCGGGCCAGCAGCCGCTCGCCGATCGGCGCGAGCTGCCGGCCGCCCGGTATCGGCGCGCCGCCGTAGGCGCCGGCCGGCGGCAGCCAGTGCGGCCACCCGCCCTGCGGCCGGCCGAACGGGGGCTGGCCGTACGGCTGCTGCCCGTACGGCGGGGGAGCGCCGTAGCCGCCCTGCGGCTGCTGCCCGTACGGCGCCTGCTGGCCGTAGGGGGCCTGGCCGTAGGGGCTCTGACCGGGGTTCTGGCCGTACGGGTGCTGCTGGCCGTGGCCGCCGGACTGGTCGTAGGGGTTCTGGCCGCTCGGGTAGCCGTATCCCGAGGGATCGCTGGTGCTCATGGTGTGCGCTGCTTCCGTGTTGCGGACGAGGTGGTGCCGCCCGTTCTACCGGGTGGCACTCCCGGTGGTCGACGCGGGGGTGGACCCTTGGCCGACGGGCGGCGGGCCGACGGCGCGTCGGGCGCCGCCCGGGTCGGCCTCCGGGGGTGGTGTCCGTCCGGGCCGCGTCGGCGCCGACCCGCCCGACCGCACGGGCTGACGGAGCACCACCAGGGCCTGGTCGGGCTGACCTTGCACCGGTCGAAGCGTACATCTACACGACTGTAGAGTTAAAGCCTTGGCAAAGGGCGGCTCGATCGGGGCCGGGTACGGGGCCGTCGGCCACGGGCGGGGAGGCGCCGACTGCTGCGCCGGAGGTCCGGGCGGCTGGATAGGGTGCGAAGGGTCGGGTGCTCCGCGTGCACCCGCCCGCACCGTCGAAGGGACCTCGCCATGCCGGCCGCACCTGCCACCGGATCCACCGCCCGGCCGCCGCTCACCCGGTTCGGACTGGGCACCGCCGCGGTCGGCCGGCCCGGCTACATCACGCTCGGCCGCGACCTCGACCTGCCGGCCGAGCGCACCGTCGAGGCGCTGCGCCGGCGTACCCACGACCTGCTCGACGCGGCCTACGCCGCCGGCGTCCGCTACTTCGACACCGCCCGGTCCTACGGCCGGGCGGAGGAGTTCCTCGGCGACTGGCTCGCCACCCGGCCCGAGGCCGCCGCCGAGGTGACCGTCGGCAGCAAGTGGGGCTACACCTACACCGCCGACTGGCGGGCCTCCGGCGTGCCCGTGCACGAGGTCAAGGAGCACGCGGTGGAGGTGTTCGACCGCCAGATCAAGGAGACCAGGGCGCTGCTCGGCACCCACCTGGACGTCTACCTGGTGCACTCCGTCACCCCGGACAGCCCGGCGCTGACCGACCCGGCCCTGCACGAGCGGCTGGCCGGCCTGGCCGCCGAGGGCGTCCGGATCGGCCTCTCGACCAGCGGTCCGGCGCAGGCCGACACCGTCCGCGCGGCCCTGGAGGTCTCGGTGGGCGGCCGGCCGCTGTTCGCCGCGCTGCAGTCCACCTGGAACCTGCTGGAGCCGTCCGCCGGGCCGGCCCTCGCGGCGGCCGCCGAGGCGGGCTGGCTGGTGGTGGTCAAGGAGGGCATGGCCAACGGCCGCCTCGCCGACCGCAACGCGACCGGTCCCGACACCGCCGCACTGCGCGCACTCGCCGCCCGGACCGGCGCGAGCTGCGACGCGCTCGCGCTGGCGGCGGTGGCCGCCCAGCCGTGGGCGGACCTCGTGCTCTCCGGCGCCGCCACCGCCGGGCAGCTCGCCTCCAACCTCGCCGCCGCCGAGCTGGACCTCACCCCGGCCGACCTCGCCGGCCTGTCCGTGCTCGCCGAGCCCGCCGAGGCCTACTGGCAGACCCGCGCCTCCCTCCCCTGGGCCTGACGGCCGGTAGGGAGGCTCTCCCGGATCTTGTCGGACCAGTGCACGGACACCCAGTCTTCCGAGGGCCCGGGAGCGATGCCCGCTGTCGCGCGCCCGGCAGGATCCGGAGGAACGGCCCAGGGTGTTCCCCGGCGGATCGGGCCAGGCCGCAAATCCGATGGCCACTTCTCCGGAGATGTTCCGGAATGCCCTCCCCGATCATGCTCGCGGCCCCATCATGTCCGCCATGACAGCGAGTTGGGGGCAGTCGCCCCAAGGCGGGGCCGACGGTGTGGGTGGGGACCCGGGGACGGCCGGCGGGACGGGCCCGGTGATCCGGAACCAGGTCACCGGCGGCATCCAGTACGCGGTGGTGCAGGGCCAGAACGTCACGGTCACCCTGCCGCCGAGGATCGAACCGCACCTCACCGGGCTGCCGCCCCTGGAGGAGACCTTCACCGGTCGGGACGAGGAACTCCAGGCGCTGCTGGCCGCTTTGGGCCCGGACCGTGAGCGGCCGGAGGCCCGGACCGTCTCCGCCGTGGCCGGACTGCCCGGAGTGGGAAAGACCGAGCTGGTCCTGCATGCGGCCAGGCAGGCCCTGCGCACCGAGGGCTGGTTCCCCGGCGGCGTGCTGTTCGTCGACCTGGCCGGCTACGACAAGGAGCGTCGGGTCACTCCCGAGAAAGCCCTGGACGGCTTTCTGCGCGCGCTCGGCCTGCCCGTCGAGCACATCCCGCACGACTTGCAGGACCTACGACGCCACTACACCTCGGTGCTCGCCGCCTACGCCGCCGAGGGCCGCCGGATCCTGGTGGTGATCGACAACGCATCGTCGGCTGCCCAGGTCGAACCGCTGCTGCCGGGTGACGGCGTGACCGCGGTGCTGGTCACTTCCCGGCACACCATCGGGGGCCTCGGCGCGCGGCTGCACGACCTCGACGTGCTGACTCCCGAGGCTGCAGTCGACGTGCTGCGCCGGGCCCTGCACACCGCGCGCGGCTCGGCGGACAACCGGATCGAGGACGACCCGGAGCACGCCCGGTTGATCGCCGAGCGCTGTGGCCACCTCCCGCTCGCCCTGCAGATCACGGCCGCACTGATGGCCGAGCGGACCGACCGCGCCCTTGCCGATTTCGCAGAGGATCTGGCGGACGCGCAGAACCGGTTGGACGAGTTATCGGTCCAGGGCGAGGCGGAGGGCCAGGACTGGGCGGTCCGGTCCGCCTTTGCCCTCTCCTGCGACCGACTGGACGAGGAGCAGGCCCGGCTGTTCGCCCTCCTGTCACTGAACGCCGGACCTGACATCTCCACCGAGGCCGCGACGGCGCTGGTGGGGCGCGAGGCCCGTGCCGCCCGCCGGATGCTGGAGGCGCTGTTCAGGGCTCATCTGCTCGCTCGCGGTGGCGCGAGCGACCGGTGGAGGATGCACGACCTGGTCCGGCTCTACGCCTTCGAGCGAGTCCAGACCGGATTGGGGCAGGAGGACGCAGGCGGGGCGCTCGGGCGGCTCTGGGAGCACTACCGGTCGACCGCAGAGGCCGCAGGCGGGGCAGTACAGCGCGGCGCGGGCGCCGTTCGGTCGGCGCGGTTCGCCGACCGGGAAGCAGCCGAGACCTGGCTGGAACGGGAGTACCCGAACCTGCTCGGTGCGATCGGCAACGCCGAAGCGGTCGACCGGCCGGCCGCCGCGGCAGCCCTGACCGCGTCGGTCTCCGGCTACCTCCACCGCAGCCGTCGGTTCGAGGAGGCGCTGTCGGCGGCGGTGGTGACACTGCGCTGTGTGCTGGGCGAGAGGCCGTCGAACCTGGAGGCCTGGGCGTTGGAGATGGTCGGGTTGGCCCTACTGGAGCTGGACCGGCATGAGGAGGGCGCCGCTCACTACTACCGGGCGTGCACGATCTACACGTTGTTGGACGACCGGCTGGGGCGGGCCCGGACCCTCGACCAACTGGGCGTGGCCCTGGCAGAGCTCGATGGCCGCGCGGAGCAGTCGGAAGAGGCGTTCGCACTGTCGCTCGCGCTCTTCCGCGAACTCGGCGACCGGGGCGGCGAGGCCGAGTGCCTGGCTCACCTCGGAAAGGTCCGCTACCACGAGCGGCGTTATCAGGAGGCCGTAGAACTGCATCGGCAGGCGGCCGAACTCTTCGCCGAGACCGGGGACGTGGTCGGTCGGCAGACCGCTGTCCTCCTCATGGCCGCTGCCCAGCAGGGGCTGGAGGAGTACGCGGCCACCCTGGACTCCTACGAGCAGAGCATCGACCTCTACCGGCAGCTGGGTGAGCGGCGGCAGGAGGGTACCGCGCTGGAACATCTCGGGGTGGCGCTGCTGAGCCTGAAGCGGCCGGCCGAGGCGGAGCGGCGGTTGCGTGAGGCGCTCGCGCTCTGGAGGGACCTCGACGACCTGGCCGCGCAGGCGCGGACGCTGGACAAACTGGCCGAGATGCTGGACGAGGCGGACCGGGTGGAGGAGGCCGAGACCGTGCTGCGCGAGCTCGTCGCGGTCGGCCGCGACCTCGGCGACCGGCTGGCCGAGGCACGCGCGCTGGCCCGGCTCCAGACAGTGGTGAGCCTCTCCGGCCGACCGGGGGAGGCCATCGCGGTCGGTCTTGCCGCAGCGCGGACCGCAGGCGAAGCCGGTGAGCCCGTGGGGGAGGCGGCGATCCTGCTGCTGCTCGGCCTCGACCTGATGGCCGAGCAGCGCTGGGCGGAGGGGGTGGAGGTGAACGGACGGGCGGTGGAGCTGCATCGGGAACTGGCCGACGAGGGTGGTGAGGCCATGGCTCTCGCCGGGCTCGGCGAGTCCCTGCTCCAGCTGCAGGAGGTGGAGGAGGCCGTCGCCGCGTTGGAGCGCGCGGCCGAGCGCCACCGGAGTGCCGGCAACCGGGAGCCCGAGGCCCGCGTTCTGAACCTGCTCGCCTTCGGGCTCCACCACCTGCCGTCCCCGCGCGACGACGATGCGGGCGAGGCGCTGCGCCGGGCCGCACAGCTCTACGGCGAGCTGGGGGACGACGACGGCGTGCGGCAGGCGAAGCAGAACCTGAAGCGGCTGCCCCGCAGGTCACGCTGACCATGGCGCGGGCGACCCACGGTTGGACGTCCGTGGGGTGGTCAGGAGAGTCGTGGCTGCCAGGGGTGGTGGCGCTGCTGCGGGGGTTCCACCGCGGTCCGCGGCCGTCAGCGCAGCATGGCCGCTACCTCTACCTCGCGGGCCCGCGCG
The DNA here is from genome assembly GCF_044747365.1 of Kitasatospora sp. NPDC090091. Taxonomy (NCBI): domain Bacteria; kingdom Bacillati; phylum Actinomycetota; class Actinomycetes; order Kitasatosporales; family Streptomycetaceae; genus Kitasatospora; species Kitasatospora sp. NPDC090091. Next base: position 41,533 of record NZ_JBIVDY010000023.1, read on the forward strand.
GGGTCAGTTCGGTGAGGGCCCGGTCGAGGGTGGCCGTGAAGAAGTCCGCGGCCGGGCGGTCGATGCACAGCGGAGGCTTGATCTTCAGCACGTTCAGGTGGTCCCCGGTGGGCTGGACGACGACGCCGAGTTCGAGCATCCGGTCGCACAGCTCCGCGGTCTCCTCGGGGGCCGGTTCGAGGGTGTCGCGGTCGCGGACGAGCTCCACCCCGAGGTAGAGACCGGAGCCGTGCACCGCCCCGATGAGGGCGTGCCGGTCCGCGAGGGCGCGCAGCCCGTCCCGCAGGTGGCCGCCGACCCGGACGGCGTTGCCCTGGAGGTCCTCGTCGCGCAGGACGTCGAGGACGGTGAGCCCGGCGACGCTGGAGACCGGGCTGCCGCCGGTGGAGGAGAAGAAGTAGCCCTGGTCGCGGTAACGGTCGGCGACGGCCCGGGAGGTGATCACGGCGCCGAGCGGGTGGCCGTTGCCCATCGCCTTGGCCACGGTGACGATGTCCGGGACGACGTCCTGCTGCTCGAAGCCCCAGAACCAGGTGCCCAGGCGGCCGTAGCCGGCCTGGATCTCGTCCGCGATCGCCAGGCCCCCGTGGCGCCGCACCGCCGCGTACACCTGCCGGAGGTAGCCGTCGGGCAGCGCGACCGCTCCGGCGTTGCCGTAGAAGGACTCGGAGACGAAGGCACCGGCGGGCCGGCCGGAGGCGGCGAGCTCGTCGACGGCCCTGACGGCGTCGGCCGCGTAACCGGCCGCGTCGGTGCCGCGCAGCCGCCCCCGGTACGGGTTCGGCGAGTCCACCGTGTGCACCCAACTCGGGCGACTGCTGAGCGCGTTGGGGTTGTCGGCGATAGAGGTGGAGACGGCGTCCGAGGCGTACGTCCAGCCGTGGTAGGCCTCGCGCAGGGCGACCACGTCGTGGTGGCCGGTCGCGCCGATCGCCAGGCGCAGGGCCAGATCGACCGCCTCGGAGCCGGAGTTGACCAGGAACACGGTGTCGAGCGGGGCGGGCAGCAGGGCGGCCAGCCGCTCGGTGAACTCCACCACCGAGGCGTAGTGGAAGCGCGAGTTGGTGTTGAGCCGCCGCAACTGCCGGGCGACGGCCCGCTCCACGCGCGGGTGCGCGTGGCCGAGGGGCGTCACGTTGTTGACCATGTCGAGGTAGGCCCGGCCGTCCGTGGACACCAGGTGGTGCCGCCAGCCGCGCTCGATCCGCGGCGGCTCGTCGTAGTAGTGCTCCTGCACGGTGGCGAACGACGCGCCGCGTCGGTGGAGCAGCTCGGCGGGCGAGGTGGTGGCGCCCGTTGCCGGCAGCCCGAGCAGGCCGGCGGGGTCGGCGGTCAGCGCGAGCCACCCCGCCGCGTACTCGGGCCGGACCAGGGCCGGCACCTCGGGGCTGCGCCGGCGCCGCAGGGCGAGGCGGAGCCGGGTGCCGGCCGGCAGCGACGCCAGCAGGTCGCCGGCGTTCAGGGGAGAGCCGGCGGGTGTGTCGGAGGCGGGGGCCGGGGTCGCAGGGGCGGTCGGCAGGTCCGGGGTCGCGGAGAGGGCCCACGAGAGGTCGAGCAGGTGGAGGCCGCAGGTGAGGACCACGCGGCCGGGGGAGATCGCGACCAGTTCGCCGTCGCGGGGTGCCCGCAGCTCGGCCGGCGCGCCGAGCCAGAGGTCGATCCCGGTGGCCACGGTGGCGGGCGACTCGGCGGCCAGCGTGGTGGCGGCGGTGAGCCGGGACTGGCCGTAACGGGTGGCCACGGCGGCGCTGCCGCGTGCCAGCAGCGCGGCCGCGAGCCGGTCCTCGATGCCCGGCTCCAGCCAGGCGCCGTGGTCCATCGCGTCACCTTCGGTCGACAGGTCCAGCAGCGCGATCCCGGCGGGGGCCAGGCCGGCGACGACCGGTCGGCCCACCGGCAGCGAGGGCGCCGGCCGGACGGGGAGGCCGAGGGCATCGGCGATCACGGCCGACATCACCGCGGACGGCACCGAGACGGCCTGCTCGAAGATCCGCCACTCGCCCTCCAGGGCGGTGACGGCGTAGGCGTTGTCGCCGTCGACGGCCGCCTGCTGCCGCCCGCTGACGACGAGCGCGGCGGCCCGGAGCACGACCAGCGGCCACAGGGCCGCCGCCTCGTCGGCGGAGAGCGGGCGGAGGGCGTGGAAGGCACGCACGGCCGGCAGGACGTGGTGCGGCTCCGCACCGGCGTGGCGCAGTACGGAGGAGAGGCAGACGGCGAGCTCGGCCACTGCCCAGCTGGTCGTGAGGTCGCCGAAGTCGATGATCCCGTCGGGGAGGCCGAGCAGGCTGTCGGGGGAACGGACCAGGTTGTCGTCGGTGAGGTCGAGATGCACCGTCTGGCGGGGCAGGCCTTCGGCCACTGCGTCGAGCTCCGCCCAGGCCGCGGCCGCGGCGGCCTCGACGGCGGTGCGCCGCTCCGGCTCGGTGACGTGGTGCACCAGGTCGGCGACCACGCGGTCCGCGTGCTGCGGGTCCCACTGCAGGACGCGGTCCAGGCCGGGGTGGCGGAAGTCGCGCAGCGCCGCGCTGACCCGGCCGGCGATGGCGCCCATGGCCGCCACCGTGCGGGGAGGGAGGTGGTGCGGCCCCGAGAGGGCGCCGCCGGGCAGGTAGCGCAGCAGCCGGGCGGTGACCGGCCCGTCCGTGGTGGGGACGGTCGCGCTGCGGCGGTCGCCGGCTTGGTCGCGCAGCACGGTCGCCACGCGCAGCTCGGGGTGGGCGGCGGCGACGAGGTCGGCTGCGGTGTCCTGGGCCTCGATCTCGGTGGGGCCGAACGCCGGGTTGGCGATCTTGAGCACGGCCACGGGGGCGCCGGCGTCCGGGTGGAGGAGGAAGTTGGTGTCCTGCTGGCTGCCGAGGGACTCCGCGCGGACGGTGAGGCCGAAGGCCTCGGCGGCGATCCGGCCGGCGTCCTCCGCGGTCACCCGCGGGGCCGGGAGGGCCTTGCGGGCGAAGAAGTCGACGCCGGCGGGGCGAGGGGCGGGGTGCTCGTGGGGGTGCTCGTGGGACATGTCGAGGGTCCTTGTCCGGGGCAGGCGCGGCGGGCGTGCGGGCGGCGGGCACGGCGGGTCGGCGTGCGGTGGGGGACGGCACGCTGGGGGGCAGGCGGAGGAGGGGCAGGGCGGTCGGCCGAGGGGCAGGGCCGTCAGCCGACGTCCCAGAGGAAGCGGTGCGTGTGAATCCCGAAGTAGGGGAAGTTCTCGACGGCCGTCACGCCCTCGACGGGGCGCACCACGTCGTTGATGAAGTCCAGCAGTGCGGCCGGGCTGGGGCAGACGACCTCGGTGAACAGGTCGAAGGTGCCCGAGGTCAGCACGGCGTAGATGACCTCCCCGTGGCGCGAGAGTGCATCGGCCACCGCGCGGGGATCGCCGTCGACGCGGACGCCGAGCAGCGCCATCGCCTGGCCCCCCATCGCCATCGGGTCGGTGACCCCGACGACCTGGACCACCTTGGCGTCGATCAGCCGCTGGAGCCGCTGCCGGGCCGCCGAGGGCGACAGCCCGACCTTCGGCCCCAGGTCGGCGTACGGGATGCGGCCGTCGGTCTGGAGCTCGCGCAGGATCGCCCGGTCGATTTCGTCCATGCCGCTCACCGCCCCGCGGGCCGGTCGGAACGGCGGACGAGCGCTGCCGCGGCGGCGGGCGACAGCGGTGGGAGGGATCGGTCCATGGCGAGTCCTTCGGCGCGGTCCGGTTCGGCCTGGCTCGACCCTACGATCGATTCGAGCGTGATCGCAATGCCCAACGCTCGAATCGATTGCCGCTACACGCGTAGCGAGCGCGCAGGCGGCCCGCTACGCCGTTCCGGTCCCAACCTCCCGCCCTCCGGAAGCCCGGTCGGACCCGGGGCGGTGACCGGCGATTGCCCCAGCTACCGGCAACTGCTCGGACCGGCTCATGCTCGGCACCCTTGGGCGCGCATGCCCGGGGCCGAAGCGCCGGGCCCGGGCGGGGTCAGGCCAGCCGGCCCTTCAGCCAGTGCCGGACCTCGGGGGTCACCGGGTCGGTGATGTCGGCGAAGTCGTCGTGCTTGGTGAGGAACTTGGCGACGTACGGGCAGATCGGGACGAGGTGCCGGCCGGTGGCACGCACGTCGGTCAGGGCCTCCTGGACCAGCACGGAGGCGAGGCCCCGGCCCGCGTACTCCTCGTCGACCACGGTGTGGAAGAACACCCGCTGCGTTCCGTGGTCGCGGTACTCGGTGAACCCGGCGAGCTTCCCGTCGACGAGGATCTCGTACCGGTTGCGCTCCTCGGCGGGCTGGACGACGGGGGCGGCGGAGGGCTGGGTCATGGTGGACCTTCCGGAGGTCTCGGGGCGCGGGGCTCGCGCGCGGGGCGGCGTAGTGCGCCCATCATGCCCGAGGCGCGGCCGTAAACGATCATCGGCCGGTCGGCCCTGCGGGCTCGCGGGTGGGTCAGCGGCCCTTGGGCGGACCGCTCTTCTCGTCGTCCGCCCCACGGACGACGGCGAACCGCTCGGGCTGTACGTCCCCGCGCCGGGCGACGACGCGGTAGCTGAACTCGCTGCGCGCGGAGCCGACGGCCGCGCGCACACCGAAGCCGGTCGGGGTCCGGTCCGCCACGTAGAGGCCGCTGCCGGCCTCGTACTCCGTCAGGAAGACGTGGTACGGGCCGTTCTCGGTGGCCGCGACGAAATCCGGATGGAGGGTGACCTGGGCACGGCCGTCCACGAGGCGGCCGAAGCCGAAGTCCTCGAACCAGCTCTCCGGGGCCTCCACGGCGTACCACAACCGGTGCGTGCCGTCGTCCATCCGGAGTGCCGCGGACTTGGTGCCCGTCACCTGGAAGTCCCCTTCCACGTGCACCTTGCCGGCGAAGCGGCCGGCGTAGCCGCTGTCGGACCGGGCCCAGAGGGCGTAGGCGCTCGGGCCGTTGTGGGCCTCGGCGATGACGCCGTTGCCGTTGACGGTGGTCGAGATCCCGAAGACGCCGGCGTTCGCCGTTCCGTTCCCGGCGCCCCTCACACCGTCACCGTCGGCGCCGCCCTCGCAGGTGGCGACCATGCCTCCGGAGGTGCCGCCGAACCGGGCGCCCAGCGGGAAGGCGGCGGGCTCGGTCTCGTAGCCGGTGTCCGCCGGGCCGACGGCCCTGAAGTGACTGCCGTCCACCATGATCGACCTCCGTGCTGCCAGGTTGCGGTTCGGTCCGGGCGGACCGGGGAGCCGCGTGCACCCCACGACCCTGCAGTCCGGGACCAGGTATAGCCCGAGTCCCGGACGGGCCCCGGCCGGACGCGCGGGGCCCGACCTGATCGGCGTAGCCGACGTCCTCCCGGACGCCGCCCCGGCGCTGGCGATGCCGCCGCGTCGACCGAGCCGCAGTCGACCGAGCAGCCGTCAACTGAGCAGCCGTCAACTGAGTAGGGGTACTCATGACAACCGCCGTGCCGACGGGGGAGGATGCGGCCATGAAGATGATCAAGGGGGCGGGAGTCCGGGTCGGCGCGCCGGCGGCGGTGGTGGCGCTGGCGGTGCTGGTGGCCGGATGCGGGACGCAGCGGGCGGGGGAGACCGCCGGCGCGGGCGGCGGGCCGGCGCTCACCGCGACCGCGGGGCCGAGTACGCCGCTGGACCCGCCCTGCGCGGGCGAGACTCCCACGCCGAAGCCGACGCCGACGCGCACCTCCACCGCCTCCGCCCCGAACCCGGCGCTCGGCGACCACTACGCCGAGAACAACGGCTTCAAGGTCCCCCTCCCGCTGCACGGCCAGCGACGCTGCGACGGGCTCGCGGCGGAGGCGCGCATCAAGGGCGCGCTCGAACCGCTGCGCCGCCGCGGCGACTTCACCCCCGAGAGCAGCCGCAACGCGCTCACAGCCCTCGGCTACGCCGCCGGAAAGGTGCAGGTGCACCAGAACGGGCCCACCGGGATCTCCTTCCTCGTGGACGCCTCGTCGCTCTGCCTGGAGGGAAGGATGGACGCGGCCGTCACCAGGACGGAATCCTTCGGCGGCTACCCCGACCACACCGGCTGCGACGTCCCTTCGGGCGGTCACTGACGAGGAACGACGGGAGCACCCCTTCGAGGCGGGCCGAATTCGATCGACTGTCGAACGGTCCAGCAGGTCTGGTCCCGGGGCGGGAGCCCGGGATGAGTGCTCCGGCCCGTCACCCGCGGGGTGACGGGCCGCGCCGCGTGCGTGCGGTGCGGCCGAGTGCGTGCGGTGCGGGAGGGTCGGAGGGCGCTACTCGTGCTCGGGGGTGAAGGGGCCCTCGTCGACGAAGCGGCGCAGCTGGCGGGCGAAGGCCCGGGCCTCCTCCGGTGGCCAGGAGGCGAGCGTGGCCTCGATGCCGGCGGCCAGCCGCTGCCTGGTGGCCGCCACGACGCTGTGGCCCTCCTCGGTGAGTGCGAGCAGGGTCGCGCGGCCGTCGGCGGGGTCGGGCTGGCGCTGGAGCAGGGCGGCCCGCTCCAGCCGGTCGGCGCGGCGGGTCACGGTGGTGCGGTCCAGGCCGATCTCGCGGCCGAGGTCGGCGGCGCTGCACGCTCCGGTCCGGGCGAGGCCGCTGAGGACGGGGTAGGTGAGCTCGTCGACCGCCTCCCCGAGTCCGGCGGTCAGCCGGGTGTAGAGGTGTGCGCGGGTGCTGCGGCGCAGGAGCAGGCCAAGTGCTTCGGCGATGTCGTGTCCGGTCGAGTTCTCCACCCCTCCAGACTAGCGTGCGCGACGCACGCTTCTCCTGTACAGTCATAAGCGTGCTTGAGACACGCATCTCCGATCGACCGACGGCGGGTCACCCCCCGCACGCAACCGAAGGAATTCCTGTGAACCGCACCGACATCCGCGCCGCCCTCACCGACCTGCTCTTCACCCCGGGCCTCGACCTCGACGAGGCCGCCGACCGGCACTTCGCCCCCGACTACCGCCAGCGCACCGACGGCGACTGGGCCGACCGCGCCGAGTTCCTCACACACATCGCCCACCTGCGCAAGGTCGTCGCCGGCGGCACGATAGAGGTGCACGACGAGCTCGCGGTGGGCGACCGCTACGCCGACCGCCACACCGTGGACGTGACCAAGACCGACGGGTCCACCGTCCGCATGGAGGTCTACCTCTTCGCCGAGTTCGCCCCCGACGGCCGCTTCCGCCGCATCGAGGAGACCACCCTCATGCTCGCCGGCGCCGAGCACGACCGGAACCTCGGCAGCGCCCGCTGAACACCGGCCGGATCGAGCGGTTGCGCGGGTCGGCGGCTCACGCCCCGGCCTGCGCCCCGGCCCGCGTGCTGCCGCGCCGCCGCTCCTCCAGCGCCTGCCAGACGTGGTCGCGCAGGAACGGTGCCTCGGTGAAGCGGATGCCGGTGGCGTCGCGCAGCGCGTTGGCGAAGGCGGGGGGCACCGGGTTGAAGGGGCTCTCGGACATCGACTTCGCGCCGAGCGGCCCGATGGCGTCCGAGGTCTCGGAGAAGTGCACCTCGGTGCGCGGCACATCGGCGTACGCGGGCAGGCGGTAGCGGCGGAAGGCGGCGGTGGTGACCTCGCCCCGCCCGTCGAGCAGGACCCGTTCGAACAGGGTGGCGCCGAGGGCCTGGGCGACGCCGCCCTCGACCTGGCCGCGGCACTGGAGCGGGTTCATGACCTTGCCGGCGTCAGCGCCGTGGACGCTGCGCAGGATCCGGATCTCCCCGGTGTTTGGGTCGACGGCGATCCGGAACCACTGGGAGTTGAAGGCCACCGAGCGCGGCGAGCCGCCGAAGTGGCCGTCGGCGCTGAGCTCGACGCCCCGGCCGCGCGCGGCCTCGTGGAGCTCCTTGAGCGTGACCACCCGGCCGTCGCACTCCACCGCGTCGGCGGTGAGCCGCAGCAGGCTGCGCGGGGTGCGGGCGTACTCGGCGGTGAAGGTGAGGATCTGCTCGGCGAGCGCGTTGGCCGCCTTCATCACCGCCTTGCCCGCGACGACCGTGCCGGCGGAGCCGAACGCGCCGGTGTCGTGGCGCACCACGTCGGTGTCGGACTGCCGGATGCCGATCCGGTCCACCGTGGTGCCGAGCGCGCCGGCGGTGATCTGCTTGTGGACCGTGGTGGTGCCGTTGCCGAACTCGGCGGTGCCGACGGCGATGTCGTACGTGCCGTCCTCCAGCAGCTTCACCGTGGCGTCGGCGATGTGGCCGCCGGGCGGGCCGCAGGCGATGGCCGCCATCGCGAAGCCCTGGCCCACCAGCCAGCCCTCGGGGGCGAGTTCGGCGCTGGTGTCGTCGGCGAGGGCGTTGCGGACGACGCCGAGGCACTGGTCGAGTCCGTAGCTGGCGATGTGCAGGTCCTCCTCCTCGCCGAGCGGGCCCTCCATGTGTTCGCCGGGGCCGATGATGTTCCGTTCGCGCAGCACGAGTGGGTCGATGCCCAGGTGCCTGGCGAGCTCGTCCATCGCCGACTCCACCGCGAAGGTGACCTGGCCGAGGCCGTAGCCGCGGAACGCGCCCGCCGGGACGGCGTTGGTGTAGACGGAGTACGCCTCGACCTTCTTGTGCGGGGCGCGGTAGACGCCCATCGACTCGCCGATGCTGTGGAACATCACCGCGGGGCCGTGGTTGCCGTACGCGCCGGTGTCGGCGACGACGCGGAACTGCAGGGCCGTCAGCGTGCCGTCGCGCCTGGCGCCGAGCTTCACCGTGATCGTGAACGGGTGCCGGGTGGTGGCGCCGTAGAACTGCTCGGCGCGGGTGAACTCCAGCTTCACCGGCCGGTGCAGCCGCATCGCCGCGAGGACCGCGATGTCCTCGGTGAGCATCTCCTGCTTGCCGCCGAAGCCACCGCCGACCCGGCCCGCGACCACCCGGACCTTCTCCATCGGCAGACCGTACAAGTCGCACAGCGCGCGCCGGGTGAGGAACGGCACCTGGGTGGAGGAGCGGACGACGATCCGCTCGTCCCCGGTCTCCTCGATCTGCTCGAAGTAGACGACGCAGCCGTGCGTCTCCAGGCTGGCGTGCTGCACCCGCTGGGTCCGGAACGTCTCCTCGTAGACCACGTCCGCCTCGCGCCAGCCCTGCTCGACGTCGCCCAGCTCGCCGTGGGCCTCGCCGCAGACGTTGTTCTCCGGGCGGACGATCCGCGATTCGGGCCCCTTGGGGTGGATCACCGGGGCGCCCGCCGCCATCGCCTCCTCGGGATCCAGGACGTACGGCAGCTCCTCGTACTCGACGGCGATCCGGCGGCAGCCCTCCTCGGCCGCGCCCTCGCTCTCGGCGACCACCGCGGCGACCCGCTGGCCCACGAACCGCACCACGTCGTCCAGCACCCGGGTGTCGTCCGGGTCCTCGGTGGGGTGCTCGTGGCGGGCCGAGGAGTAGAGCCGGTCCGGCGCGTCGTGGTGGGTGAACACCGCGACGACGCCGGGCACCCGCAGCGCCGCCGAGGTGTCGATCGAGACGATCCGGGCGTGCGGGTGCGGGGAGCGCAGCAGCTTCATGTGCAGCAGCCCCTCGATGTCGACGTCGAAGGTGTAGCGGGCGGTGCCGGTGACGACCTGCGGACCGGCGGGCGCGCCGAGGCTGCGGCCGACCGCCTTTCCCGCGCACGGCCGTTCGGTGTGCTTGACCCCGCGGACGGCGTCCTCGATCGCGCGGTAGCCGGTGCAGCGGCACAGGTTGCCCTTCAGCGCCCGGGGCAGGTCGGCGCGCTTCTCCGCGTCGAAGGCGTCGGCGGAGGTGGTCATCAGGAAGCCGGCGGTGCAGAAGCCGCACTGGAAGCCCTGGGCGTCCAGGAACCGCTGCTGCATCGGGTGCAGTTCGCCGCCCTCGGAGGCCAGCCCCTCCACGGTGGTGACCGAGCGGCCCTCGGCGCGCAGCGCCGGGTAGAGGCAGCTGTGCACCGGCTCGCCGTCGACCTGGACGGTGCAGGCGCCGCAGTCGCCGGCGTCGCAGCCCTTCTTGACGCCGAACCAGCCCTGGTCGCGCAGGTAGGTGCGCAGGCACTGCCCGGCGCGTGGCTCGGTGTCGTGGTCCTCGCCGTTGACCCGGATGGAGAAGCTCATCGTCCGGTCTCCTCGATCAGCTCGCGGCGGATCTCCTCGGCGAAGCGGTACGTCATGTGGCGCCGCCAGGCGGGGAGTCCGTGGATGTCGTCGAAGTACTCCCCGGGCCCGATCGCGTGGTCGAGGGCCTCGCGTACCGCCTCGGTGTTCGGCGGGACGGCGAAGCGCAGCTGGATCGGCCGCACGGTGGAGGCGGTGACGGTGAGCGCCAGCTCGCCGTCGATCGGGTCGCGTGCCCCGATCAGCAGGGCGCCGGAACGGCCGAGCCCGTAGAGCGAGGCCTGCCGGAAGGCCGTACGGCTCGCCAGCGTCCGGGCGGGGAGGGTGATCGAGCGCAGGAGCTCACCGGGCTGCAGGTCCTTGACGCCAGCGCCGACGACGAAGTCCTTCACCGGCACCTCGCGCACCTCGCCGGCCTGGGACAGCAGGGTGCACGTGCCGTCCAGGGCCGCGGTCAGTGAGATCATCGGCCCGGCGGGGAGCCCGTTGCAGAGATTGCCGCCCACGGTGGCCATGTTCCAGATCTTCCAGGAGGCCAGGAAGGCCCGGCAGCACTGCTCGAAGAGCGGCGCCGCCGGCCGGTCCACCGTACCGGCGAAGCGGGAGAGCTGGGCGATGGTGCAGGTCGCGGCGATCTCCAGGTCGCCCGCGGCGGTCACCCGGACCGGCTCCCAGCCCATCCGGCTCAGGTCGAGCAGCCGGCGGACGTGCGGCTGGGGCTCGGAGAACAGGTACGTCCCGCCGCCCAGCCAGGCGTCGCCGGGCCGCCAGCTGTCGCGGCGCCTCGCGTCACGCAGCTCCACCACCGTGTTCAGGTCCACCTGCCACCACCGTCCTCGACCGTTCAGTAGAGCGATTGAAGCAACGCGGGCGGGCGGGAACGAGTGGTTCCGCCTACCAGGTGTGGCCATGCGAGTTGGTGAATCCACCAGGCGTGCAACCTCGCAGATGCGATGGTGCTACGCGTAGTGCCCTGGCGAATGCGAGGCGCGATGGAGCGCCGGGGTGGGAGGCGGCCGGAGCCGGGTACCCCGCGGGCTTGCGGCGCCGGCTGCGCGCCCCCGGTGGTGCGACCCCGGCGCAGACCCGTCCGCCGACCCCCTGCCGGTGGCGCCCGGGCCGCCGATCCCGTTCCGGTGCCCGCACACGCCACTTATGGTCATGGCGGCAGGCGCGACCGGGGTGGACTCCTGAGGGGGATCATGCACATCTACTGCGACCGTTGCGGGTTCGAGCGCGAGTACACCGGAGCCATGAACCAGAACGGCGTCCCGTGCGCCGTCTGCGTCCACGGGCACATGCGCAACGGCACTCCGGACCGAGGCTTCACCGTCACGGACGCCGGCGCTCCCGCCCCGCGCAACATGGCGGTCCCGTACAAACCGCTCGCGATCGGCGAGATGGACGGCCCGTCGAGCTTCAACTACTTCGCCGGCGTGACCGGAGGGCCCTACGAGCAGTTCGTGCGCACCGACAGCTGTTACATCGGCCGGATGACCAACCTCTGGGTGCCCGCGCCGGAGCGCTTCGCCTGGCTCACGCCCTACACCGGCAACATGCACAACCGCACGCACTTCACCCAGCTCGTCCTCGCCCGCGTCGCCCGCGCCAAGTTCACCGACAACGGCGGGCGCTTCCCGCGCCTGGTCGAACCTTTCGTCGGCTCCGGGCAGATCTTCCTGAACGCCACCGCCTGGGGGCCCGGCATCAACGAGGGCATGCGGCTGTTCAGCTCGGTCGTCGCCGGCGACCTCAACCCGTACGTGATCGCCGCCTACCGGGCACTCGCGGAGCGCGGCCACCGGTTCGTCCGCGCGTACGCGGACCTCGCCGTCGAGTGGGACTCGACCTGGATCGCAGCTTCGGCCAGCTGGTCGAGCACCTGGAGCACGGCGGGCGGCGCGCCATCGACGACACCGCCAACGACCCCGAGTTCGCCCGGACGACCGTCAGCATGTACATCTGGCTGGTCAACCGCTGCCACCGCGGTTCCAAGCTGACCGAGCGCGGCGGCGTTCAGGCCACCCTCCACCCGGACGCGTGGCAGCGCCTCGCCGACATCCGCGCCCGCGAAGTGGTCACCCTCACCGCGATCGCCGACCTCCTGGGCACCGTCGGCATGGAGGACTTCGCGTGCCGCGACTTCCGGACCACCTGCGACCTGGCGGCGCCCTCCGACATCGTCTTCATGGACTGCCCGTTCCCCAAGTTCACCAATGCCGTCCCGGGCGGCTTCGTGACCAACCCCGAGACCTTCGGCACGGTGTCGGCCGGTACCTACGGAACCGGCAACGACGGCTCCGCCTTCCAGACCGCGATCGTCGACGCCGCCCGCGAACTCGTCCAGCGCGGCACGACCGTCCTGCTCTGCAACTTCGCCAACCCCGGCCTGGTCCAGGCCTACGCCAGGCTCCTCGGCCCCCTCCCCGGCGGCGCCGCGCCGCGGCACTACACGTACACCTACCGCTCGCCCACCACGACCAGCGAGGCCTACCAGCTGACCGTCCTCCCGGGCCGGGGCAACCGGACGGTCGCCCTGAGCCCGAAACCGATCCTGACCGACTGGGTACGCGCAGGCGGCGACAACCCGCTGTCCGAGGAGTTCTTCCGCCGGGAGGACGTCTTCGCCATGACGGACGACGAGACGGACATCCGGCACGCCCGGCGGGAGGAGCGCCGCCAGGCACGCGACAGTGACTACGAGGTGAGCGGGAACGAGGACGACACGATGGACGACTCCATCGTGTGAGACGCGCGGGCACGGCCCGGCGGTCAGCGTCAGCTCGGCCAGTACCTCGAGCCATAGGGCGACTGCTGGGTCGGTGTCCGCTTACTCGTTGAAGTGCCCAGCCAAGTACAGATGAGCGGGCTCTGTCGCCGATCTTGTGATGGCCCAAATGCCCGCGGGTCGGCATCCGGCAGCTGATTCGCGGCCCGCTGGCATTGGGGAGTCAGGCGTAGTCAGCGGTGGGTTGGGCAAGTCCGGGGCCACCCGTGTGTGGGGTCTGGACGTAGTCCTCAGGAGGCTTGGCAAGGGCCTGCACGCACGCTGCGGAGCAGGCGTTGACCAGGAGCGGCAGGACGTCGGTGGCCACTCGCAGCGAGATCCATGCCTGGTGGATCTTGGATCCTTCCAGCGGTCGGTCACACACGCTGCACCTGCGGAGTGCCGTAGTACCCCATTCTCCGGGGTCGACGTCGTCGAGGCCGAGGCCGGCGGTCTCCACGCCGCCGGGCTGGAGCGGGGGGAACGGTGGGCGGAGCTTCTCGTTGCCGTACAGGGCGCGTGTGCTCACGGTGCTGCGCTTCAGGCTCGGGCACCTGGTCAGCTCGTATGGGAACCAGTGCAAGCGGTAGGAGGTGTACGGGGTGAATTCCTGCAGGCTGCTCATGGCGCCGATCTCCGGAGGGATCCGAACCAGGTTGCTGCCGTAGAGGACGAACTGCTTGACGGCGGTGAGCTTCGCGATGCTGGGCGGCAGGGTGACGATCTGGCGCCGCTCTCGGGGGCTCATCTCCACCAGCGGTCGAAACACCTCCCGCCCGTCGGCGGCGGCTTCGTCGATCAGCGCCAGGAGGTGCTGCCAGGCTGGCGAAGATGTGTCCTGACGGTCACTGTGGAAGCGCACCCGCCTCCGATTGCTCACCCGGTCCTGGTCGAAGCACGAGCAGACATCCTGGCAGGACTCGCTGCTGCCCGGGACCGATCTCTCCGTGTCGCCCCACTGATTGGTACGGGATGCCGACTCTGGCTCATTCACCATGGCACACAGGATACGAAGACGCGGGCGAGACGGATTGGTCGGGGGCTGCGGCTTGGGCCGACCACAAGATCGATGCTGTTGGTGATCTCCACCAGTCCCACAACAGCACCCAGGTCGCTCAGTGGTCGGAAGTGTCCGTCCGCTGCGTCATGCTCCCAGCGTGAACGAAGACGCCTTCTGGCAGCTCATCGAAGACTGCAGGCCCGCAGGACCTGACTCGGAGGCCGAACTCCTCGCCGCCAACATCACTGAGCGCCTCGCCCGGTCGCCGTTGTCGCTGGTCACAGGCTTCGCGGAACAACTGTCCTGGGTGCTCTACCAATTGGACCGCAAGGAGTACGGACAAGACCTGTCGGGAGACGCCTTCCTGTACACGCGGGCCGCGGTCGTCGCCGCCGGCCGCGCGGTATTCGGCAGAGTTCTGCAGGACGCTTCCGCCTTCGCCCCGTTCGTCATCGACCACATCTGGGCCGAGAGCCTGCTTTACGTGCCGGACCGTGCTTACGAACGCATCACCGGTGAGAAGTGGGGCCGCGACACGCGCTACTCCTTCGAGTCGTACTCGAACGCCGAGGGCTGGGCCGGCTGAGCGCCGGACAGAGACGAATGCTGCCGGGCGCTCTTCACCGAAGAGGGTGAGGATCCCGGCTTTTCCGGCCGTCGGCCATGTCTGCCCTGCTGTTCCGGCCTGAGGGTTCTTCACTGGGGGTGGGCTGCGAGGGCGATGGGGTAGTGGTCCGGGCGGGAGATCCCGGCGTCGACCGTGCGGATGGCTCGGGCGAGCAATCCGCGACGCCCGGCCGCTCGGCCGGCCAGGCCGCCAGGCCCGACGACTCCCGGTCGGGCAGCAGGTCCACCGGCCGGCGGGTCTCGGCACCCGTGCTCCGGCTCACCGACACCCCGAACACCCCGGCCAGCCGGGCACCGGCCCGCCAGGCCGGTGCCAGGCCGACCGAGGCGAGCGTCGACCGCAGGCGCTCGGCCCACCGGCCGTGGCGTCGCGTCAGCCCTTCGATCGGCTCGACGAAAGTCCGCCCCGGGTCGACCAGCGCCCGAACCCCGGACATCTGTGCCCCGCCGCCGCGGCCTTGACCCTCACGTTCACCGACTCCACGTCCACGTCGACATTCACCAGCCGCTCCTGCCCCGGGCCGGTGCCGGCACCGGGACCTCGGACAGTTGTTGGACTTCCGGCCTGCCGTAGGCGGAAAAGGTGAACGCTCGCCGGAGGCTCAGGAACCAGCCACGTTTGCGGGCGCGGTCCAGCCGGTAGCTCGGATCCACTCGACCAGGTCCAGGGTGGCCGGCTCGATCGAGCGCACCACCGTGAGGTCCGAAGGGTCTTCCCTCGCCTTCGCGAACTCGCGGAACATCGCCTTGTCGAGGTCGTTGGGAAGCACGCTCAACGGGAGGGCCTCGTACCGTGCCGGGAGCCCGGCGTGCGCGCCGAACGCCTCGGCGATCTGGGGGCCCGTCAGCTCGTCGCCGACGAGCTCGACGACTCCGCCGGTCGCCACCGCGGTGTCGAGCAGGAGCGCGGCGGCGACCCGGCCGATGTCCCGGACCGAGATCATCTTCAGGGCGACGTCCTCCGGCAGCGGCATCCTCAGCACGATCTCCCCATGCTCCAGGCTCGGTGCCATCACGCTCGCGAAGTTCTCCATGAAGGCGGTCGCGCGAACCACCGAGGCCCTGAGGCCGGACTGCCTCAGGTGCTCCTCGATCGACTGCTTCGAGTCGTGGTGCGGCACACCCGACTCCCGGTCCGCCCCGAAGACCGAGTTGAACACGACGCGCGGGACGCCCGCCTCAACTGCCGCGTCGACGAGCGCGGTACCGATGCGGATCTCCGCCTCGACCTCTTCGAGGCTGTTCGCTTCCGGGGTCATGAAGGAGAACCCCCCGACCGTCGCCAGCGCGGCGGTCAGCGACGCCGGGTCGTCGGCCCGGACGGCCGCCAGCTCGACGCCGCGGGCGGCCAGCGCCCGAGCCCGGTCGGACTGCGGGTTGCGAACCAGAGCCCGCACCCGCGCGTTGTGGTCCAGCAGCGCGTCGACCACCGCCCCGCCCTGTTGCCCCGTCGCGCCGAAAACGGCGATCGTGCCGGTCGTCCGGGTGTTCATCGCTGCCACCGCTTCACCAGCGGTCTCAAGCTTGATCTGTTGTGACATGTCTCCACGATGCGGTCTGCGGTGCCAGGCGCACCACCGGTATCACGCCAGGATCTTCCGATAACCCGCCAGCGGCGGGTAGCCTCGATCGCGTGTCCGACCCCCGCGGCGAGCCGAGCTTCTGCACCGACGATGTGCCGTTGTCGGCGCCGCTGGCCCATGGCGCCGACGTGGCCGCGCACTTCCACGACTACGGCCAGCTCCGCTACGCCGCGCGTGGGGCCCTGGTCACAGCGACCCAGGTGGGCACCTGGGTGGCGCCGGCCAGTCGGATCATGTGGGTGCCGCCCTTCGCGGTGCACAGCAGCAAGGCGTACGGCGAGACGGACATCCGGGTGCTGTCGCTGCCTGTGACGCTGACTGGACAACTGCCGGCCGAGCCGTCGGTCTTCGTGGCGAGCGCGTTGCTGCGCGAGGCTTATCTGACGCTGATGAGCGAGGGCGAGCCGCTGGAGAGCCCCCGTTCGCGGCTGCTGATCGACGTCGTACTCGCCGAGCTCGCCCGCGCCGCACAGGAGCCGCTGCGCCTCCCGGAGCCGAGCGACCGGCGTCTCAAGGCGGTCACCGACCTGCTCCATGCGGACCCGGCAAGCCCGGCGACGCTGGCCGAGCTGGGCCACCGCACCGGCACCGGCGAACGCACCCTGAGCCGACTGTTCGGCAGCGAGCTGTCGATGAGCTTCCGCCACTGGCGCACCCTGCTGCGCATCCAACGGGCGCTGATCGAGCTCAGCGACGGTGCCTCGGTCACCGACACGGCGATCCGGTTGGGCTGGTCGAACCCCGGCAGCTTCATCGACGCCTTCACCGAACTGGTCGGTCAGACACCGGGGGGCTACCGCTCGTCGGCTCGGTCCTCCCGCAGCTCCCATGGGTGAGAGGGGTGACTCCCTCCTTCACCACCCAGAGCGCCCGCCAGCTGACGGCGGCCGACCCAAGCGGTTCTGATCCACAGAAGTGATCCTGTTGGTGATCTTCGCGAGCGACGAGTTCGAGTCCCGTCGCTCAGTTGTTGGCACAGGTGCTGGAAGCGGGTGGTTTGGCCTCGTTGAGGATCGGTTGATCTGGCGTCGTCGTGGTGCTGACTGAGGCGGATGATGTTGGTTCCGGCTGCGGTAAGGACGTGCTGGACGTGGGTCTTCGCGGTGCCGCGGTAGCGGCAGTTGCGCAAGCCGTGGGCGTGGACGGTCTCGGAGACGGTGGCCTCGCAGCCGGCCCTCATGGCGTATCGGTCCTGCCAGGGTTTGGTCTTCTGCTCTGTCCTGACGCGGTTTTGGATCTCCTGCAGGGGCTGTGGCAGGAGCAGGACGTGGCGGCCTTTGCCGTCGACGTTTCCCGTGCACTTCGGGCGGTCGTCGCAGGCCCGACAGACGGCACGGGGAAACAGCACGGACAGGCGAGGCTGTCCGTCGGCGAAGGTCGGTTTCCATGGCGGGCTGGTGGCACCGTTTGGGCAAGTAAGCGTTCGTTCTTCCCAGTTGGGGTGGAAGTCCTCCTTGTTGAAGCCCGGCAACGCCCGTGATCGAGGTGGGAGCCGGACGGGGCCAAGCAGGTCAATTCCGTACTCGGTCCTGGCCCGATGGATGGCGGCGGGGCTGGTGTATCCGCCGTCGACCAGGTGCTCGGCCGGAGCCAGGTCGCGTGCGGCGAGGTCGGAGTGGATCCGTTCCAGGGCGTCGATGTCCTGCTCGGGCGCCGGCGTGGTGGCCACGTGCACGATCACGTTCGGCAAGCCGCTGTCGCAGGTCTCGGTCTGGTGGTCCTTGTAGCCGACCCACTCGGCCTTGCCGGGCTTGTGGCTGAAGCGGGCCTGCGGATCGTGGGGAGAGATGATCTCCACCGACGACCACGGAACCCGGGCGGAGGCGGGATCGGGCCGCCCGTCGGAGGCGGCCGCGGTCGTCGAACGCCGAGGGCTGTGGCGCCGGCTCAGCCGGTCGCGAGTCTGCTTCGGGCCGCGCCAGCACAGATCACCGTGTTCGTCGTACCAGTACTGCTGGACCCAGACCTGGCGCATCACCTCGACCTTGGGCAGCCGCCGCAGCCGGGCCGGTGCGTCCGGGGCAAGGAGGGCCTGGAACAGGCGCATTCCGTCCTCACCGACCGTGAACGCGTACTGCTTGCGCTCGCTCGTCTCCTTGGGCAGCCGGTCGTAGCGCACCGGTCGACCGTAACGGCGGGCCCACTCGTCCGTGACCAGGGCGGATATCCAGTCCTCGTCTGCTGCGGCCACCTCCTCCAGGGCCGCGCGCAGGGTCTCGCCGACCAGTTCGATCCGGTCCAGACGCCGCACCGCGGCCAGGACATGGGTGGAGTCGGTCCGCTGTCTCCCGCGCCGCTTCACCAGCCCCGTCTCGGCCAGCCGTTCCACCATCAACGTCAGCAGCCGGTCCGCCCGGTCGCCCTCGGCCATCCGGTCACGGAACTCGCTGAGCACCGAGAAGTCGAAGCCCGGATCGTCCAACTCCAGCCCCAGGCAGTAATTTCCAGTCCAGACGACACCGGACGGCCTCGGCGGCCTGACGGTCGGTGAGGTTCTGCGCGTACTGCAGCACCGACACCAGCGCCAATCGCGCCGGTGACAGGCCGCGACGTCCGTCTGCGGGATACCAATCGGCGAAATCCTCGTCCGTGAACAGCCCCTCCAAGTGATCCCGCACCCACATCGCAGCAGTGCCCCGAGGATTGCTCGCCTGTGCCATCCGCGCAGTCAGCGGCGGGATCTCCCGCCCGGACCATGAACCCATCGCCACCGCAGTCCACCCCTCTGAACAGGCCCGACCTCCAGGCCAGGACAGCAGACGAGCACTGGCGCATTCAGCCGATGGCGGCAATATCACTCTCGCCAGTGAAGATCGCCAACAGCATCCAAGATCTGCGCCAGAGCCGATGAGCGTGCTCAGCAAGATGGCCGCCAGGGCCTGTGTGAGGTTGCGAGCAGTCCTCGGGTTCTGTCCTCATCCGGGGGGCGGAACTCTGTGCGACTGAAGGACGGACAATGGCACAACATGTGCGAGGACGCCTCGACCTGATGGGAGCCGTAGCGTGAGTGACGATCAGCCCGCCGTAATTGCCGCCATGGCGAGTATCGGAGAAGTGCTGTCGTGCATCGGGCCCACCTGTGGGGACGCTGTCGACTGGAGTGCGGCGGAGAGGGTCTATGGAGCGTCATTCCCAGCCGACTACCGGGCGTTCGTCACAGCCTTCGGCAGCGGTTCGATCGAGGAGATGGTCGGCGTCCACATCCCCGCCGTCACTTCGAACGAGCCGCAGGTAGTCACGGTCTCAAGGCTCTCGGAGGCAGCACTCGCGGACTACGCGGTGAACCAGTGGGCTCCCGCCGACAGAGGCCGGCACCGGCTGGAGGACCTGCTCATCTGGGGAGGAACAGCCGCAGCCGACACCCTGTGCTGGATCACGACGGATCCGGACCCGGACCGATGGCCGGTCGCGGTGTATTCGCGCCTTAACCTCGAATGGTCGGTGTATCCGTGCGGTATGGCCGAATTCCTGCTCAAGCTGCTGCGCGGCGAGTGGCAGCCATGGCCGATCAGCGACTCCTCGCTCCAGGGCATGGCGGACCCACGGTTCCTGCATGACAAGGACGAGGCGGCGGGATGGGAGTCGGGCAACAACCCCTGGGAGTAGCTGATCCGTTCGGTGACATCCCCCTCGGGGTGGGATGTTGAACAAGGCCGGGCCTGTTGGGGCGGTGGCCCCGGTCCGTATCTGCCGATGGCCAGATACGGGCCAATGAACCGTGCTGCCGGCGGGGCGTCGAAGTGGCTGCTCAGGGCTTCTTTCCGATTTGTTCTCCGGTAGACTCGGAGGCTGCATTGGTGTAACGGAGGCTGGCCCTGGCGCTGAGAGCGAAGACGTGGGCGAGGTGCAGGGGGGTCGGCTCCGGTGGCGGCGGCCTCTTCGAGGATGCGGTCCTGTCGGAGCCGGTCCAGGCCGGCGGGCAGCCGTTTGACGAGGCGGTCGAGCCAGAAAGTGCCAACCGCTGTCGTGGTGGTCGCCGTGTTGCGACTGATCAGCAGGTGGGGGTTGGTGCTGTTGGGCCAGCGGCGACGGTAAGCCAGGTAGCCCCATGGACTACCCGGACATCAACTTGACGGCTTCGCGCCGTGAGGTGTCTACCGGCGCCGCTTCGGCCCCGAGACGGCCTGACGACCGCGCGTCGCGGGCCGCGGCTGTCGCGTGGGTCCGGCCTCGCGGTCGACGGCGTCGGCCAGCTGGTCGAACGTGCGGTTCAGGGCGGACCGGCGTTCCTCCTTGAAGCCCGGCGGCTCCAGGCCGTCGACGGTCCGCCAGGCCGAGGTGACAGCGCCGCCCGCTCGCCGTCCGGTCCGGTCGCGGCGACGGCGGCAGGGCCTCCCGGCGGCGGCCGGGAGGCCCTGCTCTCACACCCTCACATCCTCACGCCCCGTGGGCGGCCGGAGGTCAGGCCTTGCGGATGTTGTAGGCGACGCCGCTGCCGTAGCAGTTGCTGCTGGTGTAGTAGCTGCTGACCACCCACCCGGCGGGCAGCGGGGAGAAGGAGCAGACGACGGCGGAGGTCTGCGTGGTGATCTTGAAGAGGGTGTAGGCGATGCCGGTGCCGGCGCAGTTGCTGGTGCTGTACGAGCTGGTGACGACCCATCCGGTGGGGATCGGGGTCATGGAGCAGGCGCCGGTGCTGGTGTCGTTGACCGTGTTGTGGAGCGAGTAGGCGACGCCGGTGCCCGCGCAGTTGCTGCTGCTGTACGAGCTGCTGATCACCCACCCCGCCGGGATCGGGGTCATGGAGCACGCGCTGACGTTGAGGTCGTTGGCCACGTTGTGGAAGCCGTAGGCGACGCCGCTGCCCGCGCAGTTGCTGGTGCTGTACGAGCTGGTCACTACCCACCCGGCCGGCTTGGGGGAGAAGGAGCAGATGGTCAGATTGGTCTGCCCGGCCGTGTCGGTGATCGAATACGAGACACCGGAGCCGGGACAGCCCCAGCTGCTGTACGAGCTCGTGATGACCCACCCGGCCGGGATCGGGGAGAAGGAGCAGATGGTCGTGCTGCCGGTGACCCGCTGCGGGGCCGCCTGCGCCTGCGCGCTCGCGGCGGTCATCATGCCCAGGAGCAGCAGCACGACCGTCACCAGGTGCGAGGTGTGGGTCCGTAAGGTCTTCATGGCAGGCCTCAGATCTCTCGACGACGCTTAACAGCGGATTCTTGTGCAGGTGAAGTGAACGTTCGGCACACGATTTGTTCACGTCGGCTGAGATGGTGTCAGAGATCGTCCGGCAGCGCCAGAGTGCAACCGGCAGCCTTCCTTCCCCCCTCGCGCGCCGCCGCCCCCTCCTCACGCTCCCCTCCCGGACGCCGCCACGACCAAGATGCCCGCACCGGATTGCGCCGGAGCACACCCCGGCGCCACCCCCGGGCCCGGTCGGGGCAAACATCTGATAGATCGTCATATTCCGTTCCGCTGTTGCCACCATGGCGCCGTTCTTTCCAAGCCCCCAGAGGACTGGTATGGGATCGGCTCTCTCAGAGGCCGTTGTCTTTCCGAGAGTGGCGGGTGTGTTTCCGCTGGTCAGGCATAGGAGCGGCGTTTCGGCGGCAGGGACGGAGTGTCGTGTCGTCTCTTCGGCGGAGGTGCCGGGATGCCGTCGGTGATGGGGCTTCTGGAGGAGCGTGAACGCGCCGCTCGGCGGCGGGTGGAGGCCCTTCAGGCCGAGCTGCGGGAGGCGGAGGCCGTGTGGGAACGGTTCGTGATCGCCCGTGAGGCGGTGGCCGAGGTCCTGGCGGAACCTCGCGCAGACGGGGAGGTGCCGCCGGTCGTGGTGGCCAGCGAGCGGCCGGTGCAGTCCACGGCGGCGGTGCCCGGTTCAGTGGTACCGCACTGGCGGGAAGGGCTTGTCCCGACGGTGCTGGCGCCGGACTACCGGCGGATCATGGACGTCCTGGCCTGTGGCAGCGGGTCGGGCGAGGAGGCGATGGACTGTCGGCAACTCGCCGTAGCACTCGGCCTGGAGCCGGTCCCGGCGAAGGTGGAGGGGGTGCGGTCGAAGGCGAAACGCCTGGCCGCGCGGGGCTGGCTGGTCGAGACGAGCCCCGGATTGTTCAGCGCGCCTGTCGGGCGAGGCGGCGGCTCATGACCATGCTCATCGACCATCGGATCACCGCCTCCGAGGTGTCGGTGCGCGTCTCGTAGTCGCGGGCGAGGCGGCGTGAGCGCATCAGCCACGCGAACGTCCGCTCGACCAGCCATCTCTTGGGCAACACGGTGAACCCGGTGATGTCGTCGTTGCGTTTGATCACGCTCAGCACGATCCGCAGGACGTCGCGGGCGAAGTCGACCAGGCGCCCGGTGTAGCCGCCGTCGGCCCACACCAGCGTGATGCGCCAGTGCCGCTGACGCAGCCGTTCCAGCAGCGTCCCGCCGGCCTCGCGGTCGGTGACGGAGGCCGCGGTGACCAGCACCGTCAGCAGCAGCCCGAGGGTGTCCACCACGATGTGCCTCTTGCGGCCGTTGACCTTCTTCCCGCCATCGAATCCCCGCGTGGCGGCCGGCACCGACGCGGCGCCCTTCACCGACTGCGCGTCGATGATGCCCGCGGTCGGCTCCGAATCGCGGCCCGCCGCCTCGCGGACCCGATCCCGCAGCCGGTCGTGGAACTCGCCGACCAGGCCCTTGTCCCGCCAGCGCCGGAAGAACGCGTAGACGCGGTCCCAGGCGGGGAAGTCCGCGGGCATCGCCCGCCAGGTGATGCCACCCGCGACCAGGTAGCGCACCGCGTCGACCATCTGCCGGTGGCAGTAGCCCTCCGGCTGCCCGCCCCTGCCCTCCAACCATCCCGGGACGGGCATCGCGTCGCGCACCACCGCCCACTCCACGTCACTCATGTCGGACGGATACTTCGGTCGTCTGTGCGGCCGGCCCCCGGCGTTCCCGAACCGGTGCGCGAGACAATCACACTCCCGAGCAGCCGAGTTGGAGCCGATTGGTGCAAGGGCGTACAACTGCGACAACAGGGCCTCCTGGCGTGCTCAAGGTCTCGACAACCCCGAGCTGCACCAGAGGCCCTGCCTTCATGCTCGGCACGCGACAAGACCACCCGGCCGAGCTACCGCAATCGAACTCATGCTCACCGCGATCGGCACGACAACGGCTGGCCAGGTCGCCGAGCCGGAGCCGCCCAGAGTCGGCCGTTGACCGTGTTCGAGGGCTCATGCCCGAAGGTTTTTCGACCAGTCACCCCGAAGGCGATAGGCACGGCCGTCGCCGACCTCCTTCGTCCCGCCGGGAACGACGTCCTCGTGGTACGGATACTGTTCGGTCACCGCTGCCAGCAGGAACTCCAGGAAGCCGCCCTCGAACAGGTCCCACTCCCGCATCGAGTCGAACTTGGCAGCGATCGGCCACCGGTCTGGGTCCGGGCCCCGCATCAGCCAGAAGAAGTGGTCGGAGTTGTAGTTGTTGCCCCACTTCAGCAGGCCGCCCTCGGCCGGGAACAGCGGATATGGGCACTCGTCGTAGTCCCCGTCCCGGTATGCCTCAGCCAGCATGGCGCAGTATCCGTAGGGC
Source organism: Kitasatospora sp. NPDC090091 (assembly GCF_044747365.1). Lineage (NCBI taxonomy): Bacteria > Bacillati > Actinomycetota > Actinomycetes > Kitasatosporales > Streptomycetaceae > Kitasatospora > Kitasatospora sp. NPDC090091. The sequence goes on from NZ_JBIVDY010000023.1 coordinate 65,025, forward strand.
TCTTTCGTGTCGTACAGGAACCCCTCGAAGCCGGACGGCACCGCGGCGTGGGGACTGGGGACTTCCGTTGGTGTGAAAATGTGTAGCTCATTACTGATGCTGACCGACCCGTACCGGTCGGCGAACGCCCGGTAGTCCGCGGGTAGCTGGAAGCCGATCGCCGCGGGTGCGAGTTCCCACGGGACCGGGGTCACGCCGTCCGCGGGCGGCGGCCCGATCACCACGCCGAGTCGGTCCAGCATCTCCTCGATGTCCACGTCCACTCCCGTCAGCCGCCCGTTCCCGCCGGAGGCTATCCGCCTGCGGTGACACCGCAGACGGTAGGGCCCAGCCCCGTAGCGTCCTGGCACCGAAACTGTGCGGGAGTCCTCCCTTCCGTGCCCACGACCAGAGGATCATCCGACCGAGGCAGCAGACTCGAACTCACGATCACCAAGCTCGATTGAGCAACAGCTACTCAGACCGTCAGAAGTCGGAACCTCTGGCCCGGCGTTGCCGACGGCACCGGTGCCGGGCCGGGCCGGGTGGCCGGGGGAAAGCCGGTCATCGACGTGCCCGCGATCCGCGCACCCTGCGCTTCCGGCCCGGTCTCTCCGCCAGCAGCGCAGTCGCGGTCACCCTCCAGAGCCGGCCTCCAGCGGCTCAGTGGACAGGACGCCCGGGACAACCGCGACCTCGTCGCCCCTCGACGCGGCCGTGCTCGGCCTTCGACTGCTCGTCGCCTGAACCGTCATGCCGCCGCACCGTCACGCCGCTGCACCGTCACGCGGCCGGTGACCGGGCGAGGACCAGCGCGTCCCCCAGTGCCGTCCTGGCTCCTTGGTACGCGCCGACGGCGTGCCGGCACCCGCCCGGACCACCGACGATTCACACAGGGTGGTCGGGGTCCGAGCGGGTGCCGGCTACAGCCTCATGGTCAGGCGTCAGGCGTCAGGCGTCAGGCGTCAGGCGGTGCGGCGGCGGCGCGCGAAGAGCACGGCGCCGATGCCGCCGGCGAGCAGCGAGGTGGCGCCCAGCGCGGCCTTCAGGGTGCCGTCCGAGCCGGTGTGGGCGAGCTCGCCGCCGGCCGTCCGGGTGGTGCCCGAGGAGCCCGCGGTCCCGGTGGAGCCGGACGTGTTGTCGGAGCCGCTGTCGTGGGCGGTGATCAGACCGGCCTTGACGGCGGTGTGGGCCCCGGTGCCGGTGCCGGTGCGGACCGTGCCGGTTCCGACGGCGCCGGTGGCGTCGGTGGCGGCGTCGGTGAGGTCGACCGGGAAGCCCTGCGGTCCGACGTACGCGGCCCCGTTCGGCTCGTCCGCGCCGAGGATGACCACCGGGTTGACGTAGGTGGTGCCGGCCGGGGCGAGGGAGGTGAAGGCGATGCGGACGTGCTTGGTGACGGAGGTGTCGGCCGCCAGGTTCTGGTCCTCGGTCAGGTAGTAGGTGACCGGGCCGCCGGACTGGCGGCTGGGGATGCCGGTGACGTCGTGCCAGCTGCCGTCCGCCTCCTGGACCTGGAGCGCGCTGTTCCGGTCGGCCATGACGGAGGGGTGGGCGTTGTTGTAGCGGGAGGAGCTGGAGTTGGTCACGGTGACGTCGAACTCGACCGGGTCGCCCCCGGCGACGGCGGTGGTGGGGGCGTCCTTGACCTTCACGTCGAGGGCCTTCAGGGCGATGTCCTTGGTGCTCTCGGCGATGACGTACTGCCCCGTCTGTTCGAGAACGGACGAGGAGAGCTTGACGGTGCCGCTCAGACCGGCCCAGTCGTTGTTGAGCGGGGCGGACAGGCGCAGCTGGAACGTCCTCGTGGCGCCGGCCGGGACGGTCACGTTGGCGCGACCGCCCTTGAAGTGGAACCCGTCGTTTTGCTGCCGGAAGGTCGTCAGCACGGGCTCCCAGGCGCCGTCGGCTTCGCGGAGGTCCATGGCGAGGCGGCCTTCGCTGCGGGCGGCCGGGTTGCTCACGTCGAACTCGAGGACGTACGTCGCCTCGGTGTTGCCCGGGTTGGTGATGGTCTGGGTGAACTCGACCGGCCGGCCGCCGTTGCCGATCGAGGCGGGCGCCTGGACCGCCAGCGTCGGAGCCTGGGAGGTGATCTCGATCTGGACGTACTGGGGGCCGACGGTGAAGGGGGAGTACCCGCTGCCGATGTCGAGCTTGGCCCACGGGTGGATGTAGTTGGTGCCGAGCGGGGCGTCGGCGGTGAAGGCGAGCCGGACGTGCTTGGTGAAGGTCTCGCCCGGCGCCATGTTCCGGTCGTCCGAGAGGTGGTAGGTGACCCGGTCGGCGACCGTCGGGTTGGTGCCGGGGACGCCGGTGATGCTCTGCCAGCCGCCGTCGGCCTTCTGGACCTGGAGGGTGCTGTGCTGGTCGGCCTCGACGACCTTGTCGACGTTGGTGTAGCCGGAGGCGCTGCGGTTGCTGATGGTGACGTCGAACTCGACCGGGTCGCCCCCCGCGACGGCGGTGGTCGGCGCGTCCTTGACCTGCAGGGTGATGGCCTTGGCCGCGACCTCCTTGGTGCTCTCGGCGAGGACGGCGCCGGCCTCGTCGAGCACGGCGGAGCCGAGCGTGACGGTCGAGTCCTTGTTGGACCAGTAGGCCGCGAGCTCGGTGGTGAGGCGCAGCTGGATCGTCCTGGTGGCGCCGGCGGCGACGGTCAGACCGGAGACCGTGTCGGTGACGGGCTTCCAGGTGCCGTCCGCGTCGCGGTAGTCGACCTTGATGGCGTTCATCGAGACGGGGCCCGCGCCGCTGGTGGTGATCCGCAGCTTGTAGGTGGCCGCGGTGCTGTTCGGGTTGGTGACGGTCTCGGTGAACTCGACCGGCTGGCCGCCGCGGCCGACCGACGCCGGCGCATTGACGGTCAGCGACGGCTTGTCGGCTTCGGCGGCGGCCTTGGCGGCCGGCTCCGCTGCCGGGGAGGCCGCGGCGGCGACGGCCGCCGGAGCCTGGGCGGCGTAGGCGGCGGGGGAGGCCACCACGGCGCCGGTGGCGAGCAGCGCACCGAGGGTGGCGGCGGTGAGGACGGTGGAGCGGAAACAACGTGTACGCACAACGGACATTCTGAATACCCCCCAGGGTGTTTTCACCGGCAGACGTGTGTCGTCGCGCGGTGAGTACGGTGTCGGTCGGATCCGAGGCCCGGCGCGGTGCTCCCGGTGTCGCCTGCGGTCCGCTGCGGCGGGTTTCCCGCCGCTCACTCACATAGACGTGCGGGGCCCGCGGAGGTTGCAGGTGGGTTCAGAACTTCTTCCGAAAACTTTGAGAAGCCTCTGACCGGCGGCTTCGGTGACGAAGCCGGGCGGGCGGAGGAAAGCACCGGGCCCGTCCCCCCGGACGGTGGCAGGGGGGACGGGCCCGGTGGAGTCGCCGGCGGAGTGGCTGCGGATCAACGCGAGGCAGCACGCGGCACGGATTGCGCCCACGGGTGCCGGGGCGGGGTGCCGGTGGTCACTCGCCCTGGCCGGCGCTTCCCATCGGGCCGATCTTCACCGGCGCGCCGCTGCCGTTCGTGACGGGCAGCGGGCCGGCGCCCGGCCAGGGCAGGGTGACCGACTGGGTCTCGTCCGGCGGGGTCACCGCCAGACCGGTGATCCGGACGCCGGAGCCGCCCGAGGTGTTGGCCGGGTAACTGATGCCGAAGTACGTCGACTTGCCGTTCGCCACGACGCCCTCGACGACCGGCTCGCCGGAGCGCTTCGCGGACAGCGTGCCCGCGGAGGTCTTCAGGTCGACGCCCGCGTACCCGGAGAGCGTGCAGGCCTTGCCGCTGTGGTTCTTCAGCTCGACCACGACGGTGTTCTCGGCGTCGCCGGTGATGGTGCGGTCCGCGGCAGTGATGGTCAGGTCCGCGGTCCGGCACTTGCCGGTCTTCCCGGCCCCGGCGGAGCCGGCGCCGGTCGGCGTGAATGGTCTGTTCGTCCGCCCGATCCCGTGGGCGCACCCTGCTGAACCGGTGATCGCGAAGAGCGCCGGGGCGACACGTCCGCCCTGAGAGCGGAGCGGCTCACCCTGCAGGGGAGGCCGGTCCACACCTCGCGGCGGCCGCGCGGCCTGCTGTCGACGCCGTCGGGTTGATGCAGCGCCCGATGGTCTTGCGGCTGCCCGGAGGCCTTTGGCCAGGGTGAGCGCGGACTCATGTCGCAGCTCCTGAAAGCGAGTTGGACTACGCCCCCTCGGCCGGATCGAACCGGACACCTATCTGAGGCAGCGTCAAAAGTAGAGATTCGTTCTAGAGAACTTCTTCAGTTCTGGTCTACTCTGGCCGAGTCGGCGGGCCGGATGGTGGCCGGTTGGCGGTCGTGGCGGTGGTCGAGCGGAGGTCCGAGGATGTCCCCCAAGCAGCAACGGGGCGAGGCCACCGTTGAGTTGATCCTGACCAGCGCGCTGCGCGTGTACGCGGAGGAGGGGCAGCAGGGGTTCACCGTCAGTGCTGTCACCGCGGCGAGCAAGGTCAGCCTGGGCAGTCTCTACCACCACTTCGGGAGCTTCGACGGTCTGGCCGCCGCGCTCTACATCCGTTGCATGGAGCGGCTGTTCGACGAGATGATCGTCGCGCTGCAGCGCAGCCGCACCGCACGCACCGGGGTGCGGGCGCTGGTCCAGGCCTACCTGCGCTTCACCGAGGAGAACCGGGACGCCGCGCTCTTCCTGCACGCCTCCGCCTACTCCGGCTATCTGGCTGCCCGGGCCGAGGAGATCAAGGCCGCCAAGGCGGCCAAGCTGGCGGTGATCGGCGCCTGGATGCAGCCTCGGATGGAGCGGGGCGAGATCCTGCCCGTTCCTGGCCCGCTGGTCGAGGTCCTGGTGATGGGGCCGGTCGCGGAGGCGGCCCGCCGCTGGCTGTCCGACACCTACGAGCTGGACCTGGGCGAGGTGGCGCGGATCCTGCCGGAGAGCATCTGGCGCTCGCTGCGGCCCGAGCCGTCCGAGCGGCCCGAGCGGCCCGAGCGGCCCGAGCCGTGCGATGCGACCGATGCCGGCGGGGTGGCAGGTGGGGAGGGGTGAGGAGCGCCAATGGCAGGACATGACACGCTAATGACAACCCGTGGGGTCTGGGCATGGCGAAGGGGTGGGGCATGACAGGTCGGGGGGCCGTACTCGGAGGTCGCTACGCGCTGACCGAGTGGATCGGCGGCGGGGGCATGGGCGCCGTCTGGCGCGCCGACGACCGGGTGCTGGGGCGGCAGGTGGCGGTCAAGGTCCTGCACGCGGGGCTGCTGGAGGAGGGGACGTTCGCCCGGCGCTTCCGGCGCGAGGCCCAACTGCTCGCGGCGATCAGCCACCCGGGCATCGTGGACGTCCACGACTACGGGGAGAGCGGCGGCGAGGCGGAGAGCGGCGAGGCGGACGGTGGCGCGGAGAGCGGTGCGGCGGGGGAACGGATCGCGTACATCGTGATGGAGCTCGTCGACGGGCGGCCGTTGGACAAGGTCCTCGCCGAGGGCGGCCCGATGCCGGCCGAGCGGGTGCTGAGCATGCTCGCCACGGCGCTCGACGCACTGCAGGCCGCCCACGAGCAGGAGATCGTGCACCGGGACGTCAAGCCGTCCAACCTGATGCTCGGGGCCGACGGCCGGGTGACGGTGACGGACTTCGGCATCGCGCGGGCGCTCGTGAGCACCACGCTCACGGCGACCAACGTGGTGATCGGCACGGCGCTGTACATGGCCCCCGAGCAGGCCGGGGGCGGCGGCGTCACGCCGGCCTCGGACCTCTACTCGATCGGTGTGGTCTGCTACGAACTACTCACCGGCACACCGCCGTTCACCGGCGAGAGCGTGGTGGAAGTCGCGCTCAAGCACGTCCAGCAGCCCGCGCCGGAGCTGCCGGAGGAGTTCCCGCCGGCGGTGCGGGAGTTCGTCGCGCGGGCCCTGGCCAAGCAACCCGGGGATCGGTTCGCCGACGCCGCGGTGATGGCGGCCGCCGCGCGGGCCGCGGTCGGCGACCGGTCGGTGCCGGTTGCCGCGGTGGTGCGGGCCGTGCCGCCCGCCGTCGCCGCGGCCGGGGCCGCGGGCTCGTCCGTCGAGATCGCGCGGGTGGCGTCCCGGAACACCGCCGGGCCCGACCGGAGGCGGCCGTGGCGCCGCTTCCTGGTGCCCGTCGTCGTCCCGGTGATCATCACCACCAGCGCCGCCACGGTCCTGCTGGTCGACCGGGGCCCGTTCCAGTCGCAGGGCGAGACCCGCGACGCGAAGCCCGCAGTCTCCGTCTCCGCCACCGCGATCACCGGCTCGCCGACGCCCGGTTCGCCGCCGACCGAGCAGCCCCCGACCACGTCGCCGGGCAGGGAGACGACGCCGGGCACCCCGCCGCCGGCCCCGTCCGAGGCCACCCCGGAGCCGAACGCCGGTGGTCAGCCCGCGGCGCCGGCGGCGAATCCCGGCGGCGGTTCGGCGGGCGGCACCGGCTCGTCGGGAGGGTCCGCCGGTGGATCCGGCGGCACCCCGCCGAAGGCGGGCAGTGGCGGTGGCGGGGCCGCACCCACGCGCAACCAGCCGGCACCGCCCACTCCGGTTCCCGACCGGCCAGCCCCGCCGGCTCCCAACCAGCCCGCCCCGTCGGCTCCGGTCCCCAACCCGCCCGCACCGTCGGCGCCCGCGCCCGATCCGACCACGTCCAAGCCGCCTGCCCCGACCGTGCCGCCCGGGTGCGGTGGCGCGAACTGGGGCGCCGTCGTCAACGTGGCCGACGGTCAGAAGCTCGGCCTGGCCACCGACAGCCCGTCGGCGGGCGCCGCGGCCGTCATGGGCGGGACGACCGCCTACGGTTGGGTCCGCTCGGCACCGGACCCCGGTGGCTGGTACCAGATCCGTCCGTGCAACCTGAGCGGTCCGCTCCTCGTCCAGGGCGACGGCGACGGCTGGTCGGGCCAGAACATGAAGGTGATGCTCTCGCCGGGCTTCAGCGTCATGACGAACTGGTCGGTGGTCCGGGCGAGCACCTCGGGCGCCTACTACCTCAAGGACTACTCGGGATCGACCTGCCTGACCGACAACGGCCCGGGCAAGCAGGTCACCATGACCACCTGCACCCCGGCCAACCGGTTCCAGGAATGGCAGATCCCCTAGACGACCGATGCCAAGGGCTCGCCGCCCCGCACGACACGAGGCGACGGAGTCCGAAGACCGGTTGTCGGCTACCCGAGCGCGAGCATCGCCTCGGTGACCTCGTCGATCGCCGCACCGGGGATCGCGGTGGCAGCGTCGTCGAGGACGAGCAGCCGTGCCCGGGGGATCGCGCGGGCGATCGCCTCGGCGCTGGCGACCGGGGAAGAACCGGTTGCTGATGTGTGAGGGCTCAGGACATGTTTGACGTTCCGTTCTCAGGAGTCGCTTGACGGCTTGTGGCGGGACTGGCGGCTGGGCCATGCCTTGATTCGGGTGACGGGCTTGTCGGTGGTGCGGGGGTGGACGGCCAGTTCCTCGCCGTCGTGGACGACCCGGAAGTGGGTGTCCTCCACGACGACCTTCACGGCCTTGCCTCTGTGTGGGTAGCCGAGCGCCCTGTACGGGAACGGGCGCGTGTCGATGTCGTCCAGCGCCAGGAGATCGAACGCCGCCAGCTGGAGTGCGAACCCGGTGCCTGGACGCGGACCCTTCCCGGAGCGGGTTTGCAGCAGGGTGAAGCTCAGGCCGCCGTCAGGCGTGACCGCGATCAGCTCGCGCGGGCACTTCCCGAACGAGCAGGCAGCGTTGAAGTGCGTCTACATGGCGATCTTGTCCCTCGACCCGACCGGGACCGGACGCAAACGCTGGATGACCCGCTGGAAGGCCGCACTCAACGCCTTCGAGATCGCCTTCGACGGCCGACTCTCCGCCGGCCGCCGCTGACTCAACCCAACCGAGTTATACCGTTTCATTGGACAGACCCGGTGGCAGGCGGGTATAAGACAGAGGTGGGGCACTTCGAGAGAACGAGCTGGCCCGGCCCCATTGACGCCGGTTCACTCATTCGGGTGAGGTGCAGGCTCGTGCGTGTAGATCTTCCGCAGTTGACTCGCATGATCGCAGGGAGCACTCGACGGTCGGCTGAGGCAGCCTACTGAGGTGCTTCTTGTGTCCTTCGGGGAGGATGATGTGAAGTGCTTCATGCCGTGATCGTCGGCATCGATAGATACCGCGATCCATCGATCGCAGACTTGCACTGCGCTCGCGCTGACGCAGAGGCCATGGCACAGCTCATTAAGCGGGTGCATCCGGCCGAGCGCCGCATGCATGTCCTGCTTGACGAGGACGCTACAAAGCGCAACGTGATGGTGGCCATCGGTGAGACGGTCCCGCGTCTCGCCACCGAACCCGAGGATGTGGTGCTCCTGTATTTTGCGGGGCACGGAAGTCCTGAGACCGGCTGCGGGCCCGACCGCGCCTCACGCTATCTCGTGCTCCATGACACTGAGTACGACAGCATCTACGCAACTGGCGTTGATATGGAGCGCGAACTGCCCCGATGGTTTGAACGTATCATAGGACCGAAACTGATCCTCTCGCTCATCGATGCCTGTTTCAGTGGACGAGCAGGTGGTCGTACTTTTGAAGGGCCTCACCTTCGACAGCAGCGGTCGGATTTCCGGGACACCGGACCAATTTCTCTTCAAGCCCTTGACTTGGGGGAAGGTCGGGTCATGATCGGCGCCTGCGATGACGACCAGGTGGCACGTGAAGACCGGGAGCTCGGCCACGGAATCTTCACCCACTACGTGATGCAGGAGCCGGCCGGTCCTCGGCAGGTCCTGACCACCATTGGACTCCACTCCTGGTACGAGAGTGTCGCTCGTGCCGTGCGGACCCATACCGAAGGCCGGCAGGTACCGGTAATCAACGGTCGATCAGTTCTTGCCGAGATCCCTTATCTGTGGTGAAAGCGCGATGAGTACGGCGATAGGTCACTTCGGTGAGTACAACCATATTTACCTGATCACCAAGAATGGCTTCATTGCCGGGGTATGCGACCGGGCCCGTGGGAAGCCAGTAGTGGGACTCTTCGAGGAACCGATGGTGGACCTTGCTGAGCCATTGCGTGTACCTGCCCGATTCTCCTTCAGGATGCCCATCGGCGGACCTGATCGGATGCAGTCGATTTCAGTCGGAGGCCAGGCTCTTTCGGTAACAGGACAGGGGTACCGAATACACCCAATGGGTTTCGGTCGTGGCCTGGTCTACCAAGTAGTGGCGTCAGACCGCCCCGGCTACAGTGCGGTACTCCTTACCATCGAGCTTCCCGAACGCGTCCGCTACAGCTTGCGCTGGGCAAGTGAGGGGCAAGAAGGGAACACGTTCCAGCTGCAGCACGGCTTGCGGGTCACAGTCATGAGCGACTTGTCCTGGTCTTGGGACGGCTCGGCCTGCACTGTGGAGACGGGGCATACCAGTGGGCGCGTGACGTTGCTCATCGAGAGCGTGCTGGCTCTTCAACGCCTGCAGGACATCGTGATCGTCGCGGCGAAGGGTTGGGAGCGCGACGCGTTACTCATCCGGGCGGCGTGCGGCCGAGGATTTGTCCCCTGCTTCGTCGTCAGCGCAGAACAGTGGGCCGACTGGGGCACCGCTTCTTTCCTGCTCGTCGGCAGGCCGCCCGGGACGACCGTGGTCGGTGTTGGCCTAGATTTCGTTCCCGCTCTTGAGCAACTGGGAGTTGACTTCGTCCGTGCCGACCGAGTCCGCAGTTCCTCGGTCGAGGCGGCCGAAATGTTGGGCCGACCGTGCCTCAGTACCACGCTGACCGCTCCGGACTGTCCGCAGGCTTATGGTCCGGCCTTGTACCTTGCCGTGACACTCGGTGCGAACCTCACTCTTGATCCCGCAGTCGATGACAGACTGCAGCTCACTGCCAGCGACGCCACGAGTTTGCGGTCGTGGCGGCTCGCGGATCTGGTCGGCAAGGTTCTGCCACCGCCCAGCGACATCAGCCAGACGTTTTCCCGCACAGGCGAGCAGTATGAGGAACTCGTGGTATGCGAGAACTCGACGGAGGATCTCCTGGTCTGCCAGGCAGTGGGCTATGTAGATGTACGTTGCTGCCCTATCGCGTTCATCGCCGAAGTCGCTGCGCAGGAACCAGTGAGCGGATTTCCGGAGGGGGCTGCCGGGGTGCCGTTGCTGGAGAACTATGCGGCGGCGGCTGTCCCGCCGGAGCTTCGCAAGCCGAACGCGGCCACGCTGACAGTCTTCACCCGCTGGTTGCCTCTGCATCTGACGCCGCTGCCGCACACCGCCTCAGGAACCGAGCACTGGCTGGACCGCTACGGACTGGCACATCTACCCGGGCATCTTGGCTCCGTGCTCATTCCCCGGCTGCTGAACGGATCCCTGGAACGCGCCCCGGCCGTGTCGTTTGGTCTCGTCTTCGATGCCCTCGGTACGGTGGTGGACACCGAAGGCCACGTCTACGCCGACCGACTCGCAGCCGGTCTGTCCTACCCGCTGGTCCTCGCCAACCGCGGAGCGCTGTGCGAGGTGCTGGAATCGGTGCTGCGACACCTGGACACCGACCTCGTACTCTTGATCGCCCATGGCCAGGACGACTACTTCCAGGACAGCACCAACGAAAACATCCCCGAAGCGCTGATCCGCACGTGGCGACTACGCGGGAATCCGGTGGTTTTCAACAACTCATGTAGCAGTTGGGCGACCACGGGCCAGGCGTTCGTCACGGCCGGCGCACGTGCCGTCATCGGCACCCTTTGGCCGGTCGCCGACGAAGTCGCCGCCCGGATTGCTGCCACTATGGGCGAGCATCTGCACGACCCGGAAGAGCCCGACATCGCCACACTGCTGAGCCGATCGGTGAGAACCTCCCGAACTAGGCACCCGGACGATCTCGCTACACGGGCAGCCTATGTGTTCATCGGTCTGCCCGGCACGGCCTTCCACGCAAGGCCAGCCCTCGACTCGGATGAAACGCTCACCATGCTCTCCAAGGCGCTGCCAACCCTGTACGGCGCACTGGAAGCGATCGCGGAGGACCGCCGACCTCAAGCCGCTGCAACCCTCCATAGAGCGGCAACCGCGGCTTTGCGCGAGCGCTTTACCGCGCTCCTCGTCTCCGGCGAACTGCCCAAGCATCTGCCGCCACCGTTAGCGGAGATCTCAGTTCTGGACATCGACTTCCTGCTTGCCCGGGCCGACGTCGCATTCGGCCGTACTCTGCTCCATGTATCTGCCCGCGAACATCAACCGGCGCTGGCCATGCAGATGAGCGATCCGCTCCACCGGGCTCTGCATGAACTGGTGAACTGGGAACAACGGCACGACGAACACATGGGGCGCAGCGAGAGGACCGAAGGCTCACTCGGCGAGATGGGGATGATCAGACTCTCGGCGTCCTTCGTGCTGGAGGATGTGCTCCCCTTTGTACGCACGCTTGCTGAGTTTGACCGTCCCGAAACACGTCACGAGGCTCGCTGGTGGCTGCAAATCGCAGCCTTGTTGGTCACCACACCACCTGACAAGTCGCCTGATGGGTCGATCACCGATGAGGCCCTGATCAGCCGGATTCGCACAGGCATCATCCAACGATTCACGGTCGCCTGGAGCAGCCAGGAGGGGCCCGCGGAAGGAAGCGACCGGGCAGCCACCATCGATCTTCTCGGCCAGGCTGTGAACAAATCAGAACTGGCTAACCGGTTCGGAGTCGCGCTACTCCAACTGGGCGAGCCAGGACGCGCAGCGCCATTCTTCGAAGCCGCGCGTGACCTTGCACCGGGCGGATCGGACCGCCGAGCCAATGCCACCTCCAACCTCGCCGAGACGCTACGTCAGCAGGCCGGCCTCGGCGACGAGTCCCTGACGCAGTATCAGGAAGCCCTGCTGGAGCAGGTGCGCCACCGCGATTGGCGCAACGCCTCGATCACCGCAGCAAACATGTTGCGTCACGCCAGCCGAAGCGGTGTCGTTCTGACCCCCCGATTTCTTCCTCGAGCCTTGGCCCGGACCGACTCCATTGAACCCGAAAATGCCCGCCTCCAGTACCGGTGTGACCTGCTGGGTGCGGGTGCATGTTATCGAGCCGCCCGCGGAGACTATGCTGCCGCCGCCCGGTTGCGCGATGAGATTGCCGCGTGCCTCGATATCGCCAGCCCGGCACCCGCCCGCCATCTGCCTGATCTCGCCCGGTGGTACCACGACGCGGGTGATCATGCCAGGGCCGTGCGGCAGTCCCTCGCAGACGGTGCGGCCCTCGACCGCGCACATCTTCCAGATGCCGCGGCTCGCAGCTATCTCCACGCCGCGGCCGCCGCTCTAGACGCCTACGACGATGGCCGCACCCGCCACCTCGAAGACTTCCTCGAATGCTCCAAGCGCCTGGGCGCGATCCTGCGTGGGCGCTCCAGACTGGCTCAGCAACTAGGAGGCGGACCAGAGTGGGCTTACGAGAATACGACGTCGTTGTGGCGGGGCTTTGCCGAACGCCGCTGGTACCGGCAGGCACTGCGGGCTTACTACGCCTTGCAGTCCTGGCCGGGCGACCATGAAGATGCCGACTGGGAACTACTCTCATATGCCCGCCATCCTCGTAATGAAGCGGCGGTCAAGGTCCTTGCCGCACACGGCTTACTGCGTCGCGCCGCAAGAGTGTGGGTGACCTCCGACGGCACAGCTACCTTCACCGTTACGACCGCGCGTGATCAAAACTCAGCCGACACTCCTGCGATCCCGCCGGTGATCTATGGATGCCTGCCGTTCCCTGGCGAACCGGAGCCCCAGCCGGGAGTTGCCCTCGTGGCAGGGGTCGCGATCTACGAACTGCGTGAGGGACATCCGGTAACCCTGCGCCAGAGCGAATACCAACCGCTGCCTACAGATGGGCGAGGAACCTACCTTTATCGTGAGATGTGGGGAAGCCTGAGTGTGCTCCACGACGTCGAGGTCATTCTCGCGCCGGGCCTGGTCCCCACATCCGTGCAGTGTGCACCTCGTGCGGGGGCGAGATCAGACACAGCGATCCAGTTCAGGCCAGACGGCTGCCATATCACCGTTCGACCTCCCAATGACGGAAGGGGGACGGGAGAGGCGTACTGGCTTGCGGACCTCGTGATCACATTTCGCAGCGTTCCTGGACTAAGCGCCGCACTGGCTGACCCAGACGGCCCTTTCGCGCATGAGATGCCCATTGGCCTCTACTCTTTGCTGATCCAGGCCGCTCAGCACCGGCATTAACGGGCAAGAGGCCGTCCACTACAATAGTGACGACCCTGCATCTGCATCCTCGTGTGCCTTCGTCGAGGCGCTGGCTTGCCCCGACCGCGGCGCGTTGATGGGGCTCTTTGGTTTTCGCGAATCCTCATCAAGCCTCGGCGCCGAGATCAACACCTCGATCACCCGCACCTACAGCTTGGAGATCACGATCGACCCGGGGAAGACCTGGGCGCTGGACGTGGAGTACCAGACCGTGACCTACGCGATCACGACGCAGGCCCTCGGCGTGTACACCACGGACTACGTGAACGTCACCAAGCCGACCGGTGCCGTGGCGTTCACCACCTGCGACTGATGCCCGACCGTTCCACCACGACGGCGGTGCGACGGGTCCTCCCCGTCGCCCCGTCGCCCCGTCGCTCGACGCCGTGGCCGTCCCGCGCGTCGACCGCCGACGGGCGCTCGACGCGCTGGCCGAGCTGACGACCACCGTCGGCACGCACCTGACCAACCCCGACCCCACTCGCCGAGCTGCACCGCATGCTGATCGCTGGGGACCCAACATCACTGCCCGGGACGGGTTCCGCCGTTCGGCCTCCACCGTCACGGCCTACGGCCGGCTGCTCGACGCCGCCGTCGCGCAGGCGGCCGACGACCCCGCCGCCGTGGCCGTCCTCACCCAGTTCCGCGCCGCGCCGGCGGTCTCGGCCGCCTGGCTGCGGGAGCGTATCCCGCACGACCCCAGGCCGGCCCTCGACCGCCTGCGCGGAGCGGGCATCCTCACGGACCACCCCCGCCTTCCGGGAGCGCTGATCCTCCCGCAGCTCATCGAGCTGCTCGACGCCCCCTACCGGCCAGACCCGTGTCTCAGGGGCTGAGCGGCAGTCCGGCGCGGCGGAGCGGATCGACGGCGGAGCCACCGTCGGTGTGCCGGCCGCTACCGAAGGCGCTTGTTCCGAAGAACGCACGGCCGCTCCCGGGGGTGGGAGCGGCCGTGCGGTGGAGCTGGGGGGTGCGGCTCAGGCGGCCTGCTGCTCCTTCGCGGCGAAACGGGCGGCGATGGCCCGGATGCGGCAGTAGACCGCCGCCGGCTCATCCGTGTAGCGCCAGGGCAGCGCGTCGACGTAGCCGTCGACCAGCTTGAACTGGGCCAGCGCCTCGGCCGGCCGGTCGGTCATGGTGTAGCACCAGGCGAGCAGGTGGCGGATCTCCGCGGCCCGGGGGTGGTCGGCCGGGGCCGCGTCGACGGCGCGGCGGGCCGCGTCCACGGCCGCTCGCGCGTACGGGGTGGACCAGTACTCGCTCTCGTTCTCGTCCGGCTCGTGCTCGAAGAGCGCGATCAGTCGCATGCCGGCGAGCAGGCTGCCTTCCGGGGCGTCGGTCGCGGCGCGGTCGGCGAAGGCGTTGGCCTCCTCCTCGGAGCCGTGCCACTTGGCGGACTTGTACTGCACGGCGGCGTAGTGCGCCGGGTAGAGATGCGGGTCGCGGACGGTGAGCCCTGCCCAGACCCGGTCGAACTCCGCCGGCGGGTAGTTGAGGCCGAGGGCGATCCAGAGCTCGGTGGTCCACGGCAGCGGGTCCTCCGGGGCGAGCTCCTGCGCCTCGCGGGCGGCGGTGCGGGCCTCGGTGAGCATGCGGTGGAAGCCGTCGGCCTGCTCGGCGCTGGTGTCCTCGGCGTACGCGGCGCCGCGCAGGCGCCAGGCCAGCTTCACCAGTGCTTCGGCGTGGACGAGGGCGGCGTCCGGGTCGCCCGGCCGGTCGGCCCGCCAGGCCCGGAGCCAGTCGTCCTCCTCGGCGGCGACGTCGGCGAGTTCCTCGACGATGCGGTGGCGCCGGTCCCGGTCGGGGCCGGCCGCGGCGAGCCGGTCGGCGCAGGCGCGCCAGTCGCCGCCGGTGGCGGCGGCGCGCACGGCGTCGAGCTCGGGGGAGGCGCAGGCCCGGTCGGTGTTCTGCCGGTCCTCGGGCAGCATGCCGTGCTCGGTGACGACGAGCTCGTGCCAGGCGTCGAGTTCGGCCTGCTTCTTGGCCGTGTAGCGGTTGAGGACCCAGGTGAGCAGCTTGAGCGCGCCGACGACGACGGCGCCGACGAGGATGGCAATGACGGGGGCTGACATGGGAAACCTTGTGGATCTCGGAGGGGGCCGGGTCAGGGGGCGGTGACGGCGGCCGTGGTGACGGGGAGCCCGGCCTCGGCGAGCAGGGCGCGGACGGCGGCGGTGTCCGGAGTGTCGGCGCAGGCCGCGTCGAGGGAGGCGGTGAGCCGGTCGCCCAGGCCGTCGGGCAGCCGCAGGTGGGCCGGCCCGGACCAGGAGAGCTCCCAGCGGGTCAGGCCGGCGTCGACGAGGGCGAGTACGGCGAGCCGGGAGAGGGCGCCGCGCAGGACCGGGCGCGCCAGTTCGCGGGCGGCGCGGCCGGTCGCGGCGCGGGCCTCGTCGCTGAGCGGCAGCCGCTCGACGAGCTCCCGGGTGCGGCCGGCGTCGATCGCGTCCAGCGCGCCCCCGATGGTGGGCGGCAGGCCGAGGGCGGTCAGGGCCTCGCCCAGCGGGCGGGTGGACTCGCGGCAGTCGGCGAGCAGCGAGCGGTGCACCAGCTCCGGCCAGTCGACGCGCTCCTTGCGCGCCGCCTCGGGGACGAGGCTGACGACCTCCAGCGCGGCGAGGACCTGCTCGGCGTCGCGCAGCAGGCCGAGGGCGGGGGCGGTGCTGCCGGCCCCGCGGCCGTCGTCGGGCAGCGCCTCGACGGCCGCGACCCGGCGGTCGATCGGCGGGTGCGAGTCGTACGGATCGGGCTCGGTCGCCGGCAGTTCGAGCGCCATGGCGTCGAGCTCCTTGCGGCGCTCGGGGTCGGCCAGCAGGTGGGCGAGGCCGCCGTACAGCTGACCGGCGGGCGGCAGGAGGCCGGCCTCCCAGCCGAGGGTGGCGTAGTGGCCGAGGTAGAAGTCCTGTGCGGCATCGAGCGCGGGGATGCGGCGCAGCGCGGAGGCGGTGGCGTCGCGTCCGGCCAGCCGGGCGGCGACCAGGTCGGCGGCGTACTCCTGGCGGCGGCCGACCGCCTCGGAGACGCGGAAGTAGAGCTTGCCGTACTGGGTGAAGATCTTGGCGAGCACCCGGTCGACACCGCCGGTGGCCTCCTCGGAGGAGGGCTTGCGGCCCTTGGCGAGCCGCTTGTCCGCCTTGGTCTGCAGCTTGGCGGCCTCCTTGGCCTTGTGGGCGTCGGCGCGCTCGTGCAGGCCGCCGACGGTGCGCAGGAGGGCGGTGCGACCGGCCATGGTGACGCCGGCGAGGCGGACGTCCTGGTTGCTGTAGTGCCCGAACTCGTGGGCCAGGACGGACTCCACCTCGGCCTCGGTGAGGCCGATCAGCAGGGGGACGCCGATGACCAGGTGCCGCTTGCCGGGCAGCAGGCCGAGGAGCCGGGTCTCCTCCCGAACACCGGCGTTGACCTCGGGGATCAGCCGGATCTCGGCCGGGCCGCGGACGCCGGTGCGCTCGGAGATGCGGTCGACGACGGCCCAGAGTGCGGGCTGCTCCTCGCGGGTGACCGGCAGTCCGGGCAGCTCGCCCTCGTCCCGGCGGTGGCGGGTGAGGAAGACGACCCGGACGACGGGGTAGGCGATGACGGCGCTGACGACCCAGATCTTCACCAGCGCCGGGCGCAGCTGGCCGGAGGCCAGGTAGAGGCTGACGTCGACGGCGATCAGTGCGGCGACGATGCCGAGGGCGAGCAGGTAGAAGCCGGCGAGCATGGCGACGGCCGTCAGGGCTCTGGCGGAGGTGCTCATGCCGGATGTGCCCGGGCCGGAGGTGCTCATGCCGGATGTGCCCGGGCCGGAGGAGGGCCTGCCGGCGGCAGGCTGGGACGCGCCCATGCGGGTTCCTTCATCGGGGGAGCGCCACGGGGGAGGTGGCGCCGGGGAACGGAGATGCTGCTGAACGTGTGTTCGGCAGGTGAGCATGGTAGCTGCCGGGGGTGACGATCCCCCACCCGTTTCCCGTCCGTGACCTGCGGCTTTCGATCCGGGGCCCCGCCCGCGGGGCGCGCGGGCCCCGGTGCTCCGTGCGCTCCGTGGGGTGGGGCGGGCCGCGGTCAGAGGCCGAGGACGCGAAGGGCGTTCTCCTTGAGGATCAGCGGGCGGACTTCCGGCCTGATGCCGAGGGCGTCGAAGTCCGCCAGCCAGCGGTCGGGCGTGACGACGGGGAAGTCCGATCCGAACAGCACCTTGTGCCGGAGGAAGGAGCCGGCCGCCTTCACGAGCTGCGGTGGGAAGTACTTCGGCGACCACCCGGACAGGTCGATGTACACGTTGGCCTTGTGCGTGGCGATGGAGATCGCCTCGTCCTGCCAGGGCACGGACGGGTGCGCCAGGACGATCGTCAGGCCGGGGAAGTCGGCGGCGACGTCGTCCAGGAGCATCGGGTCGGACCAGCGCAGTTTGATGCCGCGCCCACCGGGCAGGCCTGCGCCGATCCCGGTCTGGCCGGTGTGGAACAGGGCGGGGACGTCCAGTTCCTGTATCGCCTCGTAGAGCCGGTAGTGCTCACGGGCGTTGGGCGCGAACGCCTGGAGGCTCGGGTGGAACTTGAAGCCGCGGACGCCGTGGTCGAGGACGAGCGAACGGGCCCGGGCGACGGCGTCCGGCCGGTGCGGGTCGACCGAGCCGAACGGGACGAGGACGTCGCGGTGGGCGGCGGCCGCCGCGGCGATCTCCTCGCTGGACAGGGCGGGATGGCCCAGGCCCGTGGTGGCGTCCACCGTGAAGATCACGGCGGCCATGCGGCGCTCGCGGTAGTACGCGGCCAGGCGCTCCACGGTCGGCGTGCGGTCCTGGCCGGACTTGAAGTAGGCGGCCGAGGCGTCCATCAGCTCCGCGTCGAGCGCGAGACGGCCGTGGGCGTCCTGCTCCACGTGGACGTGGAAGTCGATGGCGATCGGATCTTCGGGGTTCATCGAGGTGCTCACAGGTGGTCGGTCCGGTTCTTGGCGTCGAGGAGGAGGGAGAGGAGGGCGTCGCGTTCCGCGCGGAGGTCGGCCTCCGCGGTCCCGGCGAGCTCGTCGTTGACGCCTTCGACGATCGCGAGCGTCAGTTCGGGCGTGAGGCGCGGCGTGCCGAGGTCGGCCCACCACCCCTCCATGGGTGGGCCGAGGTGCTCCAGGACGTGCGCGATGCCGCCTGCACCGCCCGAGAGGTGCTGGTTGAGGAAGGGTCCGAGCAGTGCCCAGCGCAGGCCGGGGCCGTGGGCGACGGCCGCGTCGATGTCGGCGACGCTTGCCGCGCCCCGCTCGACGAGGGAGTATGCCTCCCGCCACAGCGCGGCCTGGAGGCGGTTCGCGACGTGGCCGGGCAGTTCCCTGTGCAGCCGGACCGGACGGCGGCCCAGGCTGCGGTAGAAGTCCACGGCCTCCTCGACGGCGGCTTCACCGGTCCGCTCGCCCGGCACGACCTCGACCAACGGGATGAGGTGGGGCGGGTTGAACGGATGCCCCACGAGGACCCGCTCGGGATGGGCCGCACAGGCCCGCTGGATCCGCGACGGCAGCAGCCCGGAGGAGCTGCTCGCCAGGATCGTCCCCGGCGGGGCCGCGGCGTCGAGGACGGCGAAGACCTCGTCCTTCAGCTCGGGACGCTCCGGGCCGTTCTCCTGGACGAAGTCGGCGTCCGCGACGGCCTCGGCGAGGTCCGCGGTGAACGACAGCCTGCCCTGGTCGGCGGTGACGGCCGCCCGGAGCCGCTCCTCCGCTCCGGGCGCGGGATCGCTCGCGACGACCTCGTGCCCGTACGAGAGGAGGAGCGTGGTCCAGGAGGCCCCGATGACCCCGGTGCCGACGACGGCGACTCTCACGACGCGCCCCGGTGCCCGGAGGCCCGTCCGACGGCGTACGCGACGAAGGGGTCCAGAGAACGGGGGTCGGCGAGGACGTCGGTGCTGGCGACGGATTCGGGACGCGCGCCGAGGAGGATCCGCTTGACCGGCACCTCCAGCTTCTTGCCGGTGCGGTTGCGCGGGACGGCGGGCACCCGCTCGATGACGTCCGGGACGTGCCGCGGCGACAGTGCCGACCGCAGGGCGCGGGCGATCCTCGCGCGGAAGCCGTCGTCCAGCTCCACGGGGCCGGCGACGAAGAGCAGCAGTTCCCCGTTGCCGCCCTCGGGGTCCTCGATGTGGACGACGAGACTGTCCTCGATCCCGGGCAGATCCTCGACGACGGCGTAGAACTCGGCGGTGCCGAGCCGGACCCCGCCCCGGTTGAGGGTGGCGTCGGAGCGTCCGGCGACGACGCAGTGGCCCTCGGGCGTGAACCGCACCCAGTCGCCGTGCCGCCACACGCCCGGGTACGCCTCGAAGTACGCGGCCCGGTAACGGGAGCCGTCGGTGTCGCCCCAGAAGCCGACGGGCATCGACGGCATCGGCTCGGTGATCACCAGCTCGCCCAGCTCGCCGACGACCCGCACGCCCTCGCTGTCGTAGGCGTACGCGGCGACGCCGAGGCAGGGGCCGGAGATCTCTCCGGCGCGCACGCTCTGGAGCGGGCTGCCCTGGAGGATGCCGGTGCAGACGTCGGTGCCGCCGCAGCCGACGTTCAGGAGGACCCGCTCCCCGAACTGCTCGGCCACCCAGCGGAAGCCGTCGGCGGCGAGCGGGCTGCCCGCCGCGCCGAGCTGCCGCAGCCGCGACAGGTCGAACTCCTCGGCGGGCCGGATCCCGGCCTTGCGGCAGGCCATGAGGTAGCCGGGGCTCACGCCCATCAGCGTCGTCCCGGTCTCCTCCGCGATCCGCCACTGCTCCCGCAGGTCGGGGTGGACGGGGTTGCCGTCGATCATGACGATCGAGGCGCGGACCAGCAGCGCCGAGACCAGGGTGTTCCACAGCATCCAGGCGGTCGTGCTGAACCAGAGCATCCGGTCGCCCGGCTTCAGGTCCCAGCTCAGCGCGTTGTTCTTCAGGTGCTCCAGGAGGATCCCGCCGTGCCGGTGGACGATCGCCTTGGGGATGCCGGTGGTGCCGGAGGAGAAGAGCACGAACAGTGGATGGTCGAACGGCACGGGCTCGAAGGCCGGTTCGGCCGGCTCGGCCAGCAGCTCCGTCCAGCCGAGCGCGTCGGGGAGGGCGTTCGGTCCGTACGGGACGTGGACGACCCGCTCCACGGTGGGCAGCCGGGAGGCGATCTCCGCCACCTCGGTGCGGCGGTCGACGTCCCGCTCCCCGTAGCGGTAGCCGGCGACGGTCAGCAGCACCTTCGGTTCGAGCTGCGCGAACCGGTCGACCACGCTGCGCGGGCCGAACTCCGGTGCGCAGGCCGCCCAGACCGCGCCGAGGCTTGCGGTGGCGAGGAAGGCCACCAGCGCCTCCGGGATGTTCGGCAGGTAGGCGACGACCCGGTCGCCCTTGCGGACGCCGAGGCGCAGCAGCCCGGCGCGGGCCCTCGCGACCTGGTCGCGGAGCTCGCCGAAGGTCAGCTCGACCGGCTCTCTGGTCTGGGAGCGGGCGACCAGCGCCACGGCGTCGAGGTCCTCCTCGCGGCCGAGCGCGTGTTCGGCGTAGTTGAGGGTCGCGCCGGGGAACCACTCGGTGTCCGGCATGGACCTGCGGCCCAGGGGGGCCGTGGGCGGAGTGTGCGCGCGGACGTCGAAGAACTCCCAGACCGACGACCAGAAGCCGGCGAGGTCGGTGACGGACCACCGCCACAGGCTGTCGTAGTCCGGGAAGCTCAGCTGCCGCTCCGACTCCAGCCAGCGGAGGTAGCGCCCGATCTCCGACTCGTCCCTGACGGCGGGTCCGGGAGTGCTGAGGATTTCGCTCATCGTGCGTCCCTTCCGCGGGGGTCCTGTCCGGTGGCGACCTTCGCGGCCCGGCCGTCCAGGAACGCCCGCATCCGCTCCTGGGCGTCGCGGCTGCCGGCCGCGACGGCCGACATGAGGGATTCGAGCAGGAGGCCGCCGGCGGGCGAGGCCTCGGCGATCCGGGGGAGCGCCCGCAGGACGGCGAAGTTGGTCAGCGGCGCGTTGGCCGCGATCCGCTCCGCGAGTTCCAGCGCCCTGGCGCGCGCCCCGCCCTCCTCGGTCAGGTACTGCGACAGGCCGGCGGCCTGGCCCTCGAAGGCGTCGAGGACACGACCGGTGAGCATCATGTCCGCCATCCGGTGCGCGCCGATCAGCCGGGGGATCCGCACCGAGCCGCCGCCGCCGACGAAGAGTCCGCGCTGCCCCTCGGGCAGCGCGTAGAACGTGGACGGCTCGGCCACGCGGATGTGCGCGGAGGCCGCCAGCTCCAGGCCGCCGCCGATCACCGCGCCTTTCAGCGCGGCCACCACGGGGACGCGCCCGCCCTCGATGGTGTCGAAGACCCGGTGCCACATGAGTGAGTGCTCCAGAGCCTCCTCGGTGGAGCGTTCGGTCAGCTCGCCGAGGTCGAGCCCGGCCGAGAAGTGGTCACCTTCGGCGTCCAGGACGACGGCTCGTACGTCGGTGCCCGGCTGCCGGAAGAACTTCTCGATGCCCAGCACGGTAGCGTCGTCGAGGGCGTTGCGCTTGGCGGGGCGGCACAGTGTCAGGACCGCCACTCCGTCGCGGCGGTCGATGGAAAGCGTGCTCAAGGAGGGCTCCTCAATCATCAGGAATCCTGAGTATCGAAGGGTGTGCCACCGGCAGGCAAGGGGGGTGGGCTAGAATTTTTGACAGGTTTCCTGATGATGGAGGAGGGCTTGTGACCGGCGTCGCTCCGCCGTCGTTGCTGTACTCGGTGAAGCAGGTCGAGCTGGCCACCCGGGCCCGGCTCGACGAACTGCTCAAGCCCTCGGGCGTCACCGCCCTCCAGTACACCGCGCTGACCGTGCTCGAACGCCGGGACGGCATGTCCTCGGCCGAGCTCGCCCGCAACTCCTTCGTCACGCCGCAGTCCATGTCCGACCTGGTCGGCGCGTTGGAGCGGCGGAACCTCATCACCCGGTCCCCGGACCCGGCGAGCCGGCGCCGCCACGTCATCAGCCTCACCGACGACGGCCGCACCCTGCTGGCCCACTACGCCCCGGCGGTCCAGCGCCTGGAGGACGAGATGCTCACCGGCTTCACGGCCCGGGAGCGCACCGCCTTCCGCACCTACCTCAACCGCGCCCGCGAAGCACTCGGCTGAGCACAGTCCTGCGGATCGGTCCGGGGCCGCCGATCCGGCAGGGCCTGCGTCATACGGGCCGGCGGGCGCCGGGTCGGCCCCGGTACCCGAGCGCCTGCATGCCCCCGGCGCGGGCGATCCCCGACGCCGTGTCGGAACCGAGGAGGTCGAGGACCTCGCGGGCGCGGCCCGGTCGGACGGACGAAGCCAGGACACCCCCGCCGAAGACCGAGTTGATCGCGGTGTCGCCCGGCAGCGGGCCGACCACGGCGACACCCGGTAGGTCCATCAGCTCGCTGCGCTGCTGGAAGGCCAGGTCGGCCCGGCCGGACGCGAGCAGGCTGCCGGCGGGCACCCCCGCCGGCGCCCGGACGAGCCGGTCCGAGAGCGTGCCGGTGAGCCCCAGCCGGGTGATGAGTCCGAGCAGGGCCGTCCCGCTGGGGCCGGTGGAGTACGCGATCCTCCTCGCGGACAGGAGAGCGCCTCGCAGGTCGCGTTCCGAGTCGAGTGCCGGCAGCGGCGTTCCGTCCGGTACGGCGGCGACGACCTGGGAGACCCACAGCGGGCGCACCGTGCCCCTCAAGAGGTGCCCCTCCGCCTCCAGTTCGGCCAGTGCTCCCTCGGCGAGGACGAGCAGATCGGCCCCGGCGCCCGCGCGCACCCGCCGTGCGACGTCGACCCCACCGGCGGATTCGAAGCGCACGGGGATGCCGTGGGTGCGCCGGACGAGTTCGGAGAGGTCGGTCAGGACCGACCGTGTCGCCATCGAGGACAGCCCGGAGATCACCTGGTTCACATTGCCTCCTTGGATCCGGCAGACGGTACGACGCGCGCCACGGCGGCTGGACGCCGGTCTGCGAGACTGGCCGGATGATCACACCCCGGAGCACGGCAGCCGGAAAGGTCCTGGAGGTCCTCGCAGCCTTCGACCGTGAACACCCGTCGCAGACACTGTCGGAGATCGCCCAGCGTACGGGCCTGGCCCTGAGCACCGCGCACCGCGTGGTCACGGAGCTGGCGGGATGGGGAGCGCTCGAGCGCGCGGAGGACGGGTCCTGGCACATCGGACTGCGCCTGTGGGAGATCGCCTCGGGGTGTCCCCGGACCCAGATCCTGCGTGATGCCGCACTGCCGTTCATGCAGGACCTCTACGAGGCGACCCATGAGAACGTGCAGCTCGCGGTGCGCGAAGGCACGGAGCTGGTCTTCGTGGAACGGATCGCGGGGCACGGGTCGGTCGAGGTGGTCACGATGGTCGGGTCGCGGTTCCCCA
Organism: Kitasatospora sp. NPDC090091; assembly: GCF_044747365.1. Classification (NCBI taxonomy): domain Bacteria; kingdom Bacillati; phylum Actinomycetota; class Actinomycetes; order Kitasatosporales; family Streptomycetaceae; genus Kitasatospora; species Kitasatospora sp. NPDC090091. The sequence goes on from NZ_JBIVDY010000023.1 coordinate 88,523, forward strand.
TCGGCTCCACCGGGATGGGCCGGGTGCTGCTGGCACACGCACCCCGGGAGATCCAGGAGGAGGTGCTCGGATCACCGCTCCGGGCGTGGACCCCGCACACCGTCACCGAACCGAAGGCGCTGCGGGCGCAGCTGGACCGGATCCGCCGCGAGCAGGTCTTCGTCAGCGACCGGCAGCTCTCGGAGCGCTCGGTCGCGGTGGCCGCGCCGGTGCGCATCGGCCGGGCCGGCCCGGTGAGCGCCGCCCTGGGGATCGTCATCGCGGCGCGGGGCGCGAGCCGGGCGCGCGGGCTGCGCGAGCCGCTGCTGAGGGCTGTGCAGGGGATCTCCGAGGAGCTCGGCCGGCGGGCCCGGACGACGCCCTGAAACCCGGGGAGACTTCCGCCTGACGGAAAGGGTGGCGACCGGCCGAGGAACCGGATGCCAGCCTTCGGGTGTTCCCAACCCCGCGCCCCGCTCAGGAGATGCCATGGCCGATGCCGTCGTCGACACCGTGACCCCGGTCCCCGTCGCTGTCGTCGGTGCCGGCCCGGCCGGACTGATGCTGGCGCATCTGCTCGGACGCGCCGGGGTCGAGACGATCGTGCTCGACACCCGCACCCGGCACGAGATCGAGACGACGCACCGGGCCGGGATCCTCGAAGCCGACGCGGCCCGGGGCCTGGTCGAGACCGGCGTCTCCGACCGGATCCTGCTGGACGGTCACGAGCACGAGGGCGTCGAGCTTCGGTTCGGCGGGCGGCCGTACCGCATCGACTTCAAGAAGCTGGTCGGCGCGTCGGTGTGGTTGTACCCGCAGACCGACGTGTTCATCGACCTGGCCGAAGCCCGGGAACGCGACGGCGGCACGGTCCACTTCGGCGTCAGCGACACCGAGGTCCTCGACATCACGACCGACGCTCCCCGGGTCCGCTGGACCGCGTCCGACGGGACCCGCCACGAAGCCAGGGCGCGGTACGTGGTCGGTGCGGACGGGTCGCGCAGCATGTGCCGCGATCTGGTGCCCGAGGGCCGGCGGGTGCGCTACGGCAAGGAGTACCCCTACGCCTGGTTCGGCGTCATGGCCGAGGCGCCGATGAGCGCACCCGAACTGGTCTACGCCCACTCGGAGCACGGGTTCGCGCTGATCAGCCGGCGCACCGAGACGGTGCAGCGGATGTACTTCCAGTGCGCCCCCGACGAGCCCGTGGACGCCTGGCCGGACGACCGCATCTGGGAGACGCTCCAGGCCCGGGTCGCCGGCGAGGACGGCTTCCGGCTCAAGGAGGGACCGATCATCGAGAAGACGGTGCTGCGGTTCCGCTCGTTCGTGCAGGAGCCGATGCGCTGGGGCTCGATGACGCTGGCGGGCGACGCCGCGCACACCGTGCCGCCGACCGGCGCCCGCGGGCTGAACCTGGCGCTGCACGACGCGAAGGTACTCGCAGGTGTCCTGCTGCGGGCGCTCGGCAGCGAGGGTGCCGCCGCGCTCGCCGACTACCAGCCACGCGCCCTCCAACGGGTCTGGCGGGCACAGAACTTCTCGTACTGGATGACCCGGCTGCTGCACACCGCGCCCGGCGACACGCCGTTCGACCTGCGGCGCCGGCTCGGCGAACTCGACAACGCGGTGGGCACCCGGGCCGGCCGCACCTTCCTCGCCGAGCAGTACACCGGCTGGCCCGCCGGCGCCCACGACTGACCCGGACACCCTCCAGGAGAGCACACGTGATCATCGACTGTCACGGTCACTTCACCACCGCACCGCCGCAGTTGGCGCAATGGCGGGACCGGCAGGTGGCGGCGGCCGGCTCCGCCGGCGACGCACCCGACCCCGACACCCTCAGCATCACCGACGACGACCTGCGCCGGGCGATCGAGGGCAACCAGCTGCGGCTCATGGACGAGCGCGGCAGCGACCTGACGATCTTCTCCCCGCGGGCCAGCTTCATGGCCCACCACATCGGCGACTTCGAGGTCTCCTCGGTCTGGGCACGGATCTGCAACGACCTCGTCCACCGGGTGAGCACGCTCTACCCCGACCGGTTCGCGATGGGCGCGATGCTCCCGCAGTCGCCCGGCGCGGCCCCCGCCACCTGCCTGCCCGAGCTGCGCCGCGCGGTGGAGGAGCTCGGTGCGGTGACGATCAACCTCAATCCCGACTCGTCGGGCGGCCGGTGGACCGCGCCGCCGCTGACCGACCGCAGCTGGTACCCGGTCTACGAGGCGATGGCCGAGTACGACGTCCCGGCCATGATCCACGTCAGCACGTCGTGCAACCCGGCCTTCCACACCACCGGTGCCCACTACCTCAACGCCGACACCACGGCGTTCATGCAGCTGGTCCAGGGCGACCTGTTCGCCGACTTCCCGACGCTGCGGTTCGTGATCCCGCACGGCGGCGGCGCGGTGCCCTACCACTGGGGGCGGTTCCGCGGCCTGGCGATGGCGCTCGGAAAGCCGGATCCCGAGACGCTGCTGGACAACGTCCTCTTCGACACCTGCGTCTACCACCAGCCCGGCGTCGACCTGCTGACCCGGGTGATCCCCAGCCGGTCCGTCCTCTTCGCCAGCGAGATGATCGGGGCGGTCCGCGACACCGACCCGCGCACCGGTCACCACTTCGACGACACGAAGCGGTACGTCGACGCCACGCCGAACCTGTCCGACGAGGAGCGCGACGCCGTCTACTCGGGCAACGCCCTGCGCGTCTACCCCCGCCTGGCCGCCCGGCTCGCCGCGGCCGGCCGCTGAACCCAGGAGAAGGAACGCATGGAGCACACCGAAATCGGCGTCGTCCACACGTCGATCACCCGCGCCGCCCCCGGGGCGGTCGCCGCGCTGTCGCGGTTCGGCGTGGCGACGATCCACGAGGCCATGGGCCGGGTCGGACTGACACGCCCCTACCTGCGCCCGGTCTACCCCGGGGCCAGGCTGTGCGGCACGGCGGTGACCGTCCTGCTGCAACCCGGCGACAACTGGATGCTGCACGTCGCCGCCGAACAGGTCCGGGAGGGCGATGTCGTGGTCGCGGCCTGCACGACCGAGAGCGAGGACGGGTTCTTCGGCGAGCTGCTCGCCACGTCCCTCCGCGCCCGGGGATGCCGGGGCCTGGTCATCGACGGCGGAGTGCGCGACGCGGCCGACCTGGCGGCGATGGAATTCCCGGTCTTCGCACGGGCGATCAACGCCAGGGGCACGGTCAAGGCCACCCTCGGCTCCGTCAACGTGCCGGTGGTCTGCGCCAACGCCCTGGTCCGGCCCGGCGACGTCGTCGTCGCGGACGGCGACGGCGTCGTCGTGGTGCCGCGTGAGCGGGCCGCCGAGGTCGCCGAGGCGGCGGCCGGGCGCGAGGCGGCCGAGGCGGGCAAGCGCGAGAGGTTCCGCGCGGGCGAACTCGGCCTGGACGTCTACGGCATGCGCGGTCCGCTGGCCGCGCTCGGGCTGCGGTACGAGGACTGAGGCATGACGACCTTCGAGAAGACCCCCGGCTGGCTGGACTGGTACGCCGGACCCAGCCGTCCGGAGTTCCGGCTGCCCGCGGGCGCCGTCGACGCCCACTGCCACGTCTTCGGGCCGGGCGCGGAGTTCCCGTTCGCCCCGGAGCGCAAGTACACCCCCTGTGATGCGTCCAAGGACCAGCTCTTCGAACTGCGCGACCACCTGGGCTTCGCCCGCACCGTCGTGGTCCAGGCGACCTGCCACGGCGCCGACAACGGCGCCATGGTCGACGCCCTGCGAGCGTCGGGGGGCCTGGCCCGCGGTGTCGCGACGCTGCGCCCCGGAACCGGGGACGAACAGGTGCGGGAGCTGCACGAGGCCGGCGTGCGCGGCGTGCGGTTCAACTTCGTCAAGCGGCTCGTCGACGCGACGCCGCAGCGGGACCTCCGGGAGGTCGTCGAGCGGATCAGACCGTACGGTTGGCACGTCGTCGTCTACTTCGAGGCGGCCGACCTCGCCGGTCTGCGCGAGTTCCTCCTCTCGATCCCGGTGCCGCTGGTCGTCGACCACATGGGCCGGCCCGATGTCGCCGGGGATCCGCACGGACCGGAGTTCGAGGCGTTCCTGGACTTCATGCGGGCCAGGCCCGACATCTGGTGCAAGGTGACCTGCCCGGAGCGGCTGTCGGTGAGCGGCCCGCCGGCCCTCGGCGGGGAGCGGACGGCCTACCGCGACGTCGTCCCGTTCGCCCGGCGCGTGGTCGCGGAGTTCCCCGACCGGGTGCTGTGGGGCACCGACTGGCCGCACCCGAACCTCACCGGCCACATGCCCGACGACGGCCTGCTCGTCGACTTCGTCCCGCACATCGCGCCGACGCCGGAGCTGCGGCACAAGCTCCTCGTCGACAACCCGATGCGTCTGTACTGGCCCGACGCCGACCGACCCACGACCTGATCGGAGTGCCGCCGTGGCGCTGGACAAGACCTACCGACTGGTCCCGGGGACGACCGTCTTCGACGCCGAGCAGTCCGCCAGGGGCTACCACCTCAACCAGTTCTGCATGTCGCTGATGACGGCGGAGAACCGCGAACAGTACCTCGCCGACGAGCGGCGCTACCTGGACGCGTGGCCGCTGCGGGAGGAGCAGAAGCAGGCGCTGCTCGACCGCGACCTCAACGCCGCGATGCGCGAGGGCGGCAACATCTACTTCCTCGCCAAGTGGGGCGCCACGCTGGGACTCTCCTTCCAGCAGATGGCCGGATCGATGACCGGCATGACCGAGCAGGAGTACCGCGACCTGATGCTCCGCGGCGGCCGATCCGTCGAGGGCAACCGGATCGACCACGCGGTCCTCGAAGCGGCCCACGCCGACCGCACGCCGCCGGCCCGCCACGCCACCGTCACCGGCGCCGTCTTCACCTCGCACGTGCCGGCGATCGGCGCGGCGATGGACCACCGAAAGACCGACGAGCCCTACTGGCAGCCGGTCTTCGGGGGCTACGAGTTCTCCAGGCGATGGGTGCAGGAGAACCTCCCCGACGTGGTGATCCTGGTCTACAACGACCACGCCACCGCCTTCGACCAGTCGGTGATCCCGACCTTCGTGCTCGGCACCGGCGCGGTCTACCCCACCGCCGACGAGGGCTACGGTCCCCGGCCGGTCCCGGGCATCGAGGGCCACCCCGACCTCGCCGCGCACGTCGCGCACTCGCTCATCAGGGACGACTTCGACCTCACCCTCGTCAACGAGATGAGCGTCGACCACGGCCTGACCGTGCCGCTGTCACTGATGTTCGGGGACGTCGAGACGTGGCCGTGCAAGGTGATCCCGCTCCTCGTCAACGTGGTGCAGTACCCCGTGCCTTCGGGCGCCAGGTGCTTCCGGCTCGGCGGGGCGCTGCGCAGGGCCGTCGAGTCCTACGACAGGCCGCTGAAGGTCCAGGTGTGGGGAACCGGGGGCATGAGCCACCAGCTGCAGGGACCCCGGGCCGGCCTCATCAATCGCGAGTGGGACAACGCGTTCCTGGACCGGCTGGTCGAGGACCCGGCCGGCCTGTCGCAGGTACCGCACCTGGAGTACGTCGAGGAGGCGGGCTCGGAGGGCATCGAGCTGGTCATGTGGCTGATCGCCCGCGGCGCGATGAGCGACATCGACGGAAGCGGCGAGATCGAGGTCAAGCACCGCTTCTACCACGTCCCGGCGTCCAACACGGCCGTCGGACACCTGATCCTGGAGAACCACCCGCGGGCCGAGCGGCCCGCCGTGAAGGAGTGACATGACCGACGACCGGACCGTCCGGATCGCCCTCGCCGGAGGCGGCGCCTTCGGCGCCAAACACGCGGCCGCGCTCAGGCGGATCAAGGGCGTCGAGGTGACCGCTGTCGTGAGCAGCTCCCTCGAAAGCGCCCGGAAGTTCGCCCAGGAGCAGGGCGTGGGCCGAGGCGTCGCAACGCTGGAGGAGGTGCTGGCGGCGGACGATGTCGACGCCGTCATCCTCGCCACGCCCACACCGATGCACGCCGCGCAGACGATGGCCTGCCTGCAGGCGGGCAAGCACGTCCAGGTCGAGATCCCGTTGGCCACCTCACTGGCCGACGCCGAGGCGTGCCTGAGCGTGCAGCAGCGCACCGGGCTCGTCGCGATGGTGGGGCACACCCGGCGCTTCAACCCCAGCCACCAGTGGGTGCGGCAGCGGATCCGGGCGGGGCAGTTCCGGATCCAGCAGATGGACGTGCAGACCCACTTCTTCCGCCGCACCAACCTCAACGCCCTCGGGCAGCAGCGCTCCTGGACCGACCACCTGCTGTGGCACCACGCCGCGCACACCGTCGACCTGTTCGCCCACCAGACGGGCTCGCCGATCGTGCAGGCCAACGCGATACAGGGGCCGGTCCACCCCGAACTCGGCATCGCGATGGACATGTCGATCCAGCTGCGCGCGGAGAACGGGGCCATCTGCACCCTGTCGCTCTCGTTCAACAACGACGGGCCGCTCGGCACGTTCTTCCGCTACATCGGGGACAGCGGCACCTACCTCGCCCGCTACGACGACCTGTTCACCGGCCGGGACGAGCCGATCGACGTGCGGGGGGTCGACGTCTCGACGGACGGCATCGAACTGCAGGACCGCGAGTTCGTCGCCGCCGTCCGAGAGGGCCGGGAGCCGAATTCCTCCATCGCCCAGGTGATGTCCTGCTACCGGACGCTGGCGACCCTGGAGCAGCAGCTCGACGCAGCCCCGGGCTCGTGACCGCGGTGCCGAGGACGGGGCCGCGCAGCGCGGCCGAATGATCGAAGCGGGTTCCGAGAACCACGCCGACGCCGGTCCCCGGCAGCCACCACTGCGGGCCGCTTCCGGGGACCGGCCCCGCGTGTTCAGGAAATCCAGTGCCCCGCGTCGTACGCGATCCGCCCGCAGGCGACGGTGCCGGCCGTCAGCGCTGCTGGCCGGGCGGGGTGGTGGCCGGCGGGGCCGTGGCCGTCTCGGTGGGGTTGCCCGGCTCCGGCTTCGGCGGCGCCGGGTCGGGGATGAAGGCCATCGGCAGGGGCTGCTTGGGCGCGCCGCGCAGCGCCTGGTTCATGGCGTCGCGCCAGATCGGCCCGGGGCCGTCGGCGCCGAACACCTCGGTGCGGCGCTTCCCGTTGATGGTGATGTTGCGCATCTCGACGCCGCCGTCGGGGCCGCCGAGCCAGACGGCGGTGGCGAGCTGCGGCGTGTAGCCGCTGAACCAGGCGGCCTTCTTGTGGTCGGAGGTGCCGGTCTTGCCGGCGATCTGGCGGTCGCCCTCCAGGTTGAGCGCCGAGCCGGTGCCGTTCTCGGCGGTCACGCCGTTCAGGATGGTGTTGATCGCCTGGGCGGTGGAGTCGGAGAACGCCTGCTGGCAGTGGCCGGCCGGGACGGGGACGTCCTTGCCGTCCACCGTGGTGATCCTGTTGATGGCGATCGGGGCGCAGTACTTGCCGCGCGCGGCGAACGTCGCGTAGACGTCGGCCATGGTCAGCGGGCTCAACTCCTCGACGCCGAGGGCCATCGCGGGGACCTCCTCCAGGGGCTTGCCGCTGGCCTTGGCATTGATGCCGAGCTTGTTGGCCATCTGCTTGACGGCGCAGAGGCCGATCTCCTGCTCCATCTGCACGAAGTAGGTGTTGACCGAGAGGGCCATTGCCTTCTTGAGCTGGTAGGGGCCCTTCTCGTTCGCGGATTCGTTGGGCACCACGGTCTTTGGCCGGGCGTCGTTCTTCCAGGTTCCTTCGCAGGTCTTCATCGTCGGGTATTCGAGCCGGTTCGGCGACGAGTACTCCTGGGTCGCCGGCAGGCCCGCCTCCAGCGCCGCGGCCGCGACGATCGGCTTGAACGTCGAGCCGGGCTGGAAGCCGTTGCCGCCGCCCATCGCCTTGTCGACGTTGAGGTTGACCATGGTCTGGTTCTTCTCCCGCTCCACGCCGTACGGGCGGGTCTGGGCCATCGCCAGGATCTTGCCGGTGCCGGGCTCCATCATGGTCGCGGCGGCCGAGACCGGGTCGGTGACCCGGACGTTGCCGGTCACCGCGTTCTGCGCGGCGGACTGCTTGTCCGGGTCGAGCGTGGTGTGGATGTTCAGGCCGCCCTGGTCCCAGAACGCCTTCCGCTCGGCGGCGGTCTTGCCGAAGACCGGGTCCTGCTTGACCACCTGGCGCACGTAGTCGCAGAAGAAGCCCATGCCGGCGTTGGCGGTGATGCAGCCGTTCTGCGGCGCCTTGTACTGCAGGCCGAGCGGCGCCTCCTTGGCCTCCTTGGCCTGGTCCGCGGTGATGTGCCCGGCTTCGAGCATCTTGTCGATCACCACGTTGCGGCGCGTCTGCGCGGCCTGCGGATGCTGCTTCGGGTCGTAGGCCGTGGGGTTCTGCACCAGGCCGGCGAGGGTGGCGGCCTCGGCGACGGTCAGGTCCTTGTTGCTCTTGCTGAAGTACCGCTGGGAGGCCGCCTCCACGCCGTACGCGCCGTTGCCGTAGAAGGTGATGTTCAGGTAGTTGGTGAGGATCTGCTCCTTGCTCAGCTCCTCCTCCAGCTTGATCGCGACCTTGAGCTCCTGGATCTTGCGGCCCAGGGTCTTGCGCTGGGCCTCGCGGACGGCCTCCGGGTCGTCGCCGGCCTTCTCGACGTTGACGTTCTTCACGTACTGCTGGGTCAGCGTCGAGGCACCCTGAGAGGCGGTGCCGCTCTCCGCGTTCTTGCCGAGGGCGCGCAGGATGCCCTTGAGGTCGATGGCGCCGTGCTCGTAGAAGCGGGCGTCCTCAATGTCCACCTGTGCCTTGCGCATGTAGGGCGACATCTGGTCGGCCGCGAGGACGGTGCGGTCGCGTTCGTAGACCTTGGCGATCAGCGCGCCCTTGGCGTCGAAGATCTGGGTGGCCTGGGTGAGCGGTGGCGTCTTGAAGTCGTTCGGGATGTTGTCGAAACCCTCCGCCGTGTCCATGGCGGTCAGGCCGAGTGCACCGGCCGCCGGCAGGGCGATGCCTGCCAGCAGCGCACCGGAGACCACGCTGACGCCCAGGAAGGTCGCACCGTGGCGGGCCAGCCGGAGCGGCGATGTGCGGGCCGGAGGGGCGGCCGTTTCATCGGTGTCGTCGGTGGAATGCGCTGTCGGAGGAGGAATTGAGGCCATGTTCGAATGCTAGCCCCCACATCTGGCGCATCGAACGAATTGACGCCCGCCAATGTAGCGACCCTGTAACAGGTTCAGAGGCTTGGCCTTGCTCGGTCGAGCGTATACATACTCAATCTTCATGAATGGCCGAATGGTTGGCTGACCGGAAAACCCCCGTCGATGGAGCGTGCTCGATTGAAGTCGCCGCCGGCGGAATTCCCTTTCCCGTCGGCGTGTGCGTGGCGACGCCTGCTCCGTACCTGCGTGTGCGTGCCTTCGCGCCCGGCGCCCCTCCCGTCCCGTGACCCTGGTACTGGATAGATGCTCTGGGTGGGCCGAAATGTTGCGTGCACATCGCACCCGGTTGTGGAGTGGCCTGCCGCGGCTGCTGCCGAAGGTGCTGCGCCGCCCGCTTGCGCGCCGTCGCCGACGGCCCGATCTGTGCTCGGGTCGGTGCCTGCCGGGGAGTCGCCGGTGGGCTGTCGGAGTCTCAAGTCGCAGGCCACCAGGGTTCTTACGGGTGTCTTACGTGGCCCGCTCAACTAACCGGATTCCTATCCGGTAGTGCTAGTGTGCTCACCAAGGCGGATAGGTATCCGATTTGGTCGGCACGTAGCGGGAGGTCGAGGCTGTGGAGCAGCGGGCAGTGGTGACGGCGGGAACCGGCGGCATCGGGTTGGAGACCGCGCTGGGCCTGGCGGCGCGCGGGTTCGCCGTGACGGTGGTGGGCCGTGACGCGTGGCGTGGCGCACGTGCGGTCGAGCGGATCGCGGCGGTGTCCACCGGGGGCGAACCCCGGTTCGTGGCGGCCGATCTGGCGTCGCTCGGCGAGGTGCGGGCGCTCGCCGTCCGGCTGGCGGCGGAGGGGCCGCTGAAGGTGCTGGTCAACAACGTCGGCGCGATGTTCGCGGAGCAGCGGCGGACCGTGGACGGGATCGAGGCGACTTTCGCCGTCAACCACCTGTCGCCGTACCTGCTGACCGAACTCCTGCTGGACCGGCTCCGGGCCGGCGGGCCGAGCCGGATCGTGAACGTCAGCTCCGGTGCCAGCGCCCTCGCCAAGCGGACCTTCGAGGCCGTCGAGCCGCCCGGCGGCTACTACGGCTTCCACTGGTACGGCCGGGCCAAGCTCGCCAACCTCGCCTACACCCTCGACCTGGCCGAGCGGCTGCGCGACAGCGGCGTCAGCGTCTTCGCGGCCGATCCGGGCGGCGCCGCGACCGACATGACCAACGGCACCATGACCTCGCCCAAGATCGTCTCCCCGCCCCTGCGTCTGCTGTGGCCGCTGGTGCGCCGGAGGTTCGAGCGTTCCACCGCCGGCCCCGCCTCGGAGGCCGCGCGGTCCTCCGTCGCGGCGGCCACCGACCCCGCGCTCTACGGGCGGACCGGCCTGCTCATCGGTCCGGAGGGCCGGCCCGTCCCGGCCTTCCGCGGCGCGACCGACCCGAAGATCGTCTCCGACGTCCTCCAGCTCAGCCGGCGGCTCGCGGACCGATGGGCGAGCGTGTGACGAGGGCCGACGGAGACGTGACGAGTCAGCAGGACACTTCCGGCGCCGCCTCGTCGGTACCCGCCGCCTCGTCGGTACCCGTCGCCTCGTTCGGGCCCGTCGCCTCGTCCGTACCGACCGCCGAGCGCCATCGTGCACTGCTGATGCGGTACGCAGGCCGGCTGACCAACGGGGACTTCCACCGGGCGGAGGACATCGTCCAGGAGACCCTGCTGCGCGCCTGGCGGCGGCCGCCGGACACCGACCCGGGAGACGACGAACGGCTGCTGGCCTGGCTCTACACGGTGGCCCGCAACCTGTCCGTCGACATGTACCGCCGGGACCGCGCGGTGCCGGTGGGCGTCCAACCGCTTCAGCTGCTCGACCGTTCGACGGACGGCGACCTGGCCGACCAGGTGGTGAACCGCCAGGCGGTCCGCACCGCGCTCACCCGGCTGTCGGAGGAGCACCGGGAGGTCATCGCCCTGGTCCACCTCGGCGACCGGTCCGGCGACGAGGCCGCACAGGAGATCGGGGTCCCGCGCGGCACCGTCAAGTCCCGTACGCACTACGCCCTGCGGGCCCTGCGACGGGAGCTGGCGGCGTGACCGGCGTGGACCCGGTCCGGTGGATCTCCGACCACCACCAGGCCGTCGTCCGGTGGGCCCTGGTGGCCGGTGCGGCCCTGCTGCTCCTCCTGCTCGTCCGGTACGCCGCGATGCGGCTCGGCGGCCGGCCGGCGGCCGCCGTGCTCGAACGGCCGCCTGCCGTCAGCGCGGCGGGCGCAGCCCCTCCAGCAGGATGTCGAGGTAGAGCTCCCGGCGGGCTTCGTCGCAGTCGCCGGAGCGCAGCGCGTGCTCGATGCCGCAGAGCAGCCGGCGTACGTCGCCGGGCCCGAGGTCGCGCCGGACGGCGCCGGTCAGGAGGGCGCGGTCGAGCAGCTGCGCCACGGCCCGGTCCAGCTCGGCCTTCAGGGCCGCCGTCTCCGGTTCGGTGTCACTGGCGGACTCCAGCACGGAGGCGAAACCGGTGTCCTCCAGTGCGCGGGCGAGGGTGTACCGCAACAGTCGGTGCAGGCCGGCCAGGGCGTCCTCGTCGTCGGCCGCGGCCCGGGCCTCGGCCACCAGCTCCCGGAACCGCTCGGCCGACAGCGCCTCCATCAGCGCGAGGCGGTTGGGGAAGTGCCGGTACACGGTTCCCACGCCCACACCGGCGAGCTTGGCGATGGCGTTCAGCTGGAGCGAGTCGTCGCCGGCGGCCAGCTGCTCGCGGGCGACCTGCAGCACCCGGGCGCGGTTGCGTGCGGCATCCGCCCTCAGGACGGGCACCTGCGCGGCTCTCGACGTCATCGTCCCAGCATAATCGGCCCCTGCCCCGCCCGGCGGCGAACGCCGACCCCGACGAACCGCCCGTCGCCCCGGCCCTGGTGCCCGATCGGCAGGACGCCGGGACCGGTGGACCGGCGCACCGGCCCACCGGCGCACCGGCCCACCGGCGAACCGGCCGGGCCGCTTCACGGCCCGGCCGCAGGCCCTCCCGGTGCCGGCTCCGGGAGGGCCCGCGGACGGGCCCCCGGTCAGCCGCCGTCCGCGGAACGTTGCCCGGGGACGGACCGGCCCCGGTCGTGCTGCAGTGCGCGGAGGTCGGCGAACATCCCCGGCGCTGCGGCCAGCTCGTCGAAGCTGCCCTCCTGGATCACCCGGCCGTGGTCGAGCACCACGATCCGGTGCGCGACCCGGGTGTTCTCCAGGTTGTGGGTGACCAGCACGGTGGCGCAGTTCCTGGCGATCTCGGCGAGCCCGGTGAAGATCCGGTGCTCGGCGCGCGGGTCCATCGCGCTGGTCGGCTCGTCCAGGATCAGCAGCGTCCCGCTGCGCGCCCGGTGGAACGCGGCGGCGGTGACCACCCGCTGCCACTGGCCCTCGCTGATCTCGGCGCCGCCCCAGAACTCCTTGGCCAGCAGGGTGCCCAGGCCGCCGTCCAGCTCGGCGATCACCTCGTCGGCGCCGGTGGCGGCCGCGGCCTGCAGCACGGCCTCGTCACCGTCCTCGCAGGGCTGTCCCAGGGTGATGTTCTGCCGCACGGTCAGCGGCCAATGCGAGAAGTCCTGCTGCACCAGCGCCGTCTGCCGCCACAGCAGGTCCGGGTCCATCACGCGGGTGGAGACGCCGTCCCAGGTCACGTCCCCGCCGTCGGGCAGGGTGAGGCCGCACAGCAGCTTCATCAGCGTGGACTTCGCCGCCCCGTTGACCCCGACCACCGCGACGATCTCGCCCCGGCGGACGCGGAAGTCCACCCCGCGCAGGGCGACCCGGTCCGAGTTCGGGTACGCGAAGGTGACGTCCTTCGCCTCGATCACCGACGTGGCCGGCGGCGGAGCGGCGACGCCCCGGTCGAGTCGCTGCGCGCGGGCCATCCCGGTGAACTTCTGCCAGTCCCCGACGTACAGCCCGGTGCGGTGGACGGCCGCCGAGTAGTTCGCAGCCGCGTGCAGATCGGCGGCGGCCGAGCGCAGTGCGATGACCGCCGTACCGGCCGAGGCGAACGTGACGTGGCCGTTGGCGAGGAGCCAGGCCAGGCCACCCCAGACCAGGAACGCCCCGGCGCCGGACGCGACCGCACCGTAGAGACCGAGCACCGCGCTGCGCTGCGCCGCGGTGTCCGTGGCGTCGGTGACCTTGGCGGCGGCCCGCCGGTAGATCCTCAGCAGGAACGGCGCGAGCGTGTTGGAGCGGATCTCGGCCGCCGAGCGGCGGTCGCACAGGTACCAGCGCAGGACGTTCGCCGCGCGGGTCGCGCCGAAGGTCGCCATCATCGCCCGGTAGAAGGCGTTGGCCGCCGCCGTCCGTGCGAGGGCCTGCGGGATCACCGCGACCACGAGCAGCGGGAGCAGCACGGGGTGGATCGTGGCGATCACGACGCCGGCCGCCGCCAGGTTGGCGGTGTAGCCGATGACGTCGCGGGTCTGCGAGAGCAGGTCCCGGGTGGCACCGGCGCCGCGGTCGCCCGCGTCCCAGGCGGCCTGGAACCTCGGGTTGTCGTAGGCGACGACCTCGGCGCGGGTGGCGGCGTCGATCAGCTCCAGTTCGGCGGCCCGCGCGATCTTCGGACCGATCCGCTCGGCGGCCCACTCGCTCGCGATGCGCAGCAGGGCGGCGGTCCCGGCCATCGCGGCGAGGAACGCCACGGACGGGATCGAGCGGGTCAGGCGGTCGGCGACGGAGCCGTTGCCGGCCACCAGCTGGGTGATCATGCCGGTGGTGGCCAACAGGCCGAACGCCTGGGCCGCGGCCGACGCCACCGCGCAGCCGAGGAGCACGACCAGGGCGCGCCGGTCGGCCTGCCGCCCGAGACGCAGTGCCAGGACGAGCAGCCTGGGGAGGGCGCGGGCGGTGGCCCGCAGGGTGGTCTTGCTGCCGTCGATGATCTCGGCGTCGCTGCCCGGGGGCTGCCACTCCATCATCGCGGAGTCGTCGGTGCCGTCTGTGCGGTCTGTGCCGTCGGCTGTTGCGGCGGTGGCGTTCAAGCGGCGGCCTCCCCGGTGAGTGACCGCTCGGCCAGGCGCTGCAGGTGCTCCTCGAAGAGCGCCCGGGGGTCGGCGCCGGTGCGGGCGACGAAGATCAGGGCGGTGACGGCGAGGTCGCACGCCTCCGCCCGGGCGTCCTCCCAGGTGTGCGAGAAGCCCTTGCGCGGGTTCATCCCGAGCGCCCCGAGGACGGCCTCGGCGAGCTCTCCGGACTCCTCGGCGGCCTTGAGGGCCTGTCCCAGGAGCGCCTGCTCGCGAGGCGCGCTGGATAGTGAACTCAGCTTATCTGCAAGGGAGTTGATGATGCTCCAGGGGTCATCCATGGCGCTGCATCCTGCCCCTGTTCGATCGGGCCGTTCAACCCGGGCGGTTCCGGGCGAGCCTCGGCCGAAGGGTCGGTTTTCGATTCCCGGCCACCGCCCACTGCTTCCCGGCCGTCGACGGGCGGCCACGGCCGGCCGCGCCGTGCGCCTGTTGCAGCGCGGCGGCGCTGTCGCGGGTGGAGCCGCTCGCAGACACCCCCTGGGCCGGGCGGCGGCCGTCTCAGCCCCCGGGGCGGGGATTCCCTCATCAGAAGGACCGACCGGCGCGGCGGCTGGCGAATGCCGCGGATCCGGAGTCAGGGGTCCGGGCCGCCGCAGCTCAGTCTCGCTCGCCCGCGTGCTCGCCGGCCTCCAGCTCCCGCAGCCGCTCGGCCGCGTGCAGGGCGGCCTCCCGTGCTCGGGCCGCCTCGTCGTCGGCTGTACGGGTCTCCGCCCGGGTGGTCCGGACGTGTTCCTCGGCCCGGGCGAGGTCTTCTCCTGCACGCGTGTCGCGTCGCTGCGCGTCGGTGAGCGCCGCCCGCGCCCGGTCGACCTCGCCCTGGGCCCGTTGCCGGACCGCTTCGGCGGCACCCAGCGCGCGTCCGGCCGCATCACGGCGGCCGGCCGCCTCGCGTGCTTCCCGCTCCGTCCCGGCCACGTCCTGGCGGGCCCGCTCCAGCGCGCGCTCGCGCGCCCGGGCCTCCTCGCGCCGCCGCTTCTGCCCGGCCGCCGACTGCTTCGCCGGCCTGTCCGCCCTCCTCCCGGCAGCTGTCCCTCGGGCGGGGCCCTCCGTACCCGCGCCCCCCGGCGCGCCGGGCGCGGCCCCGGGCCAGAGCACCGGCTCCAGGGGAGCGGTCAGCCGGCCCCGCGCCAGCGCCTGTGCGGCGTTCAGGTCCACGAGCGCGGCGCTCAGCGTCCGCTCCAGGTCGGTGACAGCGTCGGCCCCCAGTGGGTGCCCGGCCTGCGCCGCGTCTCGCCGGGCCTGCTCGGTCAGCGCCCGTACCAGCCGCCGGCGCTGGTCGGTGAGGGCGCGCAGCTGCTCGCCGGCGAGGTGTTCCTGGGCGTCCCGCAGCGCCTGCCCCAGCTCCAGCAACTGCTCCACCAGGCCGCCGTGGTGGTGGACGAGGAGGTTGGCTGCCCACGCCGCCAGGGTCGGCCGGCGCAGCGCCCGGACCTGCTTCGCGAGCTGGGGGGCGGCCTTCTTGAGCCGGTCGGCATGGCCGTTGCGGGCGGCTGTGAAGTCACCGGGGGCGAGGGTGTAGAGCTCGTCCGCGATCCGGTCGAGGTCGGGAGTGCTGGCCATCGTCTCGCTTCCGCGTCAGGCCGGGCGCCGGACGGGCCGCGGCGCGGCGGCGCCGCCCGGCGGCCCCCGCACCGCCAGCCTCGCCGCCCACGCGCCGCCCCGCACGCGCTGCTGCGCCGACCGACGCGCCGGCCGGCCTCCGGCCTCCGCGGCGGCGGGTTTGCGTCCGCCGAGGCCCGCGCGACAGGATCAGCCGGTGTTCGAACTGCTCCCCGGCGCCGGGGTCGTCCTGCCCGGCCGCGCGGGCGTGCTGCGCTTCGGCCTGGACGAGCGGGCCACCGGCCGTGCCCTGGCCACGCTGGACGACGCCCGAGCGGTCCCGATGCTGGACGCCACCTGGGCCCGCCACGGCGACGTCGAACTGACAGCCTGCTCGAACGAGATCGACTTCGAGGCCTCCGAGCCCACCGAACTGCTGCTACGCACCGTCGTGCTGAGCCGCACCCGGCCAGCCTCCTGCGGGCTGGGCGCCACCCCGGTCGTCCTCGACGGCATCGACCTGTTCGGCCACCCCGCCACCGACGTCCAGGACGCCCTGGGCCGCGATCTCCCTCCGGGCCTCTGGCTCGAACTCCCACCCCACCGCGGCTACCTGACGGCCGCCCGCCTCCGCGTCGTGGGCGGGTGAGTGGCGAGACCGGCCGGACGCGGGGTGCCCCGGAATCCGCGGGTGCCGGCCGAGAACACCGTCTCGGGCGAAGGCCTGTCCCGTAATTGATCTTCGGGGCGGTCGAGAGACAGTTCGCCGGCTGCCGGCGCTTGGTAAACGCGGCCTGGAGGAGGTCGTGCAGGCGGGCGATTTCGAGCATGGCGTGGTGGACGCCGTCGCCCTTGCGGCGGCAGTCTCGCAGGATCTTCCAGGCCCATCAGGCAGGCCGGCGGCGCCGGTAGTAGGCCCAGGCAAGAGCCAGGACGATCGGACCCCACAGCAGCGCCGGGCTGATGCACACCCGGGCCAGGGCCATCCACCATCCGTTGCTGAACCCCACCTCGGGGACGATGCCCGCCCAGGCGAGCGGCATGAGGCCGAACATCGCCACCAGGGCCAGGCCGCCCAGGACCGCCGGGATCAGGGCGGCGGGAGGGGGCACCCGACGGCCGCCGACCAACGGGATCCAGCGCGGGAACAGCTCTCCCCAGCCGGCCACCAGCCCAGTGGTCAGCAGACACAGCGCCTCGGTGAGCACACTGAGCCCGACGACGTAGGCCGGCGCCCACCAAGGCAGCTGCGGGCGGCGCGGCTCGACCGTGCCCATCGTGAAGCCGACGGCGAACGGGAGCCGCCACAGGCAGTGCGGCAGCACGATGAACGGGAGAGCCTTGGCCAGCCTCAGGGCCCAAACGGGGACGGGACGCTCGGTGTCGCCGAGCGGAAGGGCGAGACGTGTGATCGGCATGACCCCACCGTTGCCGAACCCCAACGACAGTGCGTCAGCCACACGCACGATCACGATCCCCCACGAGAGCTACCCTCCGCCGTCCTGGCCGGCCGTCGGCAGAATCAGGGCAGCCCGGTCGGAGATCAATTACAGGACAGCCCGGAGTTGATCACTATGCGGCATTCGTCGATGGAGGCCCAGAGAGAGACGCTGCGCCTGCGG
This sequence comes from Kitasatospora sp. NPDC090091, assembly GCF_044747365.1. Lineage (NCBI taxonomy): Bacteria > Bacillati > Actinomycetota > Actinomycetes > Kitasatosporales > Streptomycetaceae > Kitasatospora > Kitasatospora sp. NPDC090091. The sequence continues at coordinate 105,794 of NZ_JBIVDY010000023.1, forward strand.
GATACCCGCTTGTCGTCGGCTCCGATGATCTCCGCCGTGGCAGGCAGGTGGATGGACATCTCAAGTTCTTGTCGACTCAGGAACGGTCTCAAATCGAAGCGTTCGGCCAATGGGTCGATGATGTCGATACGTCTTAGGTTTGGCGAGTTTGCAAGTGCTCCAATATCCCGTATTCCGCTGCCCTTTGCATCATGGCGGGCGACGAGCCCGAGCCATTGGAATGGTGGTACCACCTGAAGCCCTAGGCGTGTCAGCTGCGGCATTCGAGCGATTTCCGCAATGTTCTCGATGGACCCTGAGACGGTCACCTCCAGATCTCTCAGATTCGGCAGGTTGAAGGGGGCGGATATGAGGTCGGCGTTTGTGTAGCCGAGAATCTTGAGCGTTTGCAGATCTGGCATCCGAGGGAATCCGGGCCAGTCTCCAGAATATGATTGGCACTCTAGTCTGAGTTGGTTGAGTCGCATTCCTGCGAGACTTCCGACATCGGCCTTGTCGAGCTCATAGCGAATAGCAACTTGGCGTAGTCCCGGGCATCCTTGCAGGGCCGCAAAGGTGAATGCTCCGTTAGCGTATGAGATATCCAGGTCGACCAGCCCAGGGTTTTGTGACAGCCAGCCGGAGTTCGATATCAGGCAAAGGACGGACAATTTCCTGAGCTCCGTGGCGTACCTCAGCGCAGGGAGCAGATCTTCAGAACCCACGCTGATCTCGCGCCAGGCCGTCGGATTCGCGGCGACGACAGTCCGGCCGTACTCCTCTGCGTCGAACGAATCCCAGGAACGGGCCAGCTCGCGCTGAACCGTCAGGCGGCTGTCGCGGGCGAAGGCGGCGATCAGCTGTAGTGCGGCGTCGCCGCCCACGGTGGTTGCCGTCCGGATCGTGGCGGCGGCCTCGGCTGCAGTCATCTTGGACCTCGGTAGGAGGGGGATGACCATTTCGCCCGCTGCAGCCAGAGCCTTCGCGTCGGACATGCGACGGGGAGGCAGCAGTTCCTTCGTGGCCGCCCTGACGCGCTCGTAGACATCCGGATCGAGCTCACCCGCAGTATCGAGGCATGCCGCAGCCAGGAGGTGCAACGTGCTTCGAGTCGATGGGTTTGCGTCCCCTCGGTCGAGGAGGTCACCGAGGAGTTTGGACCTCTCCTCGGGCCTGGCGTGGCCCGCCGCCATGACCACGACTTGGTGCCATTGGTCGAGGTGGGCATTGGCGACCAGAAGGCCGAGATCGTTCCGCTCGACGATGCGTCCGGCCGCCAGGTACTCCTGGAAGGTCCGGTGCACGAAGTCGACACGATGGGCCGCGGGCCTGCGTAGGCAGCCGCTTCGCGTCAGCAGGTATTCGTGCACTTCGCGCGGGGCGGCTCGCACTCTGGGCATCGACTTCAGCGAGATCTTGACCTGCTCGACGGCCTCGTCCTCGGAGGAATCCGAGGCGCCGTTGCGCATCAGCCAGTACGCGAAGTCTCCCAGGATCGACTTCTTCTGCGAGTCGCCCAGGTGGGGAATCTCCGGATAGTCGAGCCTGCGCTCACGGTCGCGGCGCAGCAGGAGCATGTTCAGTGCGGCGCTGTACACCTCCATGCGATTCTGGGGCAGCCGGGCATTACGGTCTCGGTTCAACGTGCAGAGCAGCGCGCACATCAACGGGTTGGAGGCCAGGCGTGCGAGTTGTCTTTCCGCTCTTATCCGCCCCAGCAAGTCGCGCTCCAGCATGTGCAGGGCTTCGGACTCCGTCTGGTCTGGCTCCGCTCTGCTGGCAGCCTGGTGCCAGTGCCGGATGAAGGCCTCCACGTCGGCCTTGCTCATGGGGAGCATGTCGAGTGCGCTGAAGCCGAGCTCGCTCAGCCAGTCGCTCTCTGCCGCAGCTGGGCGAGAGGTGATCAGGTAGAACGACTTGTCATAGGTGTCGACGAGATCCTGGAGCCACTCCCGGACCTCTACTCGCTGTTTCGCGGGAATCTCGTCCACGCCGTCGATCAGCACCAGCCCCCGGCCGGCATCGAGGATCCGGTTGACCCATCCCCGGGGCATCTCGCCGGCAAGGATGGTTCCGACTTCGGGAAAGAACTCGTTCGCCTGAGGGAGCGTTCCATTGGCGAACCTCCGGAGCGGAAGGACGAACGGCACGAGTGTGTTCCATTCGGACAGTTCCTCGTCGAGATGGTGTCTGGCCGCACTGACCGAAAGCCATTGCATCAACGTCGTCTTTCCGGAGCCGGCGTCCCCTCGGATCAATACGCGTTTGAAGTTGCAGATCGCTGTCTCCGCGCGCAGCCCGGAGACGGCTGCGGCGGAACGTGAACGCTGGACAGGCTGATCCGCCTCGGCCGCGGCCAGACTGAGCGTGATGTAGGCGGTCGTCAGGTCGTAGGTGCGTTTGCTTGGATCCGCCAGGTCCACGCCGAAGATCTCCAGACTGTCCAGTCGGTCCGCCACGAGTCCGAGATACCTGGCCTCGAAGTCCAGATCGGCGACTGCGGTCCCGGTCTCCAGCAGTGTGTAGACGTGTGCCACGGCCTCGGCGACGCCGCGAATGCGTTTGAGCTGCTCCAGTTCGATGCGCGCGGCGAACGTGGGCCACGTCGTGACGAACTGGACGATGTGCAGGCTCAGCTGGCGGATGATGAGCTCGTAGTAGTCGGTTCCCACGTGCGACAGGTCAGCCTGGCGTAGGACGGGTTCGGCGGACTGCTGGACCTGCTGTCGGTACGACTCCGGATCGAGGTCGACCTCCCAGATGTCGACCTTCGTCGATACGAACGCCTCGCACGCGGCTTCCTGGGCGCGTTCCCTCTCGTTGTCCGACAGACTGACGAATTCCCGTTGAGCAAGCTCGGTGAGAGGGCCTTCCAGCGACTTCGCCAGCCAGTTGACATCTTCGGCTTCGATCTTCTTGGGCTTGGTCAGGCGCAGACGTGGCCGTCGAGGGTTGGAGACCAAGCCGGCACCCGGGCCCGGGACCGTCGCTCCGAGAACGGACCTCACCCCCGCGCTCAGCACGGCCCCCGCGATCTTCGATGCCACTAACTCAATGGCTGCCATGGTGGTCACCTGGCTTCGGACAGGAGGCAGCGGCCCGCTTGTTCGTCCACTGTCCGGCCTACCACAGCCGACAGTTTGCCGCTAGAGGGCTGCCGTCTCTCGCCGGCCTCCCCATGGCCGGGCCGGCACCACGCGTCAGAGTGAGACGCGGGCTTCGATGCCGTCGAGGAGGAAGTCGAGGCCGGCCCGGAAGGTCTGGTCGGCGTCCAGGTGGGGGCCGTCGCGGACGACCGTGGCCAGCGCGGGGAACCGGCCCGTCGCGAAGGTCCGCTCCAGGTAGGGCCCGAAGGCGGCCTGCCACTGCTTCTTGTCCATCCCGGTGGCCCGCTCGGCGCGCCGCTCGGTGATCTCCCGGCGTACCGCGCCGATCACGTACGCGTTGACCGCGGAGATCGCCGGCACGGCGGTGTCCAGGTCGACGCCGCCCATCGCGGCCACCACGGCTTCCCCGCTCGCCAGCGTGTTCGGCCCGAGCTGCGGTCGCCCGCCGATCAGGTCGGCGAACCATTCGTGCCGGTGAGCGGCCTGCCGGGTGGCTTCGGCAAGAGAGTGCAGCACCTCTCGCCAGCCGTCCCCGGTCGGCCGGATCTCGGCGTGGACCGCATCGACCATCAGGTCGAGCAACTCGTCCTTGGTGGCGATGTAGCCGTACAGCCGCATCGGCCCGGCGTTCAGCGCGGCGGCGACCTTGCGCAGTGACACCGCCTCCAGGCCGTCCGCGTCGGCCAGCCGGATCGACTCCCGTACGATCCGCTCGCGGCTCAGCGGGGCCGGCGACGGTCGATCCAGCGGCTCCGGCCGCTCCCACACCAACATGCCGCCGACAATACATCGTCAGTGATACGGTGCCATCGGGGAATACAGTGTATCGATCGATACGGTGAATCGGGGGAACTCATGACCATCGCCATCGTCGGAGCCGGACTGGGCGGCCTGGCTCTCGCCCGCGTGCTGCACATGAACGGCATCGACGCCGTCGTCCACGAACGTGAATCGTCCCGCGGCGCACGCAGCCAGGGCGGCATGCTCGACCTGCACTCCGGGACCGGGCAGCAGGCGATGCGCACGGCCGGCCTGATCGACGAGTTCCACGCGATCGCCCGTCGTGCGGGCCAGGACCTGCGCCTTCTGGAGCCGGACGGCACCCTGCTGCTGCAGGAGGACACGCCCGACGACGCCCCGCTCGACCGGCCCGAGGTCGACCGCGCCGATCTGCGCAACCTGCTGCTGGACTCGCTTCCTCAAGGCACGGTGCGCTGGGGAAGCGCGTTCGAATCCGCCGACAACGGCCTGCTGCACTTCGCCGACGGCAGCAGTGGGACCTATGACCTGCTGGTCGGCGCCGACGGCGCGAACTCCCGCGTCCGCGCGCTGCTCACCGACGCCCGGCCGGTGCACACCGGCCAGAACGTCGTCGAGCTCGGCATTCCGGACATCGACCGCACCCACCCCGACCTCGCGGCGATGGTCGGGCGCGGCAACTTCTGGGTGCTCGGCAACGGACAGTCCCTGTCGGCGCAGCGCAACGGCGACGGCTGCGTGCGCATCTACCTCAGCTTCCACAACACCGCCGAGGACTGGTTCGCCACGAGCGGGATCCCGTTCGACGATCCGGCCGCGGCCCGGGAGCGGCTGCTCGACCTGTTCGACGGCTGGGACTCGCGGGTCACCGCACTGATCGCAGCCGGCGGCGACACGATCGTGCCGCGGTCGATCACCACGCTCCCGGTCGGCCTGACCTGGCAGTCGACGCCGGGCGTCACGCTGCTCGGCGATGCCGCGCACCTGATGCCGCCGGTGGGGCAGGGCGCCAACATGGCGCTGCTGGACGGCGCCCTGCTCGGTCTGGCGCTCGCCGCGCACCCGCAGGACCATCTCGCCGCCGTCCGGGAATACGAACGCGAGATGTTCGAACGCACCAGTGCTGCCGGCCGGCAGTCCGCCTACGTCCAGGGGATCCTGTCGTCGCCGGACGCCGGCCGCAGGATGCTCGGGTTCTTCCAACCGGCGTGAAGGCAACCGCATTCGGCGACACGTCAGGCCCGGGGAGGGGCTCCGCTCAGATCGCCGGAGCGGTCGCCGGGGCCCGGGTGGTGGCGGAGAGGAGAGCTTCGCGCGGTACGCGCGCCCCGGTGGCCAGGGCGCGGCCCACCGGATAGGCGTGCGCGCCAGCCGGGAGGTGGCCGGGGCGGCCGCTCAGCACCACGTCGATGGAGCCGAGGCGGCTCCCCGTCTCCCCGTCACGGTTCGTTCGCCGCAGGACCTGGCGGGCAACCGCTTCCGCGCTGTCGTACAAAGCGGTTCCGGCGGGCAGGCTCTGCAGAATCTCCGGAGCCACGAGGGGGTAGTGCGTGCATCCGAGCACCACGGCGTCGCAATTCCGGGGGGTCCGTTCGGCTGCATCGGCGATCGCCTCCGCTGCGGCAGCCGTGTCACCGTGGTCGATCGCCTCGGCCAGGCCCGGGCACGCGATCTGCGCGACCGGCATACCGTTCGCGAAGTCCGCGATCAGACGCTCCTGGTACGCACTTGCGGTGGTCCGTTCGGTCGCCCACACGGCGAGGTTCTGACCGGTTGCCGCGGCCGGCTTGATGGCCGGGACGGTTCCGATCACGGGAATGCGCGGCTCGAAGGTCTCGCGCAGGACGTCGATCGCAGTGACGGTGGCGGTGTTGCAGGGGACCACGATGGCCTTGGCGCCGCGCTGAACGGCCAGGTGGGCGGCAGCGAGCAGGCGGTCCGTGACGAAGGAGGCCGTCTTCGGACCCCAAGGTGCGCCCTCGGGATCCAGGAGCAGAAGCAGATCGACTTCGGGAGCAAGATGCCGAAGCCAGCCGGCGGTCGAGAGGAGGCCGAAACCGGAGTCGATCAATGCCACTGTCATGCGGTCAACGTATCAGTCGGATTTTCGGCGCAGACCGTACCGAGATCTGTGCCGGTCTCCTCTCCGCCGATCGGACTTCCACAAGTTCGTCACAAGAGCGTCGGCCCCCTCCCCTTGACGGCGATGTCCCTGAAAGCATCGTTGCCGGGCATCGGGGAGGTGCCCGGGGGGTGTGATCGAGGGGGGTTGCGATGACCACGCTGATCAAGGACGCGAGGCCACCCGGCGGATTCCGACGGATCGCCGGACCGGCTGCCCGCGTGCTGACCCAGGCCCTGCTCCTGGTGGCCGGGCTGGCCACCACCGTGCTCGGCTTCACCTGGTTCGTCGAGGGCTACGACGCGGTGGGCGCCTACCACCACGCCCCGGTGTGCGGCACGGCGGCGGCCACACCCGGCACGGACTGCCTCCTGCGCGAGACCGGCAAGGTGACGGATCGGTTCGTCTACCGCGGCGACGACGACACGAGCTACGAGCTGACCGTGGCGCGCGAGACGGCCCCCAAGCACAGCTACGCGGTCGGCAAGGCCTTCTACGACGACGTGGAGATCGGCGCGGACGTGGAGCTGTCGGTCTTCCGGGGGCGCGTGTCCGAACTCTCCTACCAGGGGCACCGCGCCCAGAACACGATCACTCCCTGGCTGACCGCCTTCAAGGTGGCCCTGCTGGCCGGCCTGGGATCGGCCCTCACCGCCCAGGGCGCGGCCTGGCGGCGTTCCGGCCTGCAGGCGCTCCCCTTCAGCATCGCCGTCTTCGTCGTCTTCTCCGCGTTCTTCGTCGCCCTCTTCCTCATGTCGGCGCAGTGGTCGCTCCTCGTCACCCTGGGCGTCCCCGTCCTCGGCTGGCTGGTCCTGACCGCCGGGAGTGCGGCGGGTGCCATTGAGGAGGCCTGACGCGCGCGGGGCCGGCCTTGTCCCGGGTGGCCGGCTCTCGAAAGGGCGTGCGCGGCGACTCGGGACATGAAGGTTCGTGTGAGTAGTGCGTCAATTCATCGCGGGCTCGTCCGGTAGCCGACTGATGCATATCCGTCCGTTCGGCCTGTGTCGGTCGTCAGCCTCGCGGAGGGCGTGTCGGAGAGCCTGTCCGGACGCATCGCCGCCCGCACCTTCGCGTCGTCACAGGCTCAGCACCAGGTTCCGGACCGCCGTCGGCCGGGAGAGGAACGGGTGATGGCCGGCGTCGAGCTCGACGACGCTGCCGGCCCGGCGGGCGAACTCGCGCTGAAGCCGCGGCGGGGTGCCCCGGTCCTGGGCGCAGACGAGGTACGTCGAGGGCACCTGCCGCCATGCGGCCGCCCGGGCCGGCTGACCGGTCACCTGAAGGCTCTGCCGGGCGAGGTGGTCCGCCGCCCGGGCCTGGACCTCGGGGTCGCAGTCCTGGAGGAACGTGTCCACGAGCAGCTCCGGGCGGACACCGAACGTGCCGGCGCCGGGGTCGACGTCGAGGAACGGGGCGGGGCTGCCGTCGCCGAAGTCCGACAAGCTCTGCCCGATCTCGGGCAGGTAGCTGGAGACCAGCAGCAGGTGGCGCACCGAGCCGATTCCCGCGGCGGCCTCCGCGGTGACGATGCCGCCGTAGCTGTGGGCGACCACGACGGTCGGCTCGTCGCCCGCCTCCAGTACCTGCCGCACCGCGGCGACGTCCTCGGGCAGCCCCGGACCGTCGACGCCGCCGGGCGGGCCCGCCTCGCCGCAGCTCGGCAGCGCCGGGGTCGCGCTCGCGACCCCCCGCTCCTGCAGCAGCCCGGCGGTGCGGTGCCACCACCACGAACCGTCCCGCACGCACGCCCCGTGCACGAACACGACTCTCATCGCCACCTCCACGCACCCGCCGACCGTCCCGCCCGCGGCGATCCCGCTCACTGCCACCCATGTTGGCGGAACTCGCGGCAGCCCGCCCGGACGAGGCGGTGACCGGCGCCGACGGAGGGCCCCAGGACGTCGACCGAGCGGGACGTCCTGGAGCCGGGCGCGGCGGCGGCGGCGGGGCCGGGACGAGCGGTTACGAGGCCTTGACGTCGGGGATGCGGACGCCCTCGCCGAGGCAGTCGCGGAACTCGTACCAGGGGGTGGGGCCGGTCCAGCGCAGGGCGGTGGCCGCGGTGGTCATGTCGGCGAAGCGGCAGCCGTCGTAGAGCACCTTGCCGGCCGTGGTGACGGTGCCCGTCGTCACGTGGTGGGAGCCGAGCAGGGCGCAGTCCTGGTAGCGGATCATTGGCCCGCGCGAGGGGTTGACCGCGTTGAAGCGGTAGACGTGCGGGGTGGCCTCGTCGGCGAAGGGCTTGAAGGAGTTCGCGGTGTCGTCGCAGGAGACGAAGGTGATGGTGCCCTTGTACCAGGCCGAGTCGATCACCTTGTGGTCCTTGCCGCGCACCTCGAAGCGGATGCCCTGCGCGTACAGCCGCATCACCGAGTCGCTGCGCGGGTTGTTGGCGTTGAGCTTGAAGAAGGTGCCGGTCGAGTTCTCGTCCACGAGGATGTACGAGCCGCCGATGAAGTTCATCGACCCGCCGCGCTCGTTGCGCACGAAGATGCCGGACTGGAACTCGACCTTGCAGTCACGGAACCAGTAGTTGAGGAACTGGTCCTGCTGGCCCTCGGCCGGCTTGCCGCCCATCACCAGGAAGGCGTCGGCGTAGGAGCCGCTGATCTGACAGTGGTCCCAGCCCATCTCGCTGTTGAGGTTGGAGGTGCCGGCCGGCCCGTCCAGGACGATGCCGGCCTTCCAGGTGCCGTGCCACTCGACGTCGGTGTACCAGGTGTCCTGAACGCCCTTGCCCTTGGAGGAGAGCGCGAGGTTGAAGGTGGCGGTGGCGTCGCGGCCCTCGAAGGTCAGACCACTGAAGCGGATGTTCTTGTAGCGGTCGTCGTTGGTCCAGAAGACCGTGTTCGGGGTGGTCGGCGCGTAGACGATGCGCGAGAGCCGCTTGCCGTACCCGCTGATGGAGATGCCGTCGATCACGCCCGGGTTGTCGGTGCCGTGGGTGATCGGCAGCAGCGAGTCGGGCCGGGTCAGCAGGTACGTGCCCGGCGGGACGAGCAGCACCTTCTTGGGCGAGTAGCCGGTCTTGGGGGCGCCCCCGAGCAGTTCCAGGGCTGCGCTGCGGAACGCGTCGTCGCTGGGCGTGCGGCCGGTCGCGTCGGCTCCCTTGGCGATGACGTCGACCACGTAGTCGGCCGGGCCGGCGGTGACCGCCGCGGGCGCCGCCGAGGCCGTGCGGGTACCGAGGGCGATGCTGCCCGCGAGGGCTCCCGCCCCGGTCATGCCGGCGAGCAGCGCCCGGCGGCCGGGCCGGCGCCCGGCCTCCTCGGCGCCGCCGTCGTGCCGGCTGTCTGCGTGCGTGGTCATCGGTACCCCCGGTCGGAAGAGAATCGTCTGGACGCCGTGACCGAGCAGAAGTCGATCATGGCGGGTGGATCTGATCCTCTGTCATGCCCACCCTGCGCCGCAAGGCTTGGCTGCAGCCTCGTGGCAGGCCCGTGCCATCGCCTCCCCCGGCGTGCGGATCCCGCAGGGGAGGGCGGCGGACGGCCGCGGTACGGGTCCTGCGTGGCGTCGAGGCGGGAGGCCCTGAACGGGGCACCGATCCGGGGCCGACCTACCGCCCGCCCGCTGACCTGCTCGAATGCTGCGCCCGAAGACTTGAGTCGAAAGTCTGTTCGAACTACTTTGGAGTGGTGACCTCCGCTGTTCCGTTCTCCCGCGCCGTCCGCCCCGAGGCGGCCCCCGGCGATGCCGAGCGCGCTCCCCGTGAGCTGATGACGCTGCCCGGCGCCTCTCGGGACGTGCGCCGGTGGCGCCTGGTCGAGATCCGGCTGGGCGGGCGGTGGCGGCCCGGGATGCTGACCGTGTGGCGGCGCCCGCCCGGCAGCACGATGTGGGTGGTGCACGTGCGGTGGGCCGAGGGCGGGGCCGCGCCGGGGGAGGAGGGCTGGGGCTGGTTTCTGTTCGACCCGCAGCGGATCCGCCCGGTGCGCGAGCCCGCCGGCCCGCCGCCGACCGCCGCGCCCTACTCCGGCAGCTGGCAGGACGCGGTCGTGGTGCCCCGTGAACTCGCGGGTACGTCCGATCCCGACGGCGCCGACCGGTGCTGGCGGCTCGCCTGGCTCCGCATCGACGGCGGATGGCGTTCGGCCCTCGTCACGGCCCGGCGCCGCCCGGGGCCGGGACTGCCGTGGATCGCGGACACCCGCTGGGGCGAGGACAGGGCGACGGCCTGGGTGATCGCCGACGCCGCCGTCCTCAGGCCGCTCCCGCCGGCCACCGACTGAACCCGGGGGGTCGGCCGGTGTCCACTCAACGGCGGCCCCTGTGGTGGCGGTGGCGGGGGGCTCAGTCGAACCGGATGTGCTTGACCCCTGTCCAGGCCCGGCGGACGCGTCCTCTGAGTGCGCTCTCGGTGTTCGGCGCGAGGGTCAGCCCCGAAGCTGCGGCGATGTGGTCGGCGACCTGCGGGACCGTGAGCCGATCGGTCCACACCTGCTCGGCGAACTCCTCCTGGCGCAGGCGCTCCAGGCACAGGTCGAGCTTCGACAGGGCGAAGCTCTCCCGGCGCAGCGGGGCGTCCTTGCCGGCCACGAATTGCACGACGTGCCCGAAACCGCGCTCGCGCAGCCGTTGCAGCACCGTCCCGCGGTCGGCCAGCAACGTGAAGTGCCGGACGTCGTGGCCGCGCTCCCGCAGCCGGCCGACGGTCTCGCGGAAGTACACCGGCTCCACGACCGTCATCGGCGCGATCACCACACCGTCGTGATCGGTGAGGGCCCGGTCCAGGACTTCGAACACGCCCTGCCGCCAGGCCGGCAGGTCCTGGAAGTCGCCGCGCAGTGCCGGTGGCATCATCCGGTGCAGGCCGAATCCCACGTGTTCGGGGTCGCAGATGACGCTACCGGCGAGGCGTCGCCGGATCTCGTGCGCGGTCTGGGTCTTGCCGCCGCCGAACGGGCCGTTGATCCACAGGAGCATGCACCGGACCCTACTGCGCCCGACGGGGCGCGGAGCCCGGTCCTCCCGGCTCGGGCCGGCCTGCCGGGTGGCCGGCGGCCTCGGCGGCGGTGTAGGAGGACGCGAAGGTGAAGGCGCGGGGGGAGGGGCCGTGCGCCCGCAGGTCGGCCAGGCGGTCCATGGCCTCGTCGAGGCCCGGGCGGTGGCCGGCGGGGACCCACCAGAGGACCAGGTGGGCCTCGACGTGCCGGTCGAACCATTCGCGGCGCCGCCGCAGCGCCTCAAGGTGTCCGCTGCGGTAGGCGAAGTCCCACAGGGCCTCCTGGGTCTCCCACACCGACATGTTGACGATGACGTCCTCGCCCGCCGGGCGCAGGCCGGTGGCGTCGCCGGCCCCGTCCTCCACGAGTCGCCAGACGAAGCCCGGGGCGCCGTCCGCGGCGGCGTTGACCGGGTCGAGCAGCTCGACGAACGGCGCGATCCGGGGGTCGTCCATGGGGTGGAGGAGCGTGGCGACGTTGAGTTGGGCGAGGTGGGAGGCGTGCGGGGATGAGGTCATGGCGTCATCCCAGCACGGTCCCCGTTTCTATGTCAATCAATCTTGTTTTTAGAAGCCTCGACAATCACGCAACACTCTCCCGGCCGGGCGTCCATGCGGGCGCGGACGGGGCCGTCCGCGCCGAGCAGCCCCTCCAGCAGCGCGAGGTTCATGCCGCACACGAGCGGCGGGAAGCGCTCGGCGACGGCGTGGAACGGGCAGTTGCGCATCCGGACGACGTGCGCGGCCGCCCCTGGCGTCCCCTCTGCCGTCCCCCCGGGGACCGCGGCGTCTTCGACATCTTCGGCGCTCCCGACGGTCTCCAGGTGCGGTTCGTAACCGCGGGCGGCCAGCAGCTCCATCGCCTCGTCGAGGTCGCCGCAGGGCGCTGCGGACCCGCGCAGCGCCTCGCCCCGGCGGCGTGCGGCCGCGCACAGCCCGACGTCCAGCCCGGCCTGCTCGGCGGCTTCGGCCAGCAGTTCGGCGGCCGTGCGGTAGTCGCGGGCGGGCAGTGACACCGACCGCTCGGCCTGCGACCGCGTGTACACCTTGGCGGGGCGGCCCGCCCCCGGCCCCGAGCGGCCCGTCAGCCGGCGGCTGGCGACGTCCAGCAGCCCGGCCTCGGCCAGCCTGTCCAGATGGTGCGCGGCCAGTGTGCGTGCCACCCCCGTCGCCTCGGCGGCCTCGTTGCGGCTCACCTCGCGGGCCTGAGCCGCCACGTACTCGTACAGGCGGCGCCGCACCGGATCCTGCAGCACCGCGATCGCGTCGATGTCCTCCATCGGGCCATTCTAGGAACAATGCAGGTTGGAGATAGAAGACGCGGCCCCGCAGCCGCGCGCTCCGGTCCCGGTCGGGGCGGGGTTCGGTTTTCCGAACCCCCAGGTCGGGGGCCTGCACGATCGAAACCCGCTCCTCCCGTGTCCAGGATGAAGGACATGACCGAAGCGACCATCACGACATCGACCACCACGACATCGACGACCACGACTGCGACCACGACAACAGCAACGGCGGTGCCGGCACGGGCCGCCGACCTGCACCGCGACTACGGCCGCGGCGCCACCGCCGTCCGCGCGCTGCGCGGGGTGTCGGTGGCGTTCGCGCCCGGCACGTTCACCGCGGTGATGGGGCCCTCCGGCTCCGGCAAGACGACCCTGCTGCACTGCCTCGCCGGCCTGGACCGCCCGACCCGCGGCAGCGTCCACTGGGGCGACACCGAGATCTCGCGACTGCCCGAACGCCGGCTGGCGCCGCTGCGCCGGCGGCGCATCGGCTTCGTCTTCCAGGCGTTCAACCTGATGCCCGGGATGACCGTCGCCCAGAACGTCGAGCTGCCGCTCCGGCTGGCCGGCTCCCGCCCGGAGCGCGGGGCCGTCCGCACGGCGCTCGCCGAGGTCGGGCTCGCCGGGCGTGAACGGCGCCGCCCCGCAGAGCTCTCCGGCGGCCAGCAGCAGCGGGTCGCGATCGCCCGAGCCCTGGTCGCCCGGCCGGACGTGCTGTTCGCGGACGAGCCCACCGGCGCCCTGGACCGTGCCACCGGGCACGAAGTCCTCGCCCTCCTGCGGGCCGGGGTCGACCACAGCGGGCAGACCTGCGTCATGGTCACCCACGATCCGGTCGCGGCCGGGTACGCGGACCGCGTCCTGCTGCTGGCGGACGGGCTGCTGGTGGAGGAGCTGGAGCGGCCGACGGCGGCGCTGGTCGCGGACCGACTCGGCCGGCTGGGCACCACCGGCGGACCGTTCCCGGCGAGCCGGACGGAGGCGTGAGCACCGTGCTGCCGATCCCCGCCGTCGCACTCGGCCAACTGCGCCGCCGCCCCGCCGCGTTCGCCGGACTCGCGGCCGCACAGCTGCTGGCCCTCGCCACCGTCACCCTCTTCGGCTCGCTGCTCGCCGCCGAACTCACCGCTCCGGTGGGGACGCCCCGGGCCGCCACCGGGCCGGGCGTGGGCGTCATCGCGGCAGGGTTCGGCGAGATCGCCGTCCTGGTCGCCTTCTTCGTGGTGGTCAACGCGCTGGGCTTCGCCCTGCGCCAGCAGCACCGCGAGCTGGCGCTGCTGCGCGCCGCCGCCGCCACGCCACGGCAGATCCGGCGGCTGGTGCGCGGCCAGGTGCTGGCGACCACCCTGCTGGTCGCCCTGCCCGGCTGGGCGCTCGGACACCTGGCCGCCGAGCGCTTCCTCACCGCACTGCAGCGGCGCGACATGGCCGCGCCCGACCTCACGGTGCCCGGCTCACCGCTGCCCGCACTCGCCGCGCTCGCGGCGGCCCTGCTGGTCGGCCTCGCCGCGTCCGCGGCCGGGGCACGGCGGATCACCCGGACGACCCCGGCCGCCGCCCTCACCGCGAGCTCCGCCGAGCCCGGCCGGACGGGCGTGGCACGTCTGTTCGCCGGCACGGCCGTCCTGGCCGGCGGCGTCCTGCTGCTGCGACTCGCCGCGACCCGCCCCGCCGACCAGCTGGACAAGGCCGGGCAGGCGGCCCTGCTCGGCTCACTGGTCCTGCTGGTCGCCGTCGCGCTGCTCGGCCCGCTCGCCGCCCGGGTCCTGGTGGCCGGACTCGGCGCGCCACTCCGGGCGGCCGCGCCGCGCACCGGCTGGCTGGCCGACGCCAACCTGCGCGGCTACGCCCACCGGCTGGCGGCCGCGGTGGTGCCGGTGGCACTGCTGACCGGCCTGTCCGGCACCATGATGATCATGACGACGACCGCCGAACGCGCCGCCGAACGCGCCACCGCACACGCCGCAGGGCTCTCCGCCGGGCTCGCCACCGGTCCCGCCGCCTCCAGCGTGACGTCCGCCGGCGACATCTGGCTGCGCCAGGCCGAACTGGCCATGCTGGTCTGCTTCGCCGCCGTGGCCACCGTCAACACCCTGGTGGCCCTCACCGTCGACCGGCGGCGTGAGTTCGCGCTGCTGCGGCTGGCCGGGGCGACCAGGCACCGGCTGCTGGCCGTGCTCGGCGTCGAGGCGGTGCTGACCGCGGCGGTCGGGGTGCTGCTCGGCGCGGGCGTCGCCGCCGCGGCCTCGGCCGCCTTCAGCACGGCGGTCACCGGCACCGCGGTGCCGGCCGTCCCGGCGGGCGCCTGCGGCTGGATCGCCGGCGGGGCGCTCGTGCTCACCGTGCCCGCGGTCCTCCTCACCGCCCTCCGGGCGACCACCGGCCCGGCGGCGGCGCTGGTGGCCGGGGGCGGTCGTGACTGACCGGCACCTGCCGGGGACCCCCGGCGCCGCGGCGCCGACGCCCGCGCGGCCGTACTTCTCCGTCCGCGGCGGCGAGCTGCTGTTCGCCGCCGCGGGCCTCCCGCTCGCCCTGGCCGGCGGCCTCTACGCCCTCGCCGTCCTGTACGCCGGCACGCTGCTCTCCCTCACCGTCCTCGGGCTGCCGTTCGTCGCCCTGGGCCTCACAGCGGCGCGCGGTCTCGGCGGGCTGCACCGACAGCTGACGACCCGACTGATCGGCGCCGTCGTCGAACCGCCGCGTCCACGGCACCGGCCCCCCGGCGCGCTCGGCCGGCTGCGCACCGCCCTGGGCGACACGGTGGCCTGGCGCTCCCTGCTCTATCTGCTGCTGCGCCTGCCGCTCGGCGTGCTGGGCTTCGCCGCCGCCGTCCTGCTGCCGCTCGGCTGCTGCTGGCTGCTGGGCTTCCCGCTCTGGGCCCGGCTGCTGGAGCCGGGCCGGTCCGCCGACCGGCTGGACGTCGTCGCCGTCCTGCTCGGTGCCGCGCTCGCCGCCGCCGTCCCCGGCGCGATCCGCGCGGCGAGCGCGGCCGAGCGCCGTCTGGCCCGCGGACTGCTCGGTCCGGCCCGCACCGAGCAGCGGGTCGCCGAGCTGGAACACGCCCGCGCCACGCTCTCGGCGGCCAACACCGACCGGCTCCGCCGCCTGGAACGGGACCTGCACGACGGCACCCAGGCCCGGCTGGTGGCCCTCGCCATCACGCTCTCGCTGGCCGACGACGCCCTCGACCCCCAGGGGGCCGCCTTCGGAGCCGGCCGGCTGCGCACCCTGCTCGACCGCGCCCGCACCCAGACCGACGAGACCATCGTCGAACTGCGCCGCCTCACCCGCGGCATCCACCCGGTCGCGCTCGACGGCGGCCTCGCCCAGGCGCTGCCCGGCCTCGCCGACACCGCCCCGGTACCGGTCGCCGTCCGCCTCGACCTGCGCGAACGACCCGACCCGGCGATCGAGGAGGCCGTCTACTACTGCGCCGCCGAGCTGCTCACCAACGTCGCCAAGCACAGCGGGGCCCGCGCCGCCGAGCTGACGGTGACCGCCGTGGCGGGGCGGCTGCGGCTCACGGTCCGCGACGACGGACGCGGCGGCGCGGCCGCAGGCGCCGGAACGGGCGGCGGTACGGGCCTCGCGGGCCTGCGCGAACGGCTGACCGCCGTCGACGGCTCCCTGCACATCGCAAGCCCGCAGGGCGGGCCCACCGTGGTCACCGCCGAACTGCCGGTCTCACTCTGAGACCGCCTCAGCCCCCGTTCTCGGCCAGGTAGGTGAGCACCGCCTTCACCCGGCGGTTGTCCCCACCGTCCGCCACCAGATCGAACTTGGTGAAGACGGCGGCGACGTGCTTCTCCACCGCCCGCTCCGACACCACCAGGCGGCCGGCGATGGCGCGGTTGGAGTGGCCCTGCGCCATCAGCTCCAGCACCTCGCGCTCCCGAGGGGTCAGCGCGTCCACCTTGCTGCGCCGTCCGCCACCCATCAACCGGGTGACCACCTCCGGATCCAGCGCGGTCCCGCCCGCCGCCACCCGCCGCAGCGCCTCCACGAACTCCGAGGTGCGGGCCACCCGTTCCTTCAGCAGGTACCCGACGCCCGCCGCGCCGCCGGCCAGCAGCCGAGCCGCCCACACGGTCTCGACGTACTGGGAGAACACCAGGATGCCGACCTCCGGCACGGTCGACCGCAGCTCGACGGCGGCGCGGATGCCCTCGTCCGTGTGGGTGGGCGGCATCCGGATGTCGACCACGGCGACGTCGGGACGCATCTCGCCGACCGCGGCCAGCAGTTCGGGGGCCGTGCCGCAGGTCGCCACGACGGTGCAGCCGCGGGCGGTGAGCAGCTCGACCAGGCCGTCCCGGAGGATCACGGAGTCCTCGGCCAGGACGACACGCAGAGGGGAGTCGATCATGCCCTCATTATTCGGTGAAGGGGCCGAGCCGCCGCAACCGGCTGCCGGTCAGGCTCGCGTGCGTCACTCCTAGCCCGCTCGGCCCGGACGGTCGTGGCCGGAGC
Organism: Kitasatospora sp. NPDC090091; assembly: GCF_044747365.1. Lineage (NCBI taxonomy): Bacteria > Bacillati > Actinomycetota > Actinomycetes > Kitasatosporales > Streptomycetaceae > Kitasatospora > Kitasatospora sp. NPDC090091. The sequence goes on from NZ_JBIVDY010000023.1 coordinate 122,459, forward strand.
CGGAGAGCCAACCGGGCCGAGCGGATTCGTCGTACTACAGCGCAACTGCGCCTACTGGCACCGGCCGGACCGGGGTGCCTTGGTGGTGTTGCCGCTCTGGTGCAGCTCCGTGGGGAGGAGCGCTGAAGTCCTGCTCGCCGACCCACGGGTAGACCACTGGTGATCCACACGGCGCGATCGCTCCCCGACTGGCCGGTCGCACAGTCGGCGCGGTGAAGCGGCGGCCTTGCGGTGTCCTCGGTCGCCCTCGGGCCGTGAGGCAGCTCAGGCCTCCGCCGGAGTGCGCCCCGGCCGCTGCGCGCGCCCTCGGACGGCACCTGTTGTCGCAGCCGGGGAGTGGGCTTGACTGGTCCTCGCGGACCAAGGAGACCTGGGGCAAGGGGGATGCAATGGACTCCGACACGGTTATCGCCGCCTCTGCCACGGTCGTGGCGATCGGCTCGCTCTGGGTCAGCCTCAGCCAGGCGAAAGCGGCTCGGGTGCACAACCGGAAGTCTGTGAGGCCCCACCTGCAGATCCGGCAGGTGAAGGAGTACGAGGGAGGCATCACCGGAATACAGGTGGCCAACGTCGGCCTCGGGCCCGCGCTGATCACCAGAACCACGGTGAAGCTGGACGGACAGCCACTGGGCCAGTGGGACTTCCGGACCTTTCAGGCACTGTCGGCAGACTGGCCTGCGGTGCCCAAGATGTACGCGCTCTTCGACGGCGTCAGCTTCCCCATGGGCGAGTGTCAGTACCTCATCCACTTCGACGACTACGAAGAGGCCACGCACTCCTGGTTCTGGGAGATCGTGGCCCATCGGCTGTCCATCGAGATCGAATACGAGTCCTTCTACCGTGGAGAAGGCCTCAAGGCCGTGCCGCCACCCCTCTAGCGGCTGCGGCGCTCAGCGGAGAGGTAGGGCCAGGTCGGCGGGGTCCTCCGGGGTGGAGGCGAAGGTCACGGTGCTGCCGAGCGGGGTGGTGCCGCCGTAGAGGGCGTCGCGGGTGCCGAGGACCAGGGCGAGGTGGTGGCCGGCCGGGACGTCGTAGGCGGTGGCGAAGAGAGTGACGTCGAGGGGGAACGGCCGGCCCGGGGTGCGTCCGGTCCAGCTCTGCGGGCCGTGGGAGATCAGCCGGCCGACGCCGAGGGCGTCCACGTCGTACAGGTAGGCGATCGCCGTGCCGTCGGGGCTGGAGGCGGTGACCGAGGTGTGCAGCCGGGCGGCGCCCCGGACGGAGAGGCCCTGCGGACAAGGCTCCGACTGCCAGACGCCGGCGGCCGGGCGGGCGAGCAGCGGGACGACCACGGTCGGCGGCTGGTGCAGCGTCTGGTCGACGGCGCCGGACAGCAGTGTGACCCCGGCGTTCGCGCCGGACGGCAGGCCGCCGAGCACGGTCTTCCGCCAGTCGCCGGCGGCCGGGCCGCCGAGGGTATCGGCGCCGACGGCCAGGTGGTCGGTGCGGGTGGCGACGGACTGCCAGTCGGAGTGGCTCTCGTGGCGTCCGGTGGGACGGACCTCCAGGTCGACCGGCCGGCGCTGGTCGGCCGGGGCTGCCTTGAGGTACTGGTCGAGCCAGGAACGCGCGCTGTCCCAGGCCGCGTTGGGGAGGCCGAGCAGACCGGTGAACTCCTGGCTCGCGTGGTCGCCCGGGCGCAGCTCCAGGCGCTTGGGCACAGTCAGCCGCTGGTAGAAGTCGGTGATCTGGCCGGGGTTGAAGAAGCTGTCGCCCCAGGCGTTGGCCAGCAGGACGGCCGTACCGTTGGCGTTGATCCGGTCCAGGTAACGCGCCGGGGAGCGGGTGTCGGCCCAGCGGATGACGTCCGGCAGGTCGCGGTTGTCGAACAGGTCGTCCAGCACCTGGGCGAACTCGGGGCTCCTACGGCCGGTCGGGGCCTGGATCCCGGCGAGGACGGCGGCCGCCTGGAGGTGCCGGGTCTGCCCGCTGTACAGCGAGTCGGTCAGGTCGGCCCAGCCGCTGAGCGAGGCGACGGCCTTGATCCGCGGGTCGAAGGCGGCGCCGAGCAGGGTGAGTCCGCCGCCCAGGGAGAGGCCGACCATGCCGACGCGCTCCGGGTCGGCGGGGGTCCGGGCGAGGGCCCAGTCGATCACCGTGGAGATGTCGCCCACGTCCTTGGGCCCGGCCACGTCGACCTCGCCGCCGGAGGCCCAGAAGCCGCGCACGGTGTAGGTGACGACGACGTACCCTGCCTCGGCGAGTGCACGGCCCTGGGCGACGTACTCAAGGTCGTTCTGCCCCCAGCTGGCGGGCTGCACCACCAGCGGGTAGCGCCCCTGCGGGTCGGCGCCTGGAGTGCCGGGGGGCGGGGTGAAGACGTCGGCCTTGAGGACGACGCCGTCCTTCGCCGGGATGTCGGCCAGCCGGAATCCCGCGATGCCGTGCGCGGACATTGCCGGTCCGGCCGGCGCCGCGGCCGCGGGCTGCGCGACGGCCCCCGCGCCGAGGGCGACCGCCGCAGCGAGCACCACGCTCGCCGTCCGCTGTGCGCTGCTCCGCCTGGACCGTTCCATCGCTGCTCCCCTGCGTTCGAACGCTCGGCGCTCGAACCACGTGACTCCCGCATCGTTTGACTGCGGGATCGTAGCGATCTGACGAGCCTTCAGAGGAGGTGATGACCGGCCAAATTACTGGCCGGTAATGTGAGGTGGGGCGGCGCCGGCAGCCGGTGGTCCAGGTGGTGGCGACTCACGTCTCGATGTGTTGTGTGCGTGCGTGGCTGCAGGGCACCAGGGGGTGCAGGGATCCCGGGCCGGTGTCGGGGACGCGGATGAGTGTCGTGCAGGGCCCGCCGTCTCCCTTGTAGTCGCTGCATCCGCAGCGGGGATACGGGGGGAAGGGCAGCTTCGCGTTGCACGGGTTCCCGAACCAGCCTTCCTCGGGGACCGGTTCCACCTTCGCCCGCGTCAGGATCGCGGCGGCTTCGCTCCGTGCGTTGATGATCAGGTAAGCGGCCTCCTCCCAGGCCTGCGCCTGCTCATCGGTGAGAACGTCCTGATGGGGAATCTCCGGCATTTCGTCACTCCTCGGACTCGGGTGGCCAGAGCAGTCATATCCGAACCCCGAGCGCCGTGCCCTGTGCGACGCGCTCGTTCCTCCGGATGCCGAGTCGCGGGTCGAAGGGGTCCCGGGACTCCGCGATGCTGTGGCAGGCGTCCAGCAGCGGCGCCAGCCGGCGTGCGGACGCGGTCGGGCGTACCGCCAGGAAGGTCTGCAGGGCCAACGGCTCGGCGAAGGCGCGGAAGACCGTACGGCCCTGCGGCAGGACCTCGGCCTGGGACGCGTAGAACACCGTCCAGCTGGGCCGGCCCGTACCGATCGCGGCCAGGGTGTCCTGGTCGGTGGTGAACTCCGGTCCGAGCACGGGCTCCACACCCGCGGCCCGGCAGGCGCCGGTGACCAGGTCCACCAGGTGCGGGTTGGCCTCGCGCGGCGCGATGCGCAGCGGCAGCGCCGCGAGGTCGGCCACCGTCACCTGCTCGGCCGCTGCCAGCGGATGGTCCGCCGGCAGCGCCGCCACGAGCGGGTCCCGCCACACCGGCAGCAGGTCGAGCCCCGGGCTGCGCTCCAGGCCGCGTACGAATGCGGCGTCCAACTCTCCGTCGCGCACCTGTTGCAGGCGCACCGGCGCCCGGGTGCTGAGCAGCTCCACCGTCAGCTGGGGCGCACGTTCGGCCAGGGCGGCCAGCAGGCGTTCCAGCCGGGTACCCAGCCCGATGTTGGTGCCGATGCGCAGGACCCGCGTCCGCTCCTCGCAGTGCCCGGCCATCGCCTCGACGGCGGCGCGCTCGGCCGCCAGGATCGCCCGGGCGTGCGGCAGGAACGCCGCGCCCGCCGTCGTCAACGCCACTGCGCGGGTCGTGCGGTCGAACAGTTCCGTACCCAACTCGCGCTCCAGGCGGCGCACTTGCTGACTCACCGTCGGTTGGACGACGTGCAGCCGCTCGGCCGCCCGGCCGAAGTGCAGTTCCTCGGCGACCGCCAGGAAGTACCGGACCTGCCGCAACTCCACGCCCAACCCCCTGATTGATCACGGTGCCTGATGAGTGTAGGAGCCGGATGCGTCTTGGACGCCCGCCCCGGAAGCGGTCGACTGGACCCATGCCGGGCGGGTCCGTGCACCGCGGGCTCGCCGCACCGTTGAACCGAAGGGGTACCGACATGCCGTACGCGACCGTCCAGGGCACCGAGCTCTTCTACCGGGACCACGGCACCGGTCGCCCGCTGCTGCTCGTCCACGGCTGGGCCACCAGCAGCCGGGTCTGGGAGGCCCAGTTCGCCGACCTGGCCACCGATCACCGGGTGATCGCCCTCGACTGCCGGGGGTGCGGTCGCTCCGACCGCCCCGACGACGGCCACACCATGGCCGGCAACGTCGCCGATCTCCTGGGCCTGGTCGAGGCGCTCGACCTCCCTTCGCCCGTCCTGGTCGGCAGTTCGATCGGGGCGACCTTCGCCCTCGCCGCTGCGGCCGCCGCGCCCGAGCGCGTCGGCGGTGTGGTGTCCGTCGACGGCCCCGGGCACTGGCCCGGCACCGGCATGGCCGCAGAGCTGCAAGCGGTGGCCGCCCGGCTCGCCTCCGACCGCGCCACCGCGGTGCGCGAGTGGGTCCCCACCTGGTACGGAACGGCCGTCGGGCCGGAGCTGCACGAGCGCACCCTCGCGCAGATCCTCGACTCCAGCCCCGCCGTCGACAACCTCTTCCCCCAGGCCGCCGGCTACGATCCGCGCCCCCTGCTGCCCGCCCTCGACCTGCCCGCCGCATTCCTTCACGGCGACCAGGAGACCCAGATCCCGCTGGCGGTCTCCCGCACCCTGGCCGGTCTGGCCCGGCACGGGAGCCTTCACGTGGTCGAGGGCTCCGGCCACATGCCGCACGAGGAGCAGCCCGCAGCGTTCAACCAGTTGCTGCGCGCGGTCGTGCGGGACATGTCCGCCCGAGTGGCGGCCTGAGCGTCCGATGGTTCGGCCGGCCCGGGCGGGGGAGTGTCCCGGCCGGCCGCCGGGCGGCCTCCAGGTCCACGGCAGGCCTCCGGAGGCGACGACGTCACGCACTGGCCGCCAGTGTCAGCGCGCGTGCGCCCGTCCGCCTTCGAACGCTGCGCTGCGGGACGGTGAGGTGCCCGGCGGCGGAGTGCCGAGTGCTGTGTCCGGCGTCGAGTTGCAGGTGGGAACCGGTGAAGTCGGCGCGCAGGCGGCGGTCGTGGGTGACGATGACGACCGCGCCCGGGTAGTCGGTCAGCGCTGCCTGGAGGTGTTCGACCAGGGCGGGTGAGAGGTGGTTGGTGGGCTCGTCCAGCAGCAGCAGGTCGACCGGTGCGCTGACCAGGCGGGCGAGTTCGATTCGCCGCTGTTGTCCGTAGGACAGGGCGCCGACCGTGAGCCGCAGGTCCGACGGGTGGAAGAGACCGAGTGTGAGGAGGGCGTCGGCGTGGTCGTCCGGGTCGCCGGTGCGACCGTGGGCGAAGGCCTGCAACACGGTCAGGTCCGGGGCCCACTCGGTGGCGTCCTGCCGCAGGTGGCCGACGCGGCCACGGGTGCGGACCGTGCCCTCGTCGGGCTGCAGTTCGCCGGCGAGCAGCCGCATCAGGGTGGTCTTGCCCGCGCCGTTGGGGCCGGTGACGAGCAGGCGCTCGCCGGGCGCGATGTGCAGGGAGGGGAGGTGGAGGCGGTCCGCGACACGGATGCCGGCGAGTTCCGCCGCGGGCCGCACGGCCTGCACGGCCTGCACGGCCTGCACGGCCTGTGCCGCTTGTGCCGCCTGTGCGGCGTCGGCGGCGGTGGCCGTGCCGCCGAGGTCGGGGGTGAAGACCAGGGGCTCGGGCGGCGGTGCCACCGGGTGTGCGGTCAGCCGTTCGACGCGTTCCTTGGCGTTGCGGACGCGGCTCATCGCACCGTGGCCGCGTCCGCGGCTGCGGAAGCCGCCGTGGCCGAACACGGACAGCGGCAGCCTGCGCGGGATCCCGTCGAGGCGGGCGACGTTGGTGGCGGCCAGCTCGGTGTTGCGGGCCAGTTCGGTGCGCCACTCCTCGTACGCGCGGACGCGGTACCGGTGCTCGGCGGCCTTGGTGGCGAGGTACCCGCCGTAGCCGTCGCCGTGGCGGGTGACCTTGCCCTCGGCGACCTCCAGGATGGTCGTGGTGACGCGTTCGAGGAACACCCGGTCGTGGGTGACCGCGAGGACGGTGCCCCGGTGCGCGCGCAGGTGGTCCTCCAGCCAGGCCAGCGCCTGGTCGTCGAGGTCGTTGGTCGGCTCGTCCAGGAGCAGCAGTTCGGGTTGTGAGGCGAGGGTGGCGGCCAGCGCCAGCCGCGACCGCTCGCCACCGGAGAGCGTGCCCAGGGCCCGGGTCCGGTCCAGGCCGGGCAGGCCGAGGCCGTGCAGCGCGATGTCCACGCGGGCGTCCGCCTCGTAGCCGGCGCGGGACTCGTAGCGGGCGACCAGCTCCGCGTAGGCGTCCAGGGCCGGGGCGAGCGCCTCCGGCGCGAGGCCGGCCAGTGCGGCCTCGGCCCGGCGCATGCGCGCCTCCAGGTCGCGCAGGTCGGCGAGCGCGAGGTCGATCGCGCTCTGGACGGTGGCGTGCGGCGGCAGGGCCAGCGACTGGGCGAGGTAGCCGACGCCGCCGGGTGCGACCACCGTGACCTCGCCGTGGTCGGGCCGGTCGGCGCCGGCGACGATCCGGAGGAGGGTGGACTTGCCCACGCCGTTGTCGCCGATGATCCCGGCCTTCTCGCCGGGCCTGACGGTGAAGGACACGGCGTCCAGGACGGTGCGGTCGTCGTAGCGGCGGGTGACGTTCTGCAGGGACAGTTGTGAGCGGAGCATGGGTGAGTCCCCCTGTTCTCGGCGCGGCTGCCGGTGGGATCGGGTGGTGAGGGCCGGTGCGTTCGACGCGTCGACTGCTGGACGGGAGCGCGCCGGGCGCCGGGGCTGCACGACTGTCTGGCTGGCGGGAACGGCCGGGGTACGTATGAGCGGGACTCCTTGGGCGGATCGATGGAGATCGGCGAGACGAACCGTCTCGTATTGTGTTGCTCAACTCTGCAGCGCGGCGCCGCTCACGTCAAGACGAACCGTTCCGTCTCGCCGAATCTCTGTGCGGCGGGCTTGGTCGTCACGGGTTGCACTGTCTGTCTGGCCGGGGGCGTGGTGCTGGGGATATTGGGCGCTCCACGATGCCCAGGACGGGTCCTGGAACATCGTGAAGGGCGATCAGGCCGTGTGTCGAAAGTCGATCTTGAGCGATGAATGATCACGGTTCAAGGCGCGGGGAGATCTCACGGACGGACAGTGGGCGATATTGGAGCCGTTGTTGCCGAAGGGGACGAGGGCGGGGCGGCCGCTCATCTGGCTCCGGCGGCAGCTGATCGACGGGATACGGTTCCGGATCCGGACGGGGGTTCCGTGGCGGGACGTGCCGTCGCGTACGGGCCGTGGGGCCGGATCTACGATCTGTTCCGCCGACGGCAGCGGGACGGCTCCTGGCGCCGGGTCCTCAGTCGGCTCCAGGGGCCGGCACGCGGTCGAGTGCGGCATCAATCGCCTCAAGCGCCACCGGTCCGTGGCCACGAGGTACGACACGCCGGCGGTCCGCTACGAGGCAACCGTGCTGGTCGCGGCCATCAACGAGTGGCTGTGACCGCACGTTCGCACCGGTCCTTCGTTAACCCTTTGCCGAGTATCCGATGGGCCGGCTAGGTTCTCCAAGCCGTCCGATGATGTTCGGGACCGGCGCTGTCGACGAGGAGGTGTGGAGCACATGCGCAGGAGTGCCCAGCAGTCGAGTCCGCGTACTGACCTTTGCCGCCTCCTCACGACGGAGACACCTTGTCGTCTCGCATCACCCCACTGACCGATTCCGCTCACGGCGCGAACGGCCGGCGTCTTGCATGGCTGGCGTCCGACGCCGATTCCATCCCCATCGGAACTGCCTTTCTGCGCCTGTTCAACAGTCCCGGACAGGAGCACCTGGCCGAACTGACCCTCCAGGTCCATCCGGCGGAGCGACGTCGGCACGTCGGCTCGCAGCTCCTCGACGCCGCCGTGGCCGCTGCCCGAACCGATGCCCGACGCTGCGTCATCGCGCAGGCCGAGGCCGGATCGCCAGGCGACCACTTCCTGCCGGCGCGCGGCTTCAGGAAGGTCCTCACCCTGAGGTTCTCCCGCTTGCCGCTGGCCGATGTGGACACCACTGCCGTCGCCCGCATCATCGAGCGTCCGCATCCCGGCTACCGGCTGATGTCATGGCACGGAACCGTGCCCGACGGCCTCGCCGAGACATTCGCCGCCTCGCGTCGCGCCATGGACGACATGCCCATGGACGACACCGACTACGGCACGGTGACCTGGGACGTGGACCGTGTCCGGGCCGCGGCGAAGGCTGTCGAACAGCGTGGCGACCACCTGCACACCGTCGTTGCCGTCGACGCCTCCGACGACTCGATCGCCGGGTTCACCGAGCTGGTCGTCCCCGGCGACGGCAGAGGTGATGGCCAGCACTACGGCACCGGCGTGTTGCCCGAGCACCGTGGACACAGCCTCGGCCGATGGATGAAGGCCGAGTCGATCCGACACGCCCATGGGCGCTATCCAGACCTCGGCGGCCTCCTGACTGACACCGCCGACAGCAACATGCACATGAGGCAGATCAACGACAGTCTCGGCTACACGCCCACGCACACGACACACCAGTACCAACTGGACCTTTAGCGGCGGACGGACGGGCCGGACCTGGACGTCACATCGTCCGGCCCGTCCATGTCTTCGATACACGGCCCAGATGACTGATGCCAAGGGTTCAGTGGTCGTACGCGGTCAGGGAGCGCATGAGGTACTACGAAGGCCCCTGAAGCCGAAGCCCGGAGCCGAAGCCGAAGTTGCTCAGTCGTCGAACGGCGCCTGGCCCGGCAGTGCGCACTATGGTGGGGTGCATGTCCGAATCCTCGGTGAGGGACTTCTACGACGAACTGGCCCCCGACTACCACCTGATCTTCCGGGACTGGGATGCGAGCATCGCGCACCAGGCCCAGGTGCTGGGCGGGCTCCTGAGCGCGCGTCTCGGGGCGGGACCGCACCGGGTCCTGGACTGCTCGTGCGGCATCGGGACCCAAGCGATCGGGCTGGCCCTGGCTGGGCACGAGGTCGTCGGCAGCGACCTGAGCCCCGTTGCAGCCGCACGGGCCGCCGCCGAAGCGGCGAGCCGCGGCGCCGGCCTTCCGGCAGTCGCCGCAGACATGCGTCTGCTGCCCTTCAAGCCATCGGCTTTCGACGTCGTCCTGAGCGCCGACAATGCGTTCCCGCACCTGCTGTCCGCACAGGACGTCCGGGCGGCGCTCGTCGGCATGCGACGGGTGCTCCGGGACGACGGACTGTTGGTGATCAGCCTCCGGGCCTACGACGACGCTCGCCGGGCCAAACCCACAGCGACACCACCCCAGGTCTCGGAGACCCCCGACGGCCAGGTGATCACCTTCCAGCTCTGGCACTGGCACGAGGACGGCGAGCGCTACGACCTGGAGCACTTCCAGCTCATCCCCGCGCAGGGCACGTGGGATGTCCGGGTCCGCCGCACCACCTACTGGGCACTGACCCGCCGGCAGTTGACGGAGTTCGTGGCCGAGGCCGGATTCACCGACATCACCTGGCACACCCCGGCCTCCAGCGGCTACTACCAGCCCGTACTCACCGCACAACGCACCCCGTCCTTGCTGTAGCCCGGACGGGAACCCGGGCCGGCCCCTTCGCATGCGCTCACACACAGTCACCTTCGCGGTCACGGGCGGCCGGTACGATGCGCGCCCAACGAGTGGAGGATGCTGCGGTGTACTGGGTCGGACTGTTGTTGTGCGTGCTGCTGGGCGGTGAACTCGGCGCGATCGTCGCGGGCATCTTCGCCTCCGACGTCGGCTGGAGCGTCTCACTGATCGTGATCGGCGCCAACCTCGCGCCGTGGACCGCGATGGCCGGCTTCGCTCTCCTGCTCCGCGGCCGCCGCCGGCCGTCCGTCCTGGCCGAGAAGCCGGAACCGCCCCGGCTGGAGACCGCCGTGGCCCGCATCGAGGCCTCCCGGGCCGTCGGTGAGGGGCCGGACATACCGCTGAGCCTCGACCTCACCGTCGCCCCGACCGGCCGCTCCGCCTACCGCGCCGACGCCACCGCGGTGGTGAACCTGATGGACCTCGACCACTTCCGCGTCGGCCGCACCATCGTGGTCGACCACGACCCCGCCCGCCTCTGGGACGTCCGCGTGCACCCCCGCCAGGGCGGCGAGTTCGCCGGAAGGACCTCGCTCACCAAGATCGACACCGCCCCGCCGGAGACCCGCCAGAGCGCCCCTGCCCGCCCGACCGCCGCCGACCTCACCCGCCGCGGGGGCGCCCTCCGGCCCGGCCTCCTCGCCACCGCCGCCGGCGCCCTGCTCTCCGTCCTGCCGTTCCACACCTTCTACTGACCTCCCACCGCCCCGGGCCGCTCATCGAGGACTCGGCATCCCGCGCCGGGCCACCGGCGCGGCGCCGCGGGGCCGCCGTCGTCCGGAGCCCCGCGCCGGCAGCCGCTGTCGCGGCGCCGCTCCGGCCCGGAAAACGAGAAGCGCAGGGCCGGCCCCGTCCGGCAGGATGACCTGGGTGAACATCCTGCCCCGCCTCCGCGCCAACCCCGCCGTGCTGCTCCCGCGCGAGTCCGCCCGGCCGGCCTCGGCGCCCGCGCCCGCCGCCACCGAGGCGATGGCGCGCCTACGGACGGCCGTCGCCGCGGCGTCGTCCCGCGACAAGCGCGCCGACGAGGAACTGATCGACGCGCTGCTCGCCGTAGGGGAGTCCGGCCAACCGCAGGACCACGCCGCCGCCCTGCGCGCGCTGACGGAACATCCGGCCGTGCTGCTGCGCCTCGACGCCCGCATTCGGCGGGAATCCTGGTACGTCGCCCGCCCCGCCATCGCCCGTACCGACGCCGACCCGGTCACGCTCGCCCTCGCGGCCTCCTACAGCGACGGCCGTACCCGCGAACGTGCCGTGCGCCGGATTCTGGAACGGCCGACCCCCGAAACCGTGCCCTTCCTGGTGCTGCGCACCGCCGACTGGGTCCGGCAGGTCCGCGAACGGGCCAGTGCCGGCCTGGCCGTACTGCTCCACGAGCAGCCCGCACTGGTCACCGAGACGACCGTGCGCACCGCCCTGCTGGTGGACCGCCGCCGGCGCGGCACCTTCCCGCTCGGCCAACTGGTCGCCGCGCTGCTCGCAGACCCGAACTCGGCCCTGGCCGAGCGCCTGCTCGCCGCCACCGACCCGGGCGTCCGGCGGTTCACCCTGGACGCCACCGCGCACCGCCTGCGGCTGCGCGAACTCGCCGCCCTCGCCGAGACCGACCGCGACCGCGCGGTGCGCACCCACGCCGCCGATGCCGCCGCCCGCCAGGCGGTCTGGACCAACCAGACCGACCTGCTGCACCGCCTTGCCAGCAGCCGCCACCCGGAGGTCCGCGCCGCCGCCCTGACCGGCCTGATGCGCACCGGCTCGCCCCAGGACGCACTGCCGTTCCTCGACGACTCGTCCTCGGCGGTCCGGGCGCTGGCCCGGGACGCGGCCCGCCGCACCGGCGCCGACCCCCTCGCCCACTACCGCGCCGCCGTCCGGGCCACCGAACCCCCGGTCGGCGCGATCGACGGACTCGCCGAGACCGGCACCCAGGTCGACGGCGCCCTGATCGCGGGCCTGCTGGACCACCCCGCCCCGCAGGTCCGTGTCCACGTGCTGCGCGCCCTGCGCGGCCTCGGCGCACTGCCCGCGGCCCGGGCCACGGACCTGCTGCGGGACGACTCCGCCGCGGTCGTCCGGGAAGCCGCCACCGCACTCCTCCCCAGCGCCCGGCACCTGCCCGCCGACCTGCTCTGGGACCTGCTCGCCGACCCCCACCGGCCCGCGCTGCGCCATGCCGGCTACCGGCTGCTGGCCCGCCGCGACCGCCCCACCGCCCTGCGCGCCGCGCTCCTGCTCGTCGGCGACCCGGACCCGCGCCTCGCCGCCCGCGGCAGGGCCGACGCCATCGGCCGGATCCGCGCCCTCACCCCGGAGCCCTGGCACACCCGCCCGGTTCCGTCCCTCGGGGCCGATCCCACCCAGTCCGCCGACCTCCTCGCCCTCGCCCGGCAACACCGCGCCGAACTCACCGACGAGGTGGTCGGCCTCCTGGCCGACGCCCTCGACCGGCCCCCGGCGACCGGCTGACCCCGCCCGGCCATCGGCTCCGCGGATCCCCGATCCGGCCGTCGAGTGCCTTCCGGACTGTTCGACCGCGTCGCTCGGGGATCGTGGTGGCGGTACCCGGGTGTGCCGGCGATCGGCGAGCCCCGGCCCCGAGCAGTGGCCGACGGTGTGGGTGGGTGGCGGGATGATGGGAACCGGATCGGTGGGGTCGGGGCGTGACGGGTGTCGCGCCGAGGTTGGGAGGTTGACGTGCTGTTCGGGTCGCGGACCGGATTCGGCCTGGAGTTCCACGTCGAACAGGACCCGGGGCTGCTGTGCGTCGACGTCTTCGTCGGCCGGCTCCACGTGAACGCGAGGGACAACGCGTTCTACCCGCCGCTGCTGGTCAAGAAGCTCAAGGACGAGCTCGGCCGCTTCCGCGCCCCGACCGCTCCGCCGGCGGGGTACACCTCGCCGTCGGAGTCGTTCCGCGTCGCCGAGAGCTGGATGCACGACGACGCCGGCAGCGAGCCCGAATCCGGGGCCGGGGAGGTACTCGCACGGTGCGTGTTCCTGGATTGGGGGGAGTGCACCGACGATGTGATGGCGTTCGCGTTTCCCGAGGGGGACCGGGTGCACCTCGCCTGCCGGGTACGTGAGGGCGGCGGTGCCGCCCCGGGTACCGAGGCCCGGGACGAGCCGGCGGTGGCGTCGTTGGGCCGGACGGTGCTCGTCGAGACGCTGGAGCGTGCCCTCGTCGTCGCCGAACGCGAGTGGTCCGTCCGACTCGCCGCCCTCACGGGCCGCAGTGGGATGCACGACGGCGGGGACGTGTCCGGCGTCCACACTCCCTGACGGGCCCGCACCTCCGTGGGGCGGCCGTACCGCTACCCTGCGGGGATGCCGTACGAGCTCAACGCTGTCATCGGACGCTTCGACCAGCTCAGGAGCCTGACTGCCGGGATTCGGGAAGCGGCTGTCGCCCCGCTCCGACAGCGCATGGGGCTGGTGCCCGTCACCGGACGGCTCCTTGAGGAGCTGCCCGGTTCGGCTCCGGCCTTCGAACAGACCTTGAGCCACTGGTCCCGGGGCGGGCCGATCGCCCACGTGGAGGCGGACTTCCACGGAGGGGACGGACACCAGAGCGCCGCCGTGTGGCGAGGCGGCGCGCAGGTGTGGGGTCCGGCCCGTACCCGGGACTTCACCGGTCCACGGGACGACTGGCCGATCAATGCCGCGCTCGCCCTGCTCGATGTCGTTCCGAGAAGCACCGAGGAGGCGGACCACCGCGACCTGTTCCTGGAGGTGGGGCTCGGCCGGGAGCAGGACACGGACGGTTGGCAGTCGGCCGGACGGACCGCTCGATGGGCGGCAACCTACGACGAGTGGCACGCGGAGCGCCAGGCGGAGCAGGAGCGAACAGCCCGTGCCGCTGCCGAGTTGGAGCGGAGTAGGAGGCTCCCCGACGTTCCCGTGGCCCTGGACGGCAAGGCGATCATGGACCTGCTCGGCCTTCCTCCGGGCCCCCTGATCGGTGCGGCCACTCGCCACCTCCAGGATCTGCATCTCGAACGCGGCCCGATGTCTCCGGAAGAGGCCGCAGTCGGGCTGCGGACCTGGGCAGCGGAGCAGGGCGCGGGGAGCCGCGGCTGAGCGGTCCGGATGCCGGCGCAACGTGGTCACCTCCCACGGCCGGTGGGCACTCCAGGCGCCGCCGGTCGCGGAGGGCGAGACGGAAGCGCGGGCCGTCCGCAGGCCGGCGACGCCGCCCGCCGGGTTCGGCCGCATGCGGGTCGGGGAGTTCTTGACTTCCTCCCCCTCCTGAAGGAGGGGGATTCCCCTCAGCCTCGCGGCTGAGCCGCTGCGCGTGAGTGCTGCGGTGGGACTACTTCCTGCTTCACCGACGACCGCCCGCCCGGAGTGCTCCGTTGAGGTCTTACACCGTCTCCACAGGCTGCTGCCGCCAGT